>PMAK01000215.1 GCA_003153655.1 Phycisphaerales bacterium
CCGGCGCAGCCGCCGGAATGGCCGCAATCTTCGGCACGCCCGTCTCTGCCGTTCTCCTTGCCGTCGAATTATTACTTTTCGAATTCCGCCCCAGATCTTTCATTCCCGTCGCCCTCGCCAGCGCCGTCGCCGCCGGCACCCGCTTCACCCTCCACATGCCCTATCCCGTCTTTCAGTTGCCGAATCTTCTGCAACCGTCCCTCCCCGCGATGGGAATTTACCTCATCATGGGCGCCATCGTAGGCGCGGCTTCCGTCTTCGTTACCCGCGCCGTCTATGCCGTTGAAGATCTCTTCGACAAACTCCCCATTCACTGGATGTGGTGGCCCGCCATCGGCGCGATCCCGGTCGGAATCATCGGCTATTTCCAGCCCCGAACCCTCGGCGTCGGATATGAAAACATCAGCGACACCCTCATGTCCCATCTCGCTCTCTGGACAGTCGTATCGCTCTGCACCCTCAAATTCGTCTCCTGGGCCATTTCCCTCGGCAGCGGAACCTCCGGCGGAACGCTCGCGCCCCTCTTTACCATCGGCGGCGGCCTGGGGTTTCTCCTCGGCGCTACCTCCATCCACGTCTTCCCACGCGCGGGGGTGGACATCCATATCGCCGCCCTCGTCGGAATGGCTGCGATGTTCGCCGGCGCGTCCCGCGCCATGCTCACCTCCGTCGTCTTCGCCTACGAAACCACTCTCCAACCCCTCGGCCTCCTACCGCTCCTCGGCGGCTGCGCCACCTCATACTTCGTCTCCTGCCTCCTCATGCGCAACACCATCATGACCGAAAAAATCGCCCGCCGCGGCGTCGAAGTCCCCAGCGAATACACCTCCGATTTCCTCGCCAGCGCCAAGGTCTCTCAGATCGCTTCGCTGAAAATCACCCAGCTCGGGGCCGACGAGAGAATCCAATCCATTCGCCAGCGCGTTACCTCCGGCGAGCCCGGCTTTACCCACCAGGGCTACCCCATAGCCGACGCCGCGGGAAAGCTCGTCGGCGTCCTCACGCTCCGCGATTTCCACAATCCCAAGAACACCCCCGACACGCGCCTCGGCGACGTGATTGCCCGTCCCCCAATCACGGTCCATCCCGAGTCATCCCTCCGCGAAGCCGCCAACGAAATGATCCGCCACGATGTCGGCCGCCTCATCATCGTCGACCGCGCCCATCCTCATGTCGCCGTCGGCATCATCACCCGCAGCGACCTGCTACGCGCCCAGCGCAGCCTTATCGAGGAAATGGTCCCCGCCGAATCCGCCGTCCCCTGGCTACGCCGCAAATCCCGGAATGGCCGCGTGGAATGACCTTCTTCGGCGGCCTACCATCCAATTGCCTTTTCCAACCTGGCCTGTTAACTTGCCCGGCCCCAAAATAGCCCGGCTGACGTGAAGCCAATATGGCCCAACGCACGACCGGACTAAAAGGAGAAGTTGTCCGTGAAACCGAAAATCCATCCAAAATACCGTAATTGCAACGTCCACTGCGCCTGTGGCAACACCTTCGTCACCCGCAGCACCGTCCCCAAAATCAACGTCGATATCTGTAGCTCCTGCCATCCGTTCTTCACCGGCAAGCAGAAATTCATCGACGCCGCCGGCCGCGTCGAACGCTTCAGCAAGAAATTCGGCGGCACCTACAGCTTTCAAAAGACCGCCCCCCCGGCCGCCGCAAAAAAGTGATTCTCCGCCGCCTGCGTTGGCCTGTTGCCATGCTGGCGGCGGTGCTTCCGCTTGTCCAGGGCTGCTGCGGACAACCCAGGCCCAACCTCAATCAGATTCGCGCCGACTGGAAAAATCCCGACACGCGCGGCCTGACTCTGCCGGCCTTCAACCCCGATGTCATCGCGGTTTGCGATCCGCCCATTGGCTGGAAACCCGACGCGCTCAAAACCGGCCCCAACCATATTCACGAAGTCTGGCTCAGCCCCTCAGGCGCAACCGCGTATGGCGTGATTCACTTCACCATGCCACTCCCGATCGGATTGAATCTCGCCCTCTCAGGCTTTCTGAGCGAAATGAAAACAACCGAAGGCGAAGCCAAGCTCCTAAGCCGTGAGGATGACGCCAATCTTCCCGGAATCCGTTTCGTCGCCGAGGGCGGCTTATACCGAATTCACGCCAATCTCATCATTGACGGCTGGGACGGCTGGACCGTTTATGCCGGCACGTTCCGCGCCAAGCCGGTCGCACCGGATGAGTTTGACACGGCCGTTCGCGCTCGCGAAAATACCCACGTCGGACGACCGGAAAATCCGGACCGATAATTTAGACCGCCGTACCCCTGCATCCCTACACGCGCTACCGCTTTTACGACCGCACCCCGTATCTTGGGGTATAAAGATAATTGGAGAGCTGATGTCTATGGCTTTTCCCCAATCTTTAATGGGTAGAATTTTGGTCGCGGCCGCGACCGCGACCGCCTTCTGCGCCGGCTGCCAATATCAAAATGTCTCCTCCACACAACTGGATATCCACCAGTCCCTGCTGAACAAATCCGGACTGACACCCCTGCACGTCAATTCACTCCTCAGAATAACCTGCGCGCCCCCAGAGCTTTGGGTGCTGCTCGTCCCGCAGGAAAACGTGCTTTTTTCCCACCAGCAATGGCGTTCACCCGATCACCAGGTCGGCATGGGCGTCGCCTACGCGCGAACCCCCGTTCCGATCTCCGCGCAGATGCTTGTCTGGTTTGCAAAGGCCAAGTACTCGGAAACCCAGAAGGTTCAGGGCCGATTGCTCGGGCAATGGACCGATCCGCTGGGTCGCTGCTGGTTCGAAGGCGAGAACGATAAATTTCACATCATCGGCTACGCCATGACGCGCGGCCGCGACGCGTGGGTCGTCTATAGCGGCTACCGCCTCGGCGGCAAAGCATCCTTGAACGAAATTGCCCTCGCCGCCAAAGGCGCCGATTCCGTCGCCCCGACCCTACTGGATCCATAGCTGCGGAATTCAACTCGCATCGCCCGGCGTGACAAACAGCGCCAGTTTCTCCAATCCGCGGAGCACCACCACTTCGGTTGATTTCCCCACGCGTTCTTCCGTGAGCAACCGGTATAATTCGTCAACCCGCTCCGTCCCAACGCCGTCAAACTCAACGACGATGTCTCCCTCGCGGATTCCCGCTCGCTCCGCCGGGCTCCCCGGCTCGATCTGGATCACCAGCACGCCGCCGCTGCCGGGAATCTTGTGATGCCGCAATATCCGCCGATGCAGCGGAACATCCTGCCCGCCCATTCCAATGTAACTTCGTTTCACGCGCCCAAATCGCAGCAGCTGCGCCACGACGAACGTTGCCGTATTGCTCGGGATCGCAAAACAGATTCCCTGCGCCGGGCGAATGATCGCCGTGTTCACCCCAATCACCTGCCCGCGCCCGTTCACCAGCGGGCCGCCGCTGTTCCCCGGGTTCAAGGCGGCATCCGTCTGGATGACGTTATCGATCAGCCGCCCGGAAGCCGACCGAAAACTGCGAGCCGTCGCGCTAATCACGCCTGCCGTGACCGTGGACTGAAATCCATACGGATTCCCTATCGCGACCACAAGTTGTCCCACCCGCAACGCGCCGGAGTCACCCAGCACCGCGCAAGGCAGGTTCGGCCCATTGATGCGGATCACCGCCAGGTCCGTATGCGGATCTTCCCCCGCCAATTCCGCGTCAAATCGCCGGCCGTCGGGCAATGCCACTTCCATCCGCCCGGCTCCATGCACGACGTGGCTGTTCGTCAGGATAAAACCGTCCGGCGTGAAGATAAGCCCGGACCCGCTCCCGCCGCGATGCTCCGCCTTGGCGTCACCATGCCGAACCTCGATGTTCACCACCGCCGGTCCCACCGTCTGCGCCGCGTTCATTACCGTCCGCGAATACGCATCCAGCGCTTCCGGCTCGGCTTCCACGCCCGCTTGTTCGTCAATCGTCTGATTCATGCCCAATCGTAGCCATCAGATTTTCAAAAGTGAAATACAAGCTCTTTGCATACCAAGTATCAAATGTATATCATTTGATGGCATCATGCGGCGAACCCAAATCCGATGTCCCGCCGAACGCACGCTGGTCCTGATCGGCGGCCGATGGAAGGTCCTGATCCTGTATCACCTTGACCCAAGCCTCCGCCGCTTTTCCGAGCTTCGGCGTCTGCTCATGCCGGTCACCCCCAGAATGCTCGCCCGCCAACTCCGCGAACTCGAACGCGATGGCCTCGTCCGCCGAAAGATTTACGCCCAGGTCCCCCCAAAAGTGGAATATTCCCTCACCCCGGCTGGAAAGAGCCTCAAGCCCGTCATCGCCGCCATGTGCCAATGGGGAAAACAAACTCGCTGCTGAGATGCGCTGCATTTAACGGCTTGATACAACGGGCCGCCGCCACGTTACCCTTTACTTAAATGAAATCCCCAATCTTTTTCGGCGCTGGACGGGAATATGAAATCCTCGAACGCCGCGCCTTAGACATAAGACCTTCTCCACCTCATCACCCATTTCCCCAATAAAGACTGTTTGTATGAACGATTCTTCTTGCCATTTGAATCAAAAGTCGTTGAACTAGCGTGTCCATTCCAGACTATCGAAATTTTATTTATCATAATAGTGATAGTTAATCTCGTAGAGGGTCGGTCTATTGGAGGTGCCGGATTGTGACCAAAACAATAACAGAATGGATTAGCGAAGGTGAGCAACTTTACGCCGCCTCGCTCCAGGAATACGAAGAGGTCAATGCCAAACTTCAGGAATTGGAAATCGTATTGATGCAGAAGCAGGAGGAAGTGAATCAAATTGCCCAGATCATCGGCAAGCCGCTCGTCGAGGGAAATCGCCGTCTCACCGCTCAATTGGTGGACGACCACGGCCCCAAATCGGTGCCCAACTCCCCGTCCACGATCGCCCGCGCCCTGACCGGCCGCAACCTGAATCGATGAGGGGCTCCTGGTTGTTCGGCACAACCAGTCAGCCCGGTGTTTAATATCTCGGAATTGGAGTACATTCGATGGCCTGAATTTCTCGGGCCTGCTAATTGGAGTCAACAAAAATGGCAGACAAACGTTCGATCATGCGGATACAACTTGATTCTGGCGCCAAAGATGAACTAGACAAAATCTGTTCCAAACGCGGGATGACGCAAATCGCCGTCATGTCCCGCCTGGTCGGCTGGTTCATCCGTCAGGACGATGTAATTCAAACCGCGGTCATGGCCACGCTTTCCGATCAGGCCCTCGCGCAACTTGCGGGCCAATTGCTAAAGCGGATGTCATCTCGCTCCGGCAAGGCAAAATAGCCCCGCCTGGCCGCGATGAATTACGTCTCTTGAGTTTATTCTTTGATCGTTTTGAGGTCGTAAGCCCTTTGTTTTAAGGATCCTGGAAAATGCCAAACAACAGCTCCTCCCGTCGTGTCATCATGCGCATCGAGCTTCTGCCCGAGGCCAAAGACTCGCTCACCGGCCTGTGCGATCGGCTCGGAATGACGCAGATTGCCACCACCAGCCGGATCATCGAGTGGTTCACCACCCAATCCGACGTCGTGCAGGCCTCAATTCTCGGCCTCTATCCGCAGGATATCCGCGCGGAAGTCGCCGAAATGATTTTGAAGCGCATGGCTTCCGACGCGAAAAAAAAATCCTGATCGCCTCCGATCCCTTCTCGAATCAGCCGCTGTCCTCTAAAGCTGCCTGACGGATAATCCGCATGCTCAACCGCTATTCGCAAGCCTCGAATGTAGACCAATGAATACACTAAGGGCTCATAAGTAGCCGTATATATACTTTATCCGGTTTATGATTTCAAGTCTGGCGTGAATATTTCAACATTTCCGGATTTTTCCGAATCCGCTCTCCCCGCCCGCGTCTCGGCTGATTTTAAGTCCTCTATCCCCCGCAGGATATCGCCGGCGGATTTGAATGGAGGCTTCGCCGGGTCCGCCGGACGAAGAATCTGATCCGTCAATTTCGACAGCAACTTCGCCTCCCGTCCCTGTTTGTCGTATCGAATCAAATCCTTCAAATCCGGATTCGCGTGCGGCGAACTGATCTGCATCGCCAGATAAAAATAATCGACCGCCTTGTCCACCTTATGAAGACCGCCGCTGATCGCCTCGCTCGTCACCTCTCCCGTCTTGGTCATCCGAAACAGCATCCGCTGAATCTCGCTCGTCCGCATCAATTCTTCAAATAGATTCGATAGCAGGGGGCTCTGCTTGAGATTCTCATCCGCCCTCACCGCCGACCCAAAATCGACAAACCCCACCCCCGCCGGGGTAATCACAAAATTATCCAGCCGCAAATCCAGGTGCATTATCCCCACATCATCATGCAACGCCCGCAGCAAATCCGCGCTCTGCCGCGCGAATTCCATCTGGCTCAACTGCTCGCCCCCGTTTCGCAACCAGCTCAAATGCAGCCGCCGCGCATACCCCCGATCATCCTTCTCCAATTTGAGCAGGCTCGGAACCCGCCCCCGATACGTCTCCGGCAAGTCGCGGTTGACGATCTTCAATATCGCAGCCTCGCGCGTCAGAAAAACCGGAAATATCTTGTCCGAAAACTTCCGCGCCCGCTTCTCAATGACCTCATCACCCAAATCCGGCCACTTCGCCCGCAGCCGAGCCATCACCATCTCCAGCGACGGCACCTCTTTCACAACTTCGTAATCCCCGCCCGCCTCCGCGCGCTCCAGATGCACGTGATACGTAAACCGATCCGTCGTCTCCCCCGGCACAATCAGTTGCACCTTGCGGGCGACGAAATAATGCGTCTTCTGCAAGAAAAATGGAATCGGCAACCCCAGCGGCCCACGCGTCACCGTCGCCGGCTTCTGCGTGATCTCAAACCCGTTGTCCGCGAGCCGAAGGCTGAACCGCGCCGCCGCGTCTCGGTCCGGCGTGACAAACACCGCCTGCCCGCCCCAGCGCAGACGGTTAAACAGTTGCGTCGGAGATATCGAATCATTCGAAGTGCAAAGCAATGCGTCGGACAATCGCTTCGAATCCGACTCCGCCAGCGGCTTCGGCGGATGCGCCCGCAAATCCGCATCAATACGCGCCGCGCGCCGAACGATCGCGGCAAGTCGATCGTTGCCAATGTCGGAGTTCATGCCCATCCGTTCGGAATACTACCGTCGCCAGCCTCTCACATCACCCCCGCGCTCCCCGTTTCGATCGGCTCACTCACATATTCCCGTGGATCCGTCACATATCCCCGCAGCGCACTCGCCGCCACCGTCAGCGGCGACGCCAGATACACCGCGGATTTCGTGCTCCCCATCCGCCCCGGGAAATTCCGGTTCGTCGTGCTGATGCACACCTCGCTCCGTTGCAATCGCCCGAACGTATCGCTCGGGCCGCCCAGACACGCGCTGCATCCACTCGCGCCCACCATGCACCCGGCATCGTTCAGCACATCCTCGATGCTCTTCTCGTTCGGACCCTTCTCCGCCCCGCGAAGATTCAGCCGCTTCATGTCCGCATGCACCTCGGTGCTGCCCGGCACGACATACGTGGGAATCTTCACCGTATTCCCCTTGAGAATATTCGCCGCGAAAATCATGTCCGTGATCTTCCCGCCCGTGCAGCTTCCGATATACGCCTGATCCAGTTTCACTTCCCGGCAATTGTGCGCCGTGTCGCGGTTGTCCGGGCTATGCGGCTTGGCCACCAGCGGCTCCAGCGTCGCCAGATCCCATTCCGCCTCAAAACAATATTCCGCGTTGGCATCATCGCGCACGACATCCCAATTCGGAATCGTGCTCCGATTTCGCACATAATTCAGCGTCTTATCATCCACGTCGCATACGCCATTTTTTCCGCCCGCCTCGATCGCCATGTTCGTCAGCGTCATGCGGTCTTCCAGCGTCAACGACGATATCCCATCCCCCGCAAAATACATGCTGCGATACGTCGCCCCATCCACGCCGATCTCACCGATCACCGCCAGGATCAAATCCTTCGCCGTCAAATAAGCCGGGATCGACCCATGAAACGTAAACCGCATCGTCGGCGGAACCTTCAGCCACAACGAGNNCAACAATTTGCCCGTCCCCAAAACAAACGCCGCATCCGTATTCCCAATTCCCGTGGCCAGTTGCCCAAACGCCCCGGCCGTGCAAGTATGGCTGTCCGTCCCAAGCAAAATCTCGCCCGGCCGAACATGCCCCTCCTCCGGCAACGCCTTGTGACAAACTCCCTTGTAGCTCGTCTTCGTCGGATCCCGATACGGATTCGGCATCGTCGGCTCGTTCTTCACGAACTCCGCATCATAGAAATACCGCAGCCCCTGCTCCTTCACGAAATCGCGCAGCGTCTGCACATTCCGGTGACACTTCTGATCGGCCGTAAAAATGTAATGATCCGGGATGATCACCACCCGGTTCTTGTCCCACACCTTGGCATCGCGGCCAAACCGCTCATGAAAAATGCCGATGGTCCCCGGCCCGCACACATCGTGCGTCATGAGAATGTCCACATCCGCCCAGATATTCTCACCAGGCACAACATGCTTGCGTCCCGCATGTTTCGCCATGATCTTTTCCGTCATCGTCATACCGGGCATCAACAACTCCTCGCTGGAACAAGTAAGCCCGGCGATTATATAGCACCCGCAAACCGTGGGAATAGCCGCCGCCCGGTCTTTTTTGACCTGGTTTGACCCAAAACTCCGGTTTGACCCGAACTCCCCCCCAAGTTCAAATGCCCATTATCCCATGTCCCNNCCATCCGCAAGCCGCTCCACTCCATGGATTTGCCTGCTTCTGGCAGCCTTAACAGCCGCCACCTTCTACCCAGTCTTACAAAATGGCTTCGTCAACTGGGACGACATGGAACACGTCGCCCGCAACCCGGACATGAATCCGCCAACGATTCACGCCCTCGAGCGCTACTGGTCCAAACCCTATTTTGGCCTATGGGTCCCCGTCACCTACACCACCTGGCTAGCCACCGCCGCCCNNCCCTCGCCCCAGCCCACGGCAACTCACTCAACCCAACAATCTTCCACGCCTTAAACCTCATCGTCCATGCCATCGCAACAATCCTCGTCTATCTCATCCTTCGCCGGCTGACCGGAAAAAACTGGCCATCCGCCGCCGGCGCAGCCATCTTCGCCGTTCACCCAATCCAGGTCGAAGCCGTGGCCTGGGTCTCCGGCTTGCGCGACCTCCTCGCCGGCGCTCTCTCGCTTGCCGCTATTCTCATCTACCTGCAAGCCATCAATCGTCATCGCTCACTTCGCATCACAATCGCAACACTCTTCTTCATCCTGGCCCTCCTATCAAAACCCACCGCCGCCGTAACACCACTATTACTAACAATCATCCTCGGCAAACGCGCCCGCTCCGAAATCCGCTGCATAGCGCTCTGGCTCCTTATGGCCGGCGCCGATCTGATCATCGCCTGGTTCGTTCAACCCACCACGGATGTCTTTCGCTCTCCAATTTGGTTCCGTCCTATCATCGCCTTCGACGCCCTCGCGTTTTACGCGCGGAAAATCGTGGCTCCAATCCATTTCCTCATCGATTACAGCCGCAGCCCCGATTGGCTCCTCTCCCACCCCTCATTCTGGTGGGCCGCCGCCGCCGCAGCCATCATCGCCGTCACGCTAATCATCTGGCGAAAACAAATCCCCCGACTCACAGCGGCCATCGCAATCAGCGCTTGCTCTCTCCTCCCCGTCCTCGGCCTAGCCTCCTTCAACTTCCAATATTTCTCCACCGTCGCCGATCGCTACGCCTACCTCGCAATGCTTGGCGTAGCCCTGGCCGTCGCACTATTCGCATCCACGATTCCACGCGCATTCGGAATCCTGATCCTATTACTCATCGCCACCCTCGCCATCGCCTCCAACCGCCAATCCAGAATCTGGCGATCCACCACCTCCCTCTGCAACTACACCCTGGCCACCAACCCCGGCAGCGTAGCCGCCCTGCACATTCTCACCTTCGATTCCCTCGCCAATAACGATTGGCAATCCGCCCTCCAATACAACACCCGCGCCCTCCAAACCAAGCCCGACGATCCTCTCCTTCTCTTCGACCGCGGAAATATCCTTCGCGATGCCGGCCAACTAAGCGAAGCCGCCACAACATACGCCCGGTCCCTCACCCGTCGCCCAAACGATCCCCAACTCCGCAATAACTACGCCATCGTATTAGCCCAACAAGGCAACAATACCGAAGCCGAACGTCAATTCACCGAGCTCCTCCGCCAATATCCCAATGACGCCCAAGCCCGCACCAATTGGGCAACCTATCTCGTCACCCACGGCCACCCCGACCAGGCCCTCACCGAATTCCGCCGCGCCCTCACCGACGACCCGCAAAACACCACCGCCCGCCGCGCCATAGAAATGCTCACCCCCAAATCAACTGGCAAATGACCAGTGACAAATGCTGAGCAAAGCGAAGTCCCGGCGCGCCGGGGACAAATGACAA
Organism: Phycisphaerales bacterium; assembly: GCA_003153655.1. Lineage (GTDB taxonomy): Bacteria > Planctomycetota > Phycisphaerae > Tepidisphaerales > Tepidisphaeraceae > PALSA-1353. The sequence goes on from PMAK01000215.1 coordinate 10,410, forward strand.
ATTGCTAGCCTTCTGATTTTCAAATTCTCCCGCTATAGTCCTAAACAGCCCCATGCACCCATTGGTCGTCGAAAACGTAACCAAAACCTTTCGCCAGGGCGACCGTTCCATCTCCGCGCTCGCCTCGATCAATCTCGAAGTCCATCAAGGCCAGTTCCTCGCCATCATGGGCGCCAGCGGCTCAGGCAAAAGCACCCTCCTCCATCTGATGGCCGGCCTCGCCCGCCCCGATTCCGGCTCCGTCCGCGTCAGCGGCTCAGATCTCGCCAAAATGCCCGACCGCGAACTCACCATCTTCCGTCGCCGAAACATCGGCCTCATCTTCCAGGCCTTCAACCTCATCCCCACACTCACCGCCGAAGAAAATATCTCGCTCCCCCTCATGCTCGAACATTCCAACGGCCGCCCCGCGCGCGATAAAGTCGAACATCTCCTCGAAACCCTCGGCATCGCCGACCGCCNNGAACCCACCGGCAATCTCGACAGCGCCAATTCCCGCTCCGTCTGCGAACTCCTCCGCGACCTCTCGGTCATTCACAATAAAACCATCGTGATGGTCACCCACGAACCCGTCGTCGGCGTATACGCCCGCGAAGTCGCCGTCATTCGCGATGGACAATTCGTCAAACGATTCTCCACCGAAAACCAGACCAGTCACGATCTCGCGATGCAATATTCCGATTGCCTCAGATGAAACCATGTTCCTTTTCCGCCTGACCCTCTCGACCTTCAAAGTCCGCAAAATGCGGATGCTGCTCACCATCGCGGCCATCGCGCTCTCCGTCAGCCTCGTCGTCGCCGTCACCAGCGGATACAAATCGCTCGAGGCTTCCGCCCTGACCTTCCTCAACCGCTACATGGGCGCGTTTGACGCCGTGATTTCCCCCTCCAACGATTTGCAGGGCTTCGTCCCGGAAGGACTGGTCAAGGATCTCGCCGCCGACCCCGCCGTGCGCCAGGTCATCGGCCGCCTCGAATCCAGCCGCACGCTCGACCGCGCCGCGGGCGCCGCTGCCCCGCAAAAAAATCCCGACCACGTCGCCGCCGGCGCTGTTCCCGCCGACAAGGTCGGCGTCAATCTCATCGGCGTCCGCAGGCCCGACGATACCAGCATCGATTCGCTCGACCTGACCGATGGACATTGGTTCGACACATCCGACGGCCACGTCGCTGTCGTCGATCAGGTCGCCGCCGAAAGGCTCGGCGTCACCACCGGCGACACCATAATGCTCCCCGGCATCCATCCGGTTTCGGTCAAGGTCATCGGCATCGTCCATAAGCCTGAATTCTTCGCCGGCCGCTGGGCAACCATTTACGTCCCCATCGAAACCCTCCAGCATCTGGCCCAGGAAGACCGTCCGCCCCTCGTCTCCCGAATCAGCATTTTCCTCCGCGAGGGCGTAAACTTTGACGCCTTCAAGCAGCGCTGGACCGACCGATTGGCCGCGCTCGATCCAAATCTCCGCCTCCGCATGCGCCGCGAAAACGCCGGCGAACTCGAAAAAAATCTCCGCGGCGTCCAAATCCTCAGCTACCTCGGCGGAGCCGTTGCCATGCTCACCGCCATGTTCATCATCTTCTCCACCCTCAGCATGGGCGTCACCGAACGCCGCCGAACCCTCGGCATGCTTCGCGCCGTCGGCGCAATCAAATCCCAGGTCTTCCAACTTCTCGTCATCGAAGGCCTCGCCCTCTCCGCCATCGGCATCCTCGTCGGCATTCCCCTCGGCATGCTCTGGATCAAGCTGCTGCAACTAAAGTTCAATGAACTCTTCGCGGCCGGCGTCGTCTTCAACGTCCCCGGCATGTTCTTCGCCGGCGGCGGCTCTCTCCTGAGCGCTCTGTGCGCCAGCCTCCTCCCCGCCTGGTGGGCATCCCGCATCAGCCCCCTTGAGGCGATGAACGCTCATAGCACCCCGCGCGCAGATCGTCCCCCGCTCGGCTGGGCATTCATCGGCTTGATTCTCATCTCCCTCGATCCCGTCGTCATCTTCAGCCCCGTCGAAATCCCGCTGCGATCCCTCGGCTTTCACGATCCAAACAACACCGCCCAGGCCTTCCGCTTCTTCGGCCATTTGATCCTCGGATTGCCCGGCATCATGCTAGGTTTTTTCCTGCTCGCCCCAATGTTCGTCTGGGCCGTCGAACGCATCCTCGCCCCAATTCTCGCTATTAGCTTCGCGCTCCCCATCCAGCTCCTTCGCAAGCAACTCAGCACCGGCATCTGGCGCGCCGCAGGAACCGCCGCCGCGCTGATGGTCGGCTTGGCCACCCTCATCGCCCTCCAGATTCAGGGCCACACCCTCATCGGCGGCTGGCAAATTCCCGACCACTTTCCCGACATCTTCATCTGGAGCCCCGACATCATTTCCTGGAAAGATCAAAAAACCCTGGCCAAAGTCTCCGGCATCGCCCCCGGCGAAATTCTCCCCGTCGTCCTCACCACGCCCGCCGGCGACAGCAAAACTTCCCTCGCACTCGCCACCGCTCTCTCCGGCCAGGATGTCGGCATCATGTTCTTCGGCGTAGATCCCCAGCAGGCGCTAAAAATGATCCAGTTGGATTTCCGTGACAACGACGGCCGCCCGCTCCCGCGCGACCAGCAGGCGGCCGCCGAAGCCCGTGCTGCCGAGGAAATGAAAAAGCCCCGCCATATCATCGTCACCGACGAGTTCCGCCAGTCCCGCCATCTCAAGATCGGAGACACCTTCCCACTCCGCACCACCGTCAACGGCTGGCAGAATTACACCATCTGCGCCATCATCTGGTCCCCCGGCGCTGATGTCATCATCAGCATGTTCGATCTCGGCCACCTCCTCGATCAACGCACCTCCGGCAGCGTCTTCGGCTCCATCGACGATGCTAAAAAAGATTTCGGCGTCACCGGCGCTCGACTCTTCGGCGCAAATTTAGTCGGCGGAATCGACAAAGCCGATCTCCTGAAAAATGTCCAAAAAGCCCTCAATAACCAGGGCCTCGGCGCCGGCGACGTTCGCCACATCAAATACGGCATCGAACGCGCCTTCTACCGATTGCTCAACCTCATCAGCACCGTCGCCATCGCCGCCATGGCTGTCGCCTCTCTCGGCGTCGCCAACACCATCATGGCCTCCGTCCGATCCCGCCGCTGGCAATTCGGCGTCCTCCGCAGCATCGGACTCGGCCGCGGCGATCTCCTCCGCCTCATCCTCGCCGAAGCCACCATGCTCGGACTCGTCGGCGTCGCGCTCGGCGTAGCCGCCGGTCTCGAAATCAGCATCGACGCCCGCCGCATCACCGGCGATCTCCTCGGCTACAGCCCTGATATGCAAATCCCCTGGGCAATCGTCGCCGGCGGCTGTCTCGCACTCCTCGCCATCGCGCTCGCCGCCAGCATCTGGCCCGCCATCAGCGTCGCCCGCGCCCAGCCCCTCGATCTTCTCCAGGCCGGCCGCGCGTCAACTTAATTGGCATCAACGATGCGCACCCGCGTTCTCTCCCTCGCCGCCTGCACGATCCTGCTCATCTCATTCGCCGTCATCGCCTGGTGCGCGCAGCTCAACAAATCCGCCACCTTCGACGAACCGCTCCATTTTCTAGGAGCCTGGGTCCAGACCCACTACAACGATTTCCGCGTCAACCCCGAAGACCCGCCCCTCTGGAAATTCTACGTCGCCGCTGGGACAGACAAATCCGCGCTGAAAGTGGACACGCACAGCGGCCTCTGGAACATGATGCTGGAAGCCATTCCCGCCCCCGCGCTGAACTACGCCGTCGAGACTTTCTATCAAACACCCCACAACCCAGCCGATGCGCTCCTTCACGCCGCCCGCGCTCGAATGCTCCTGCTTGCCCTCATCCTCGGCATCGCAATCGCATGGTGGGCCTGGCGTCTCGCCGGCCCCCTCGCCGCCGTCGTCGCAACCATGGCCTTCAGCCTCGATCCCAATTTTCTCGCCCACTCACCCCTCATCAAAAACGACGTGACAATTACCCTTCTCTTCACTCTCATCATGGCCACCATCTGGCTCATCGGCGAGCGCGCCACGATTCTCCGCTGCTCCATCCTCTCCTTACTCGTCGGCGCAGCCCTCACCACAAAATTCTCCGGCCTGCTCGCCTTCCCCATGATCGCCGTCGCCTTTGCCTGCCGAGTCCTGATCGGCAAGCCCTGGCCATTCCTCAAATGCACCCTGCAATCGCGCCGCAACCAAACGCTCGCTGCCGGCGCAATTCTCCTGAGCTGCGCCATCATCGGCTACGCATTCATCTGGACCTGCTACGGCTTCCGCTTCCAACCCGACGCCGATTCCAAACAGCACTTCGACTATTCCCTCCTCAGGGAATACTGCGCTGAAAACGATAGCATCGCCAGCCAGAATCCTCCCCCCGTCTATCCAACCAACAGCCAGCTAAGTCACTGGGTCAATCAGTGGGAGCCAGGCCCAACAGTCCGCGCCGTCCAAATCGCTGATCGCGCCAAGCTCTTACCCGAAGCCTGGCTCTACGGCTTTCTCTACACCTACGGCAGTTCCCTCGCCCGCCGCAGCTTTCTCCTCGGCCAGCTCAANNCCAGCTCAGCATCGTCGGCTGGTGGTACTATTTCCCCCTCGCCATTCTCTTCAAAACCCCGCTGGCAACCCTCATCGCAATCCCCCTCGCCATCATCGTCTCTTGCCGCCGCCGATTCTCATCCATACAAAATGCGTGGCCCATCGCCGCCACGATCAGCGGCCCCATCTTCTATATGGCCATCGCCATGCGCACCCACCTCGACATCGGCCTCCGCCACATTTTTCCCGTCTATCCCTTCCTCTTCATTTTCCTCGTCGTCTCAGCAGCGACCGCCTATCGCCATCGCCCCAAACTCACCACCTGCATCGTCACGCTACTATTATTCGGCCTCGTTAGCGAGACCACCTCCGCCTTCCCCGATTACATCCCCTTCTTCAACGCCCTCGCCGGCGGATCGCGCGGCGGCCTATCCCTCCTCGGCGATTCCAATCTCGACTGGGGCCAGGATCTCCCCGCCCTCGCCGAATGGCAACGCAATCACCCCGATCGCCAACTCTACCTCTCCCGCCAGGGCTCCCCCGACCCGCGATATTACGGCTTGCACTACATCGAACTCCCCGGCAGCCAAATCTCCGAGCCCGATCAAACAATGCCATCGGGCCAATTGCCCATCTACGCCATCAGCGCCGCCAATTTGCAGGGACCATATCTCAACCAGGAGCAACGCAATTTCTACCAGCGATTCCTAAAGGAAAAACCCGCAGCCATCCTTCACGGCACAATCTATCTCTACGACAAAATCCCCGAATAACACCTGCCGTTATCTCTGAATCGTAGGCCAAACCGCGATCGTACAAAGCCGATGCCCAATCCGCTCTAATATTTCCACGCTCCGCACCAGCCGAAACCCCGCTAAAACTTCCTTCTGCGCAAGAACAACCTCAAACAGCTCCAAATCTTTCTCCAAAATCTCAGCCGACTCGTTGAACACAATCAAAACCAGCGCCGCCTCGCAAATCCGCGGCTCCGCCTCCATCTTCCGCAAATCCTCCACCACCGCATTCCGCCATTGCCCCCCATATCCGCCATGCCGCACGCCCCCCTCGCGAAACTGATACGCAATCTTCACCTCAAGCCAAAGCGCTTCCTCCGGCGAAGCCAAATCCGGCGGATCAAACAAGGTCGGAGCATTCCGATCCAGCCGCAGCGCACGCCCCAGCGGCGTCAGCACCACATCACATCGCTGCCGATGCGAAAGCTTCTTCCCAGCGGTCGAAGGATAATGCACCTCCCGCGCCACCGAATAAAACGCCCCAAGCCGATCGGCAATTAATGCCTGCAACCCACGCTCATCCATCACATCCAGCCCATGCACAGCCTGCTCCGCGCGCAGTTCCCCCTCAGCCGACAAAATCGCCAGATGAAGCCGATCAATCAAATCAGAAAAATCCCATCGCAACGGCATGACATCACCGTTTAGCTGGCGGCGTTGCCCGCCGCGTCTCTTCGACTTTCAAAAAAACGCCCCCCAAGCAACAATCCCTCCCAAATACCCCAGCGCAATCCCCCCAAGCACATCGCTAGGCCAATGCGCATCCATCACATATCGCAACCCCGCACAAAGCAGCGCCAGAAACCAAAACGTAATCGCCCCATGCGGATATGCCATCGCCAGCACCGACGCATAAGCCACCGCCGACGCGCTATGTGTCGATGGAAAACTCTCCCGAAAATTAGCATGTTTCAGCGACGGCCCCAGAAATTTTCCCGCATTCTCCCGTCGCGGCCGCGCCCGCCCCAGCATGCGTTTCGCAATCGTCCCCACAATCGTCACCCCAATCACCGCCGACCAAAGCGCCAGACAAATCCGCAACCCGCGCTGCGCATCCAGTTGCCAGATCAGCAGCGCCGTAAAAAATGTGCAGATCATCTGCCCATACTGCGCCACAAATCGCGTCTCGCGCTTAACGTCTCCTTTGAACGAAAGCGTCAAGGTCGTCGCGAGACCTCGCCGTTCCAGCAGCATCATCGCCGCGCTAAGAACCGCCAGGCCAAGAACAATGTAGATCGGTCCCATGAACCGCGTGAAAGTAAGCGCCCGAGCGCGATAGGTAAAGAGCAGGGCGGGAGAAATGCCGATTGCTCCCGGCGCGCCGGGAGCATTCGGCATTCCGCACTTGGCGCTCGGCATTTGGCATTCCCCCCTCCCCCGCATACCTTCCCCCCATGCCGCGATCGCCTCGCTTCTGGAAAACCCTTTTCATCCTGCTCGTCGCGGCCGCCGCCCTTTATCTCCTCGGCGCTCGCAATGTCCCCCTCTGGGACCGCGATGAGCCCCGCTATGCCGAGTGCTCCCGCGAAATGCTCCAGACCGGCGATTGGGTCATCCCCAAATACCTCGGCAATTGGCGATTGGAAAAACCCCCATTCATCTATTGGTCCCAAATGGTCGCCATGGCCGTCGAAGGCGACACCCCCGAAGCCGCCCGATTCCCCTCTACAGTTGCCGTCCTTCTCACAGCCCTGCTTCTCGCCTCCGTCGTCCGCCATTTCATCGGCGATCACCGCGCCCTCTGGTCCGTCTTCATCTTCTGCACCAGCATCCTCGCCATCGCATCCGCCAAGTTCTGCATCACCGACGCCATGATGATGCTCTTCGTCGCCGTCGGACAGGCATGTCTGGCTTTTCTCTACACCTCATCCCTTCGCAATCGTAAATCCCCACCCTGGGCTGCCCCCGTTTTCTGGATCTCCCTGGCCCTCGCCGGCCTGACCAAAGGCCCCCAAGCCCTCGGCATGCACTGCGTCACCCTGATCCTCCTCCTCATCCTCGACGCCTCCGTCAGCAAATGGAACTGGCGCCAATCCATCAAATGGTGGTCGCGACTGCAACCCCTATATGGCATCCCAATCCTCGCCATCATCGTCACCCCCTGGCTCGTCCTCATCCATCAACGCGCCCCCGGCTTCGTTCAGGAACTCTTTCACAAAGCCCGCCTCCACACCGCCACCAGCATGGAAGGCCACGGCGAACCGCCCGGCTATCACCTCGCTCTGATCGTCCTCACATTTTTCCCCTGGAGCCTACTCCTCCCCACAGCCGTCACCTCCGCCTGGAAACATCGCAAATCCGCCACCATCCGCTTTGGCATGGCCGCTACCGCCGGTCCATGGCTTCTGATGGAACTCATCCGCACCAAGCTCCCGTTCTACATCCTCCCCGCGTTCCCCGGCCTCGCATTCCTCACCGCCGACGCTCTCATCCGCTGCATCCGCGGCCAAAACCGCGAACTGAAACGTCCCGCCTTCATCATCGCCTGCGCCGTCTGGTCCTTGGCCGTCCTCGCCATCTCCATCGCCCCATGGCTCTCCCTGAAAATCGCCAACCCCAGCGAACTCCCCATCCCCGCATTCATCGCCTTCGCCGTCGGCGGCATCATCTACGCCGCCCTCGTCTTCTGGCGCTTCTACCAGCAACGCATCGCTCGCGCCGCCGCCATCATCGGCGCAGGCATGGCCCTCATGATCGCACTCCTCTACATCGCCATCATCCCAAAATTGGATTTCCTCCAACTCTCCGAACGCCTGGCGAGCGATCTCACCCGCATGGGCGCATACGGCTCAAACGCACACGTCGCCATGATCGGTTACGCCGAGCCCAGCCTCGCCTTCTACCAGGGCGGCGGCGCTCGCGAGCAACTCCCCGAATCCCTTCAACTCACCCCGCAATCTGAGTTGCCCAAATGGATCGTCATCAACTCCCAACTCTGGCAAGCCATCCCCCCCGATGTTCAGCACCATTTCATCTTCCGCGCCCTGGAAACAGGCTTCAACTATTCCCACGGCGGCCGCAGAGAAAATGTCCTCATCCTCGAAAATCCCGCGGCCATCACGCAATGAATCAGAGAGCGCGGAAACCAGAGAGCCGGACCGTGCCGGTCCGGTCCCCCCCGCAGTAGAAAATACGCAATCCGCCACTCAGCATTCACCATTCGGCATTCCCCCCACCCTCCGCTATACTCCCCGCAGCATGCCCGATGCCCAAAAAATCCTCGTCGTCCAGCCCAACTGGGTCGGCGACGCCGTCATGGCCACCCCAACCCTACGCGCCATCCGCAATCTCTTCCCCGACGCCCATATCGCCTACATGATGAAGCGATACGTCAAACCCCTCTACACCGGCCTCCCCTGGGCCGATCAACTCATCACCTATCGCTCCGGCAAGACCACCAAAAAAGCCGGCAAAGGCCTCTTCGATCTCGCCCGCCGCCTCCGCAGCGCAAAATTCGATCTGGCGATCCTTCTCCCAAATTCTTTCCAGGCCGCCCTCGTCTGCAAAATGGCCAACATCCCCCGCGTCGTAGGCTACGAGCGCGACGGCCGCGGCTTCCTCCTCACCGACAAGCTCCTCCCAAGAAAAGAAAAAGGAAAATTCGTCCCCAGCCCAATCGTCAAATATTACATGGGCCTCGCCCACTACCTCGGCAGCCAGGAACGCGATCTTACCCTCAAGCTCTTCGTCACCGATTCCGAAAAACGCGATGCCCAGGATGTGCTCGAACGCGCCGCCCTTACGCGAGACATCGAGCGCCCAGCCGCCACGGGCAAACCCCCGCTGATCCTTTTAAATCCCGGCGCGCAATTCGGCGCAGCCAAATGCTGGCTCCCCGAATATTTCGCAACCCTCGCCGACCGCCTGATCGACGAAATGGGCGCAACCATCCTCCTCAGCGGCGCCCCCCGCGAGCGCCGCATCATCGAAACAATCTCCCGTTCCATGCGCCACGCCCCGATCGACCTCCTCTCCAAAGGCTCGACCCTGGGCTCACTAAAAGAAATCATCCGCCGCTGCGATCTCATCATCACCAACGACACCGGCCCGCGCCACATCGCTGCCGCCTTCGACGTCCCGGTCATCACACTCTTCGGCCCAACCCACCCCGAGTGGACCGAAATCTATTTCCCAAAAGAAAAAAAACTAGCCATAAAAGTCTTCTGCGGCCCATGCCAGAAAAAAATCTGCCCCCTCGACCACCGCTGCATGACCCGCCTAACCCCCGCAATGGTCTACGAAGCAACCCTGACACTATTACCCCGCCCCACAACAATCGAATCCCCGACAGTTATCTAGAAAAAAATAAATTAGACCGCGGAGACACAGAGAACTCGCAGAGACGCGGAGGCCCGCTCTAAGTAGAACAACGCCTCCGCGCTCTCTGCGAGTCCTCCGCGTACGGATCCCACAGAAAAACTGNNATTCAAGTGGAATCCGTATAACCTTGGAACTAAAGAGCCCGCGCGAAAGGCGAATATGGCGATTGCCCCGCCCACCTAATGACGGCGCTTGGCCGACAACGCATACACCGAAGACCGCATCGGGAGCATCGGATCATCCGATAATTCAATCCCTTCAATAAGGTTCGTCGGATCAAACGCCAAAGCCCTCTGCACATCATCGCTCTTTGGATCGACGCGGGTGATGCTGATCGCTCCAAGCTCCACCGTCGACCGATCGTCCGGCCAGACTTTGGTGGCGTCAGTCGTCGAATCGCCCGCCGCCGCCAGTTGCACAATCAGCCGAAATTCAACCGGCCCCTTGCTCAGCCGGTCCTTCATCTCATCCATCAGAAAATTCGGCGGCTGCTTCGCCGACGTCGCATCATCCATGTGCGATTCCCCCGCAACCGGAATAATCTGATACCGCCCGAATTGCTCCTTCCCATCCTGATTCACAAACTTAAACGCATTGTTCCCGAAATACTTTTCGGTCCCGAAACTCGTCGGTGTCGGTGTAGGCGTCGTAACAAATTTGGCCGTGTCCGGATGCGCGCCCAGATATTGCTCAAACGCGTTCGGATGCGGACTATCCGGATGCGTGGCGTTCAGCGCTTTGAGAAACCCCAGAAACTCGATCGGCGTCGGCGCCGGAAATCCGTTGGCGGAATTCGCTACAATATCCGTGCTGTTCCCGTCCGGCAGCGTAAAGCGAATCGCCATCCCTCTTGGATTCGCATGAGGATCACCATCCGGAATCACCGGGATCCCCGTCGAATCGGAAAAGCGAACGACAACCGAAACCGGCTCCCCATGCAGATGCGCCGCTTTGCTGATCGCAGCCGCGGAAGCCGCCGGCGTGAATTTGCCGTTGCAGACGATCCCCTTCGCATGTGTCAGCCGATAGCCCGGATGATCCCCAAACAACTGCACAAAGGTATTGGCGATTTGCTGCGCGACTTCATCCGGATTGGTTGGCGCAGCCGCGGCCCGAACAATCCCGGCCTGTGAAGAAAACGCTAAGATGATCGCGAAAACGATAAATCGAGCAAAGTGTCGCATGGCCGGCCTCATAAAATGCAGCCCAAATCATATAGGGTCGGCGAACTTGGACGAACTATGTCTCGATCTCACGACAGAACCGCAATCAATCCCGCTCCGAAGCATGCCAGCGCCGCAGCAAAATCTTCGCCGCCAGATTAATCCCCGCAAACATCGCCAATCCCAGCAGCGACGCAATCAAAACCGCCGCGAATACCTCATCGGTATGCCCCGTCTTCTTCGCCGATACGATCCGAACCCCGAGTCCCTCGCCCGGCCCAAACAATCCCACCAGAAATTCGCTCACCACTGTCCCGATCACAGCCAACCCCGCCGCGATGCGCAACCCCGTAAAAATATTCGGCAGCGCCGATGGCAATTTCAGTTTCCAAAGCCGCGACCATCGGCTCGCCTCATACAACCTGAACAAATCCTCCAGCGCCGGATCAGTCGAAAGCAATCCGCTCAGCGTATTGGCGATCACCGGAAAAACCGAAACGATGAACGCCGACAACGCCACCGCCAAAATCCCCGGCCCGCACCAAATGACCAGCAGCGGGGCGATCGCGATGATCGGCACGGTCTGAAAGAACACCGTGTAAGGATAAAACGCCCGCCGCGCCAGTGGCGAAGCCGAGAGAATCATTGCGACCGCGGCCCCAAGAATAGCGCTGGCAAAAAAACCGATCAAAGCCGCCTCCGCCGTCGTCCACAGCGAAGCCGCCAGTTCCGCCCGGTGATCCACCATTACCCGCATCACCGCCCCCGGCCGCGGCAGCATGAACGGCTCGTTCAACATCCGCGCGCCGATCTCCATCAAAATAACTGCCCCAACCAGCACCAAAACAGGCGGCAAAACCAGCGACGCAATTCCATTTCGCGGCTTCATGCCCCACCCCGTTCCAACGCGGAATAAATCCGCCGGGTGATCGCCGCGAACTTCGGATCCGATCGCAAAGTCGCCTCCCGATTTGCCGGCAACTCAATCCCCAAATCCTCCACAATCCGCGCCGGCCGCCTCGAAAGCACCACCGCCCGATCCGCAAGAAAAGTCGCCTCCCCCGTCGAATGCGTCACAAACACAACCGTCATCCGATGCCGCAGCCAAAGTTCGCGCAACTGCTCATCCAGCTTCTGCCGCGTAATCTCATCCAGCGCCGCAAACGGCTCATCCAGCAGCAAAAGCTTCGGCTGCGTCACCAGCGCCCGCGCCAGCGAAACGCGCATCTTCATCCCGCCCGAAAGTTGCGCCGGATACCGCGACATCGCATCGCCCAACCCCACTTGCCGCAGCGCATCCGCCGCAGCGTCTAATCGCTCCGCGCGCGACGCCCCCATCAATTCCAGCGGCAACGCCACGTTCCGCAAAACAGTCCGCCACGGCAATAAATGTGCATCCTGAAACACATATGCAATCTTCCCCTCATCCTTCTCCACCGACCCGGAAGTGGGCTGATCCAATCCCGCGATGATCCGCAAAAGTGTAGATTTCCCGCACCCCGATGGCCCAAGCACGGCAAGAAATTCGCCCGAACGAATCTCAATCGTGAGATCCTCGATGGCAATGACATCCGAATCGAATACTTTATGAAGTCGCTGAACGCGCATGCTCGTGGCGATGAATGATAGCGAACAGAGCCGGGGCGTGTCGCCCCGAAGAGACCGCAGAAAATCCGACACGCCGCACTCTTTGGACGATCGCCATCACTTCTCCTACCATTAACCAAACAGTGCCCGACCCAAAAACCTTCTACATCATCGACGGCCACGCCCAGATCTATCGGGCAGATCTTCGTCCACTTTGATCGCAACGCCCACGCTTACCTCTTCGCGACAAGCGGAAGAAAATCAAATCCGCTGACGGCCTCGGCCGCAAATCGCAACGCGGCCCGGATATCCGCGCGCTCAAGAGATGGATACTCCCGCAAAATTTCGGAAATAGTGCTGCCTTCCGCCAGGCTGCCGACGACAACGCTCACCGGCACCCGAGTCCCCTTGATGCACGGATCGCCGTGGTGAATGCGCCGGTCAATCGAAATGCGGCTTCGCCAATGAGTCTTTCGCACCATGCCGCAATTCTACCATACGACCGTTCAAACGTCGTGAACACGATTCTCTTTGGACGATCGCCATCACNNCCACGCCCAGATCTATCGGGCATACTTCGCACCCTTCCGCGATCTCTCCAGTCCCACCGGCGAGCCCACCAAGGCAACCTACGTCTTCACCCAATGGCTCCTCAACCTTGCCGAAAAACGCAAGCCCCACTATCTCGCCATGGTCATCGACACCGGCGATGAATCCGTCTTCCGCAAACAAATCTTTCCCGAATACAAAGCCAATCGCCAATCGCCCCCCGACGATTTCTTCCCCCAGGAAAAACGCATCCTCCAAATCGTCGGCGATCTCGGCATCCCTATTTTCGCCAAGCCCGGCTACGAGGCCGACGATCTCATCGCCACCATGGTTCGCCGCCTCCGCGATAAAGGCTTTGAAACCGTCCTCGTCTCAAAAGACAAAGACCTCCGCCAACTCATCAACGAATCCACGCGCACCTACGACATGCAGGCCGACAACTTCATGGATCGAGAAGCCATGAAAGCCAAGTACGGCTATTCCCCCGAACAAGCCATCGACGTCCAAACCCTCATGGGCGATTCCATCGACAACGTTCAGGGAATCCCCGGCGTCGGCGAAAAAACCGCCGCCAAGCTCATCGCCACCTACGGCAACGTCGCGGGCATCCTCCAAAACGTGGACAAACTCACGCCCAAGCTAAAAGAAAATTTCCAGAAGTATGCCGACCGTCTCCCCATCGCCCGGCAACTCGTCACGCTGAAGAACGATGTCGAGATGGACTTCGATCCGGAAAACTGCGTCTTCAACGGATTGAATGTAGAAGCGCTTAAGCCGCATCTCGAAAGATTAGGATTCAATGTTCTTCTAAAACGTTTCGGCGGCAATNNCCAGCGCCCGCCATCAAGAAATCCGTCGCCCCCGACATGGGACTCTTCGGCTCGATGCACGAAACCGAAACTTCAGCCTCATCCGAGCCGCAAATACCCGTCCAAACCTGCGCTGATTGCGATTATCGCCTCGTCCACACCCCCGAGGATTTTCAAATATTCCTGGCCGAATTGAAAAAACAAACTCGCTTCGCCTTCGACACCGAAACCGACGCCCTCGGCGCAATGGCCTCCTCAATCGTCGGCATGAGTTTCAGTTGGCAGCCCCACACCGGCTGGTACATCGCCGTCAACGGCCCGCAGGATTCCCAGTTCCTCGACCGCGACCAAACCATCGCCCAGCTCAAACCCATCCTCGAAAACCCAACCATCAAAAAAGTCGGACACAACCTCAAATACGATCTCCTCGTCATGCGCCAACTCGGCGTCGAATTCCGCGGCGTCTCCCTCGACACCATGATCGCCGCCTTCGTCCTCGACTCCAGCCGAATGCAATATGGCATCGATCGCCTCGCCCTCGATCTCCTCAACATCCGCAAAGTCCCCACCAGCGATCTGATCGGAAAAGGCGCCAAGCAAATCTCCATGCAAAAAGTCGATCTCGCGCGCATCGCCGCCTACGCATCCGAAGACGCCGACGTCGCCCTCCGTCTCGCCAACTTCTTCGAGCCAAAACTCGCCGAGGTTCCATCCCTGAAAAAACTGTGCGATGAAATCGAAACTCCGCTGATCGACGTGTTGGTCGAAATGGAATCCAACGGCATTTCCGTCGATCCAACCGTCCTGAAAGAACAAAGCCAGGTCCTCGCCGTCCGCATCGAAGAGCTACAGGGGAAAATCTTCAAATCCGCCTGCTTCGAATTTAATATCGATTCCCCCAAGCAGCTTCAGGATGTCCTCTTCAATCGCCTCGGCCTGAAACCCGTCAAACAAACCAAGACCGGCCAAAGCACCGACGTCGAAGTCCTCGAAAAACTAGCCGACAAACACGAATGCCCACGCCTCATCCTCGATTACCGCAGCTTGGTTAAACTGAAAAACACTTACCTCGACAACCTGACCGATTTCCTGAATCCCCGCACCCATCGAATCCACGCCAGCTTCAACCAGATCGGCGCCCGCACCGGCCGCCTCAGTTGCAGCGACCCCAATCTCCAAAATATTCCCATCCGCACCGATGAAGGCCGCCGAATCCGCCTCGCCTTCGTCCCCGGCGACCGCGAAAAAAATGTCCTCCTCACCGCCGACTACAGCCAGATCGAGCTCCGCGTCCTGGCCGACCTCACCCGCGAGCCGGCTCTCCTCCGAGCCTTCGAAGCCGACGAAGACATCCACAGCGCCGTCGCCGCCGAAGTCTTCAGCGTCCCGCTCGATCAAGTCACTCGCGACCAGCGCGCCCAGGCCAAGATCATCAACTTCGGCATCGTCTACGGTGTAACCGCCTACGGCCTCGCCCGCCGCATCGACGGCATGACCGTCCCCGCCGCACAAAAACTGATCGACGACTACCACAAAAAATTCCCCGCCATCCGCCAGTTCCTCGACGAGTGCGTCATGAAAGCGCAAACGCAAGGCTACGTCGAAACCATCCTCGGCCGCCGTCGCCCCATCCCCGAAATCGCCAGCAGCGTCCTCTCCATCCGCAACGCCGGCGAGCGCATGGCCATCAACAGCGTCGTCCAAGGCTCCGCCGCCGACATGATCAAAATCGCCATGAACCGCATTCACCGACGGATCAAAAAAGAAAAACGCCCGAGCAAGATGCTATTGCAGGTCCACGATGAACTCGTCTTCGAAACCCCCGCCAAAGGCGTCGAAGCCGAAGCCGAAATGGTCCGCGAGGAAATGACCGGCGCAATGAAGCTCGCCGTCCCCCTCAAGGTCGAAGTAGGCTGGGGCAAAAACTGGCAGGAAGTTAAATAGGCCCCACCGCTGCAAATTATTGCGGATACACGAGTTCCGCATGTGGAAATAACGTGATTTTTCGTGACTCCACCCCACCAACTCCACTATATTATCCCGGCTCGATTCACCAAATTAGGGAATTTCCATGAGCGAGCCACGAAAAGAAAAAATCCATCTTGAAGCATCGTCACCGGCATCAAAGCCCAAGCCGGACGTTCGCCCCAAGATCGAAGAACCACCCCCCGTCCGCCTCGTCGCAATCGAAGATTGCCAACTCTGGGCCGTCGCCGGCCTCGAACGCGAACTCGATGACTTCTACGTAGGCCTCCTCAATTTCGAGCGGCAACAAGCCGAAAACGAAATCGTCTACCGCGCCGAAAATCTGCGCCTGAAAGTAGGCGTCCTCGAATGCCCCCTCCCGCGCGAAGATTACCGCCCCCTCGCCCTCGCCGTAGATTCCCTCGGCGCCCTCGTCGGTCGCCTCAACGAAGCCAAAATCGAATTCGTCCACCACTACGGCCTAACCCCAGGCCAGGACAATCTGCTCGTCAGTGACCCCGCCGGCAATCCCGTGGAAATCACCGAAACCCAAATCGCGATCTGATCCTCTTTCTCGCACCAACGCTCCAGGATAAACCCTGGTAGATAAATCCCTCATAGATAAATCCCTGATAAGATTGCCCGCGCCCATGGCCGAGATCACCATCCAACAAGCCTTCGATCTCGCATTGCAACACCACCAGGCCGGACGTTTGCCACAGGCTGAGCACCTCTACCGCCAAATCCTCATCCAGCAACCCGCCCACATCGACTCAATCCACCTCCTCGGCGTAATCGCTCATCAAGCCGGACGAAATGACATCGCCGTCGATCTCATCCGCCAGGCCCTCTCCCTCAGGCCCGATTTTCCCGAAGCCTTAAGCAATCTCGGCGATGCTCTGAAAGACCTCGGCCAACTCGACGCCGCCATCGCCGCTTTTCGTCAGGCCATCTCTCTCAATCCCGAGCTTCCCGAAGCCCACTGCAATCTCGGAAACGCTCTGAGAGAAAAAGGCGACTTCAACGAAGCCATCGCCGCATGCGAACGGGCCATCACCCTAAGACCCACCTACGCCGAAGCCCATTGCAATCTCGGCAACGCCCTCAAGCAGCAGGGCGATCTCGACCAATCCATCGCCGCCTACCGCCGCGCGATCGCCCTCAAGCCCGATCTCCCCCAAGCCCACAGCAATCTCGGCAACGCACTCCGAGACAAAGGCCGGCTAAATGAATCCATCATCGCATGCGAGCAGGCCATCGCTCTCGCCCCCAACTACGCCGGAGCCCGCTGCAATCTCGGCAACGCCTTGAAAGACAGCGGCCAACTGGATGCCGCCATCGCCGCCTACCGCAGCGCCATCACCCTCAACCCCAACTACCCCGAAGCCCTCAACAACCTCGGCGTCGCTCTCCGAGACAAAGGCCAACACGACGAAGCCATCGCCGTCTTTCGCCAGGCCATCACTTCCAGACCCGCCTACGCCGAAGCGCATAACAACCTGGGCGCAGCCCTGAAAGATACCGGCCAACTCGACGAAGCCATCGCCGCCTATCGCCAGGCCATCGCCCTACGACCCACCTACTCCCAGGCCCACAGCAATCTGATTTACACGCTTCACTATCATCCCGCGTACGACGCCCGGTCGATCGCCGACGAACAGCGCCGCTGGAACCAGCAGCACGCCGACCCGCTCAAAAAATTCATCCACCCCCATGCCAATAATCAAGACCCAGCCCGCCGCCTGCGCATCGGCTACGTCTCATCCGATTTCTACATCCACGCCTCCGCCTATTTTCTCTCTCCCCTTTTCGCGCATCATGATCGCCGCCAGGTGGAATTGTTCTGCTACGCCCAAGTCGTCCGGCCCGACGCGATGACCATCCAGTTTCAGCAGCAGGCCGATGTCTGGCGTAACATCGTCGGCCTCTCCGACGACCAAATCGCCGCGCAAATCCGCGATGACCAGATCGACATCCTCGTCGATCTGAAATTGCACACAGCCGAAAACCGCCTGCTCGTTTTCGCCCGCAAGCCCGCCCCGATCCAAATCACCTGGCTGGGCATCCCCGGCAGCACCGGCCTCACCACCATCGACTTCCGACTAACCGATCCATACCTCGATCCACCCGGCTCGGATGAATCCGTCTACTCCGAACACACCCTCCGCCTCCCCGAAAACTTCTGGTGCTACGATCCAATGGACGGCCGCCAAATACCCATCAACTCCCTCCCCGCAAAACAGACAGGCGCGATCACCTTCGGCTGCCTGAACAATTTCTGCAAAATCAACGACAGTCTCATCTCCCTCTGGTCACAAATCCTGCGGCAAATAGAAAACGCACGGTTATTACTGCTCGCTCCGGAAGGCAACCACCGATCACGAACGCTCGACCGCTTCCGCCAGGAAAAAATCGACCCCGCGCGCATCGAGTTCGTCGCCAATCAACCCCGCCACGAATATTTGCAAACCTATCATCGAATCGATCTAGGCCTCGACACCTTCCCCTACAACGGCCACACCACCACCCTCGATTCCCTCTGGATGGGCGTCCCCGTGATCACGCTGGTCGGCAGCACACCCGTCTCCCGTGCCGGCTGGTCCCAACTATCAAACGTCGCCCTCGGCGAACTCGCCGCCCAAACCCCAGGTCAATTCGTAAAAATCGCGGCAGACCTGGCCAAAGATCTCCCCCGGCTGCAACACCTTCGTTCAATGCTTCGCCAGCGGATGGAGCAATCCCCCCTGATGAACGCCCCGGCATTCGCCAAAAACATCGAGGCAACCTATCGCCGATTATGGCAAACCCACTGCGAAACAACCCCAAAACCATAACCCACCCATTTAGCCTCCGGTCACTGACCGGGGGGCCGTCCCCGCGCGGGCAGATATCTCCCCCCAAAGATCCGCAAGCCCCCACTGCCGGGCCCACTGCTCAACATAAGCCAGATCGATCTCCCCGCGCCGAGCCCGAATAACCCCATCAATATCTCGAAGATGTTTCTCCAGCCGATCCTGCCGGTAGCACTCCATCTTCTTAATGATCACATCCTCCGGCGAAGCAAACCAAGCCTCAAAATCCGCCGCCACGCGCACGCGCCTGGCCCGAAGAAACCGCAGCGCATTAAACGGACTCGCGCGCGGCACAATCACATCCACCTTCAACCCCGAAGCCAGATGGCCAATCCTAAACTGCCCCCGATCGAACACCGCCCCGCACGCCGCCGCCGAATCAAGACTAAATTCACCATCCGGAAACCCCCGGCAAAACGCCACGATCCCCTGTTCCGTCAGTTCCACAACCACATCAATATCCCCGGCAATTCGCGGCTCCCCATAAAAATAGGTCGCAACAGACCCCGTCACAAAATAGCGCAAACCCATCTCCTCAATGGCTCGCACCACATACTGGAGAAGCTCAATCTGCTCCATACTACACGCCTCCCGCTCTACGCGCCGCGCCTCCCGCTTCGCATCTTTGGCGCGATGGTTATTCAATATCCGTTGCCGCGCGCTCCAGCAGGCTGCTATCGCGCCAACGCTCCATCCCCGCCCTGAGCCGCAGAATCCCGGCCATCTTATCATCGGCCCTCTCACTGTCCGTCGGCGGTTGCTCGTTGCCGGATTCCATATCAGCACTCTATCCGTGCGCATCAGATAGTGGCAAAGGATTTCCGCGCCCGGCAATTGCCCCGCTATTGACCCCGATCCACGCAGAATTTTGTTGTTTCTGCCAACTCGTACAATACAATTCTTGCGTCGATTTTTAAGTGCATTAAGTCTTAAGGGAAGGAATCATACATCGCACCCAATAGCCTCATCGGCCCCCATATTTTCGGCAACTATATACTTGACACACCTGACCCGGATTTCAGTGTTTCTTTGGGGAGGTCATCAAGGTTTCAGTTCCTCAGGGAGCCAGTTTTTATATATCCATTCGACTGCGTTTGTTTGCACTGTTCCACCCGTCCTGCTGCCCTCCGCAAGTTCAAAAATAACAAACCGCCCTTTGGGAAGTGCATTTACCCTGATCTCATCTCTCATCGACATCATATTCATTTCATCACCAGGTATTGTGACCATCCATAAATCCTCGAACCAATGCCAGACTTGCCACCCATGGGATTCAAGGAAACGAGTAACCTTATCGCGGTCCTCCGCTTTTGTAGATGCGCAGTCGAGACAAAGTATGTACCGCTGGCTCATTCCTTAGCCTTCCAACTTTGAATCGTTTTCGGATAACAACTTGGTTGCCTTGCGATCATCCGGGGCGAAAAATCCATGCAAATCATCCCCCTTCGCACTTTGTTGCATCGCCATTTTTGACAACGTGAACCGCTCTGATCGGAGTGCATCTGGATTGGTGAAAACAAAATATATGTATGCAGCCAAGAAAATAGCCAGCGTAGCCCCTGAGCCAATACCCAAGGCGATCAACGCCCACATTGGCGCGTTAAGTCTAAAGGCAACTAGAAGCGCCGACAATAATATTCCCAACGCCCATGCGAGTGGGTTGAGCGCCGTTGATTTTGATCCCTTAGCCGTGGCTTGCTGAAGAAAGGATAGAAGCTCCTCAACTGGCATGGAACTTAATTCCCGTGACGGGTTTTCTTTCGCTTCGATTTGGCTGGCGGGGATGATCGTTTCGTAGGCGGATTTTTCGGAGCAAATATGCGATGGGCTAGATCATCGAACTTTTGGAAGGGTGTTCGTGGGTCCGGTGCTGATGATGATTTGGGGGCCATGGCCTGTAGTATACCCTTCAATTCTCATTGCCGGATAATATTTATTGCTCTTTTTTGTCGGGTTTATTTTCCAAGCGGGGCTTTGGAATATCGACTCTGCGCCGGGTCTGTGCGAAGGGAAGAGAACCCTGACTCATCGGTTTTTTCGTGGGCTCGATCGTCTTTATTACCAACTCCGCTTTGAGATCGGAATTTACCAATTGAAATCCATCGCTATGGTCGCGTTTTTTCAGCATAAATCGCGCGCCAGCGGTTACATCACGCACCTTCAATAAATCTTGCCATACTGCAACAACAGCCTGTCCTTTTTCAAATAGCTTTAGATCGTGAACTCTTGCTGAGAGCAAAACGTGCGTGATTCGATGAAGCCTACAAAGATAGGGGAGCTTTTCGTCAAATTTTTCTCGCTTGCTCTTTCCCCGATCCGACGAGATCACTATCCAGCCTCCCTCTAATGCCACCTTCGGAATCCAAACAGAATCAGCCGTTCCAGCTTTCTGAATTTCTACGACGCTTTTTGTTTTTAGAGATACGCCTGATCGCTCAAGGAATGGCCTCAACGCCTCAACGACTGGAGCGCTCAAACACTCGTCGAAAATTAGTTTGATTTCTTCGGTCAAGCGACATTGGAAAGAGATTGAATATATCGATAAGCCGCCTCGACCTGACCGATGGATATTCCATAGGCACTCGCAGCTTGTTCATAACTTCCTTCAACTACGGTGGCTTCATAGAGTGTTCGAGCGGTATATCCGCAGCCTGAAACAATTGGCTCACCAAATCGGAGCGTGGGACGCATCCATATTTCAACGCCATCATAGTTACTGGCCTTGAAGCCGTTTACCAGTCCGTTTGGATCGAACGTCAAATCCTTGGCATATAGTTTTACGATCTTTCCAATCATGCCATGATGCTTCGTCTTTCCGGTTAATTGGACGAATTCCTTTTTCTGTTCGTCTTCGTCCGAACCAAGCGCAATGACGATTTCCTTGCCATAGAAAAACGTCGTATGGTCTCTCGCAAGTGGATAGTGGACGTTGTATTTTCGGCTGGCGACTTCAATGGCTTCGCGAATCTTGTTAAGAGGAATTCTGCACTCCGTATCAGTCCTGATTTGCCGAATATGAATTGCCTGAATGAAATCGAGGAAGGTGACGATTCGTTCAGTAGCCTTGGAAAGCTGTCGCTCGACAACAGGCGTCCCGCGCCGATCCCCGAAAACCCAACGCCCCATCGTCTGCGTCGGAACGCGCGAATAGAATGCAGCCTCCTCCACGGTGTAAATTCCAACATCGAGAAGTTCGGCTGCCATCGTTACCATTTTTAGCAGTCAGCGCTTTGACCGTTTGCCGCGCCCTTGGCGCTTGTTGTGTCCGACTCTGAATCATCTTTGCCGATCAGGGTCCGGTAAGTCAAACGCTTGCCGGAGACTCCCTGCAAAACACCAACAAACCTACCCGAGTCATCGGTTTTTCGGTTATTAAACCTATAGGCTTCCGAGTCCACATATGCAGCGAGGTGGAACGGCTCAATCGAAACGTGAGTTCCCTTGATGCAGCGCTTAAACAGCGACCAGAAGTTCTCCAGTCCGTTCGTGTTTTCCACCAAATGGAACCGATTTTTGACGACTTTGCCTCCAGCAGCTAGCTGACATCATCCCCTCCAAATAAACTCCAAATATTCCCCTTGCAATAAGACCAATGTTAGGGTAATGTTCGTAATCGTGTCATCTAATTCGATTCACGGTTTCGCGCGGCGAAAGGAGGCATTCCCCATGTCCACCGATCTGTCCCCAGAGTTCCAGGACGCCGAAGACCCCTCCCCCCACCCCCCTGAAATGGGGCATTCTGAGGCAAACTGGGGCAGTTCCCAACTCTACGAACTCGATGATCCCCAATTCCAAGCAACCGGCGTGATGGCCAAGTTCCTCGACGACTACTTCCAACCCCGATATTGCCCCCGAAAGCAGGATAAGCAATCACAAAAAACGCAAGACAGCCGCCAAGGCCACAAGACGCGGAGAAATGCATGTTTGCCACGACTCGACTGAGCTCGC
>PMAK01000206.1 GCA_003153655.1 Phycisphaerales bacterium
TCGTTGCTGGCGCCGATGAAGATGTTGTTGACGGCGGAGACTCGGCCGCGCATGTGGTCGGGGGTTAGGACTTGGACCAGTGTGTGGCGGACCATGACGGAGACGTTGTCGAAGACGCCGGTGAGGAAGAGCATGATGAGTGAGAGGTAGAAGTTGGTGGAGAGGCCGAAGATGATGGTGGCTAGGCCAAAGCCGGCGACGGCTAAGAGGAGTGCGCGGCCGGCGTTTTTCATGGGTGGGAGATGGGCCATGACGATTGCGCCGAGGAGTGCGCCGAAGGCTGCGGAGGCGCGGAGCCAGCCGAAGCCTGTTGCGCCGGCGTGGAGGATGTTGGTGGCGAAGATGGGGAGGATGTAGGTTGCGCCGCCGAGTAGGACGGCGAAGAGATCGAGGGTGATGATGGCGAGGATGATTTTGGTGTCGACGACGAAACGGATACCGGCGGCGAGGCTTTTGAGGGTTGCGGGTTCGCGTTTGGTGGGGGCGCCGCGGGTGTGCATGGGGATGAGCATGAGGATGTAGACGGCTCCGCAGGCGGCGGCGAAGAAGTAGGCGAGATTGTGATTCCAGGCGAGGATCAGGCCGCCGAGGGCTGGGCCGGTGGTGGCGGCGGTTTGGAAGCCGCTGGTGTTCCAGGCGATGGCGTTGGCGAAGATTTCGGTTGGGACGAGGGAGGGGACGAGGGCGGAGCGGGCGGGCCAGCNNCTGAGTGGGCCGTGGTAGTAGGCGAGAATTCCCAGGGCGATGGCGCAGATTGTTGAGAGCATCTGCATGGTGAGCATTATTTTTCGGCGATCGAGGCGGTCGGCGAGATGTCCGGCGGGGAGGGCGAAGATGATGATGGGGATGGCGCTGACCAGGCCGACCCAGCCGAGGGTCATGGCGCTGCCGGTGCGCTGGTAGAGATCCCAGCCTACGGCTACTTCGAGGATTTGATTGCCGATGACGGAAATGCACCAGCCGATCAGGAAGAGGCGGAAGTCGCGGTGGCGGAGTGCGGCGTAGGGATCGTGTCTGGTAGTGCGAGTTGCTTCTGGGGCCAGGATTTCTTCTGGTGGCGCGGCGGCGGAGGCGGCCCGTTCATCGTCGGGGTGTTCGTATGCCAGCTTGGTGGGGTTTTCGGGGTCGGACATAAGTGAAAGAGGCGCGGGTGAGTTTAGCTGATTGGGTGGGGTGGTGGTAGTTTCGGTAAGTGCAATAAGAATGGGAATAAATGCAAGATGATTTTCGTTGCGGGGTTTTTGACGGCCGAATTTTTGGGCTCGAATATCATAGTTGCTTCCGCTGTGGGCGCGGCTGGCTTGCCTGTTGCCGGTCGGGTGGGCCGTTTGCTGGTAAGAGTTGGGTGGGTGGCTTAGATTATCTTTTCTTGAAAGGCGAAAGGATCGCATGGCGAAAATTGATGAATTGTGGGCGCGGGTTGGTCGAGTGGCGCGGGTGGAGGCGGGGCTTGGGGGATTGCCTAAGATTGTGGTGGATTCGGAATTGGGGGCTGGGGAGATTTATTTGCATGGGGCGCATGTGACGCATTTTCAGCCGCGGGGAGCGGAGCGCGTTTTGTATTTGAGTAGTGCGAGTGTTTTTGATGGTGTTAAGCCGATTCGTGGGGGGATTCCGCTGGTGTTTCCGTGGTTTGGGCCGCGTGCGGATATGCCGGCGCTTCCGCCGCATGGTTTTGCGCGGACTCGGGAGTGGGAGATTGAATCCTGTAGTGCGGGAGCGGATGGGGCGGTGCGCGTTGCTTTAACTTGTGGGCCGGATGAGAAGACTTTGCAGTTGTGGGCGTATCCATTTTCGTTGCGGCTGATTGTCGTTGTTGGAAAGGCGCTGGATGTGACGTTGGAGGTGAAAAATACTTCGCCATCTGGTTTTCGGTTTGAGGAGGCGCTGCATACATATCTGTCGGTGGGCGAGATCGGCAAGATTTCTGTCGAGGGATTGAATGGGGCGGATTTTATTGACCGGACGGATGGGGAGAAGCGGAAGAAAGAGCAGGGGAAGGTCATTGAATTTGCCGGGGAGACGGATCGACTCTATTTGANNCTGGTGACGGTTCGTGATCCGGTATTGCGGCGGGTGATTGTTGTGGAAAAGCAGCATTCGGAGGCGACCGTTGTATGGAATCCGTGGAGCCAGAAGGCGAGCCAGATGGCGGATATGGGGCGAGATGAGTGGCAGAAGTTTGTTTGTGTTGAGACGGCTAATGCGCGGTCTTGTACAGTGGAACTCGGCGCGGGCGCGACGCATCGGATGAGCACGCGCATCTCGCTTGAGGGGGTTTGAATGAGCGATCAGGTTGCGATTATTACCGGGGCGGGACGCGGCATTGGGCGGGCGGCGGCGATTGAATTGTCGCGGCGGAAATATTCTGTTGCGCTGGTGTCTCGGACAGGCGGGGAACTTGAAGAGACGGCGCGGCTTTGTGCGCCCGGATCGGCGGAGGTGTTTCAATCCGACGTTTCGCGCGTGGATCAGGTGGAGCAACTGATCGACCGGGTGCTGGCGAAATATGGGCGGGTGGATGTGGTGGCGCACTCGGCGGGGGCGGTGGTGATGAAGTCTGTTGAGGAGACTGCGGCTGCTGAATGGCAGATGATGGTGGATACGAATCTGTCGGCGATATACTTTTTGAGTCATCGGTTGTGGCCGGTTTGGCGGAAGCAGGGGGGCGGGGTGATGGTGAATGTTTCATCTGCCGCGGCGCGCGATCCGTTTGCGGGGCTTGGGCTGTATGGGGCGGCGAAGGCTGGGGTGAATTTGCTGGGTTTGGCATTGGCGCGGGAAGGGGCGGAGATCAATGTGCGTGTGCATACCGTTGCGCCGGGGGCGACGGAGACGGCGATGCTGCGGTCGATTATTACGCGGGACCAGGTGCCGACGGAAAAGACGCTTGATCCGGCGGAAGTGGCGCGGGTGATTGTGCAGTGTGTCTGCGGAGAGCTGGCCTGCACGAGCGGGGAAGTGATTTACGTCCACAAGTAACGTATTCCCAATGCGCGGTTGGTAAGGTACAACCGGCGCGTAAGTATTCGCGAACAAGGATATTGAGCATGAAGCGAGAACGGCTGGCGTGGCTGGTCAGCATTTGCCTGATGGCGATCCTGGCGTTTGAGTTGCCGGGTACGCTTGGGCAGCGCGATGATGAATATACGTGGATGCGCACGCTGGTCGAGATTCATCGGCAGGTTGTGGAGAATTATGTTGATCCGGTGGACGATGCGCTGCTGAAGGATCGGGCCGTCAACGGAATGCTTGATGCGCTGGATGATCCGTACACGATTTATGTTCCGCCGGACCATGAGGCGGAGTTTGATAAGGAATTGGGCGGGACGTTCAGTGGCGTGGGGATTTCGCTGCATNNTTGGGGGAAAGATGGTGGTCTCTTCGCCGATCGAGGGCGGGCCGGCGGATAATGCGGGGATCGATGCGGGGGACGTCATCATCAAGGTGGATGGCAAATCGATAGCAGGAATAAAGATTGACGATGTTGTGAAACGGGTCTCGGGGCCTGTTGGGTCGGCGGTGGTGCTGACCGTGGATCGCGATGGACAGGCGATTGATTTCACGCTGCATCGGCAACAGATCGTGCTGCCGACTGTTAAAGGGCATGATCGCAATCGCAACGATACATGGAATTATTTCGTTTCGCAGAATCCGAAGATCGCCTATCTGCGCGTGACGCAGTTTGATGAGAATACGTTTGATGAGTTGAAGAATGCGCTCATGGGGCCGAATGGGAATAACGGGCTGACCTCGCAGGGGATGCAGGGGTTGATATTGGATTTGCGGTTCAATCCCGGCGGGCAGCTTCAGCAGGCGATCAAGGTTGTGAATTTGTTTATCAAGGAAGGGGTGATCGTTACCACGCGCGGGCGGAATTCGCCGGAGGAAATTGACAAGGCAAATCCATCGGCGATTACGCTGCCCTATTTTCCGATGATCGTTTTGGTGAATGATCATTCGGCCAGCGCTGCTGAGAACGTGGCGGGAAGTCTGAAGGACAATCACCGGGCGCTGGTGCTGGGGCAGCGGAGTTTTGGCAAGGGGTCGGTGCAGCGGGTGATTCAACTGGGAAGCGATGACGGGACGCTGAAGATCACGGTGGCGCACTGGTATTTGCCGAGTGGGCGGCTGGTGAGCCGGAAGAAGGATTCGAAGGATTGGGGGGTTGATCCGCAGATTGTGGTGCCGGTGGATGAGCCGGGGGAGAGGGCGATTGAAGATTTGATGGAGCGTCAGGAGGCGATTCGGTATCACGCGCCGGCAACCGTGCCATCGACGCAGCCGACGACCGCGCCGAGCGATCCGCAATTTCAGCAAGCGCTGGCGACGATTGTGGGATTGGTGATTTTGGATGCGAATAAGCATGCGACTTCGCTGCCGAGTGATGCGGCGACGACTATGCCGGCGAAGTGATTGCCTGGAACCTGAAGAACAAGTCGAGTTTGCTTTGAGTTGAAGATGCTCGTTCTTGGAATTGAAACCACCTGTGATGAGACGGCGGCGGCTGTAGTTGTGGATGGGATACGCGTGCGGAGCAATGTTGTATCGAGTCAGGTTGATTTGCATGCGCGGTATCGCGGGGTGGTGCCGGAGATTGCGAGCCGGGCGCATATTGAGAATATTCTGCCGGTTGTTACGGAATCGTTGCAGAGCGCGGGTGTGACGATGGGGGAGATTGACGCGGTGGCGGTGGCGCATCGGCCGGGGTTGATTGGGTCGCTGTTGATTGGGGTGACGGCTGCGAAGACTTTGGCCTGGGCATTGGGGAAGCCGCTGATTGGGGTGGATCATGTACATGCGCATCTGTACAGCGTGAGGCTGGAGACGGATGCGCAGATTCCGCTGCCTGCGGTGGGTCTGGTTTGCAGCGGCGGGCATACGGCGCTTTATCGGATTGGAGATTTTCTGGATGTTCAACTGATTGGCTCGACGCTGGATGATGCGGTGGGGGAGGCGTATGACAAGGTGGCGGCGATTTTGGGATTGGGGTATCCGGGCGGCCCGATTATTGATGGGCTGGCGCGAGAGGGGAATCCGGCGGCGATTCGGTTTCCGCGGAGCCGGCTGAGTCGGGAGTCGCTGGATTTTTCGTTCAGCGGGTTGAAGACGTCGGTGCTGTATCATGTGCGCGGATATCAGGGACGCGAGGAGATGAAGCTGACGTCCGCAGAGATTCGAGATGTGGCGGCTTCGTTTCAGGCGGCTTGCGTGGATGTGCTGGGTGAGAAAATTCGTCGTGCTGTCGAGCAATGTTCGGCGCGGAGTGTTGTTATCGGCGGCGGGGTTTCGGCGAATAGTGGATTAAGAAGCGCGATGGAGAAGTTTTCGTTACCAGTGTTTTTTCCGGAGATGAAATATTGCACGGATAATGCGGCGATGATTGCGGGGTTGGCGGATTTGCTGCTTTCAAACGGGCGAAGGAGCCCACTGGATCTTGATGCGATCACGTACAGTCAATTCAGCCATGCGGCGAATTAAGCGTCCGCCACCGTTGCCTGCTCGGCCCGTGACCGGGCAGAAGGGGATGTTTGGGCGCGTGCTGATCGTTGGGGGGAATCTGGAGATGATCGGAGCGCCGGTGATGGCGGGGGCGGCGGCGCTGCGGATGGGGAGCGGATTGGTGCAGGTGGCGTTGCCTGGGCCGGTTTTGGCGGTGGGGTTGTCGGTTGTGCCGGAGTTGATTGGATTGGGGTTGGATGAATCGGCGGGTTCGACGAAGAAATTATTGGAGGCGGCGGAG
The DNA here is from genome assembly GCA_003153655.1 of Phycisphaerales bacterium. Classification (GTDB taxonomy): domain Bacteria; phylum Planctomycetota; class Phycisphaerae; order Tepidisphaerales; family Tepidisphaeraceae; genus PALSA-1353. The sequence continues at coordinate 5,744 of PMAK01000206.1, forward strand.
AAGGCGGATGTTTTGGCGATTGGGCCGGGGCTGGGGCAATCGCGGTCGATCGGGCGGCGATTGGATGCGCTGTTTCGGATGGATCAGTTGATGGTTGTGGATGCGGATGCTTTGAATTATCTGGCGTCGCTGAAGGTTTGGCCGAAGTCGTTTCGCGCTCGGGCGGTTTTGACGCCGCATCCGGGGGAGATGAAGCGGCTTGGAAAATTGATTGGGCGGTCGATTGTTCCTGAGGATGATGACGGGCGGATTGCGATCGCGGTTCAGGCGGCGAAGGCTTTTGGGCAGGTGATGGTTTTGAAGGGGCATCGGACGGTGGTGACGGATGGGGAGAAGCTTTATGTAAATCATACGGGGGATAGTTCGCTGTCGAAGGCTGGGGCTGGGGATGTTTTGAGCGGGATTCTGGCGTCGTTGATCGGGCAGGGGATGGAGCGGTTTGGGGCGGCTTGCGCGGCGGTGCGTTTGCATGGGCGGGCGGGGGAGATTGCGGGGAAGCGATTGGGGCGGCGAAGCGTGCTGGCGCGGGATGTGATTGAGGCGATTTCGGATGCGTTGAGATAAAAATGATGGGGGCAATTTAAAGAATGACCCATGAGTATGAAGATTAAGAGCCGAAAATCTCATCGTCTGCCCGGAACGTTTTCTGATCTGGTTCGATTGATGCCGCCCATGGCGATCCGGGATGATATTCAGCATAGAAACGTTCTTGTCGTGATCGATCGCCTGATGCAGGTCGAGCGGCTTTCGCGCGGGCAGGCAGATTATCTGGAGACGCTGGTGGAGCTTGTCGAGACGTATGAAGCACGGCAACATGCTCTCGACGTGTCGGACCTCGGCGGAACTCAAATGCTAAAGCATGTCGTGGGCGAGTCGAGTATGTCAGGTTCCGATCTGGCTCGACTGCTGGGAATTCATCCGACCATGGGATCGAAGATTCTTGGCGGACAGCGACGGCTGACGTGGGATCATGCCAAGATATTGGCCGCGCATTTCAAGCTTTCGCCGGAATTGTTTATGGATTGACGTAAATGGCAACATTATTCCGAGTGATTCTGCCGGTTGGCGATATTGATAAGGCGGAGGCGTTTTATCGAGTTGTGCTGGGGATTGCGGGGAAGCGGGTGTCGCCGGGACGGCATTACTTTGATTGCGGGGGGACTATTCTGGCTTGCTACGATCCGCGAGCGGATGGGAATGCGGTGGATCTGCGGGCGAATCCGGAGCATGTTTATTTTGCGGTGAGTGATCTTGAGGCGGTGTTTGAGCGGGCGAAGGAGGCCGGGTGTCTGGAAATCGATGCGGGGATTCAAACGCGGTCGTGGGGAGAACGAAGCTTTTATGGCCGCGATCCGTTTGGGAACCCTATCTGCTTTGTGGATGAGAAAACGGTGTTTCGAGGGTGAAAGAACGGCGGGCAGGCCCGCCGGCTAAAAGGGTGTTGGATGAATGGTTTCTATTTTACCCCACCGTGGGTTGCCATGTATCCCATCACGAAGACGGCGGCGAGCGCGGCGACTGAGACGCAGATGGCGACTACCAACAGCGTTGTCAGGCGCATGTTCTGCTTTTGAATGACGCGCTGGAAATCGCCGTCGCGCGATCTCATGTTTTCTCGGAGGCTTTCGAGGACTTGCGTGCCGACGGCGGAGTGGCGGCTGGTTTGCTCTAGCGCTACGCTGACCGAGTGCATGTTTTCGGCCATGGCCTGGTCCTGATGGCTCAGGGTTTCTACGCGCTCGCGGAGGCCTTCGAGGAGATCTTTTTGATCGCCGCCAGATTCGGTTAGTTTTTCGAGGATTTCGCCTAGGGTTTGTTCCTGGTCGGCGTGACGTTGCAATTGTTCATGCACGGCTTTGAGGGTTTCGCCCTGGATGCGGTTGTTCTCGGGCATGGTTTCCAGGAGCTTTGGGAGGGCGGAGAGATAGGTGATTACCTCATCCTGACGCCGACCCTGGGAGACCATGTTCTGGCGGATTTCGTCCATCAGATCGGTGAGGGAGTGGAAGCCTTCCTGGAGCTGCGCGATGGCGGCGGTGTTTTTTTTCCAGGGTGGGCGAATCATGGGATGGGTTTCGACTTTGACGGCCGGCACATGCTCGGCCGAGCTCTCGAAGCCGTTGCCCTTGGGGGCGCGTTTGAAGATTCGGCCGATACGATTGAGGAAATTGTCTGTTTCTGGCATTAAAGCCTCCATGCGGTCGTTTTAATGAGCAAAGCACGCCGGGGTTGGTTCTGAAGCGGCGTAGTTTGACAGGAATTTTCAACAAATCTACCATCCGCGCGGCATGGGTCAACATCGAATTCTGGGCATAGTGGCTGCCGCTTCAGTTGTGGTGTGGGGGATACTGCTTGCTGGTCGATGGCGTCAGAAGGCCAATATCACGGCACCGGCGAGTGAGCCGGCCATTGCATCGGTCACGCCTGCCGGGACGGATCTGGTGATTGGCATTGGTGCGGGGGATCGGCTGGTTGGGGTGAGCAATTTTGATGATGAGCGCGAGGGGACGGCGGGGAAGCCTCGGATCGGGGATTATCAGAATATTAATTGGGAGAAGCTGGCTGGTTTGGGGGCGAATATTCTGCTGCTGCAATATGCGCAGGATCGGGTGCCGGCTTATATTCAGCAGAAGTGCGCGGATATGGGGATCAGGATCGTTGATTTGAAGCTGGATACGATTGATGAGATTGAGCAAGGGATGATGACGGTGGCGGAGGCGATCGGGAGGCCGGAGGCGGGGCGGAAGGGGGCGGATGATTTGCGGGGGAAATTGGATGCGGTTAGGCAGCGGGTGGCGGGGCGGGCGCGGGTGAGGACATTGATTGTGACGAATGATGGGAGTTTTGCATTGGCTGGGCCGGGGGAGTTTTTGGATGAGCTTTTGACTATTGCGGGTGGGGAGAATGCGGCGGAGGGTTTGCATAAGCCTTATCCTGAGGTGGATCGGGAGATGATTATGTCGCTGGCGCCGGAGGTGGTGATTCGGTTGGTGCCGGATGGGGATAAGAAGCCGCAGGTTGTGAAGCAGGGGGATGAGATTTGGGATTCGCTGGTGGATCTGCCGGCGGTGAAGAATCATCGGGTTTATGTGGTGAGTGATTGGTATGCGGAGTTGCCGGGGTTTCGGGTTGGGGATTTGGCGGAGCAATTCGCGGATCTGTTGCATCCGGAGACGGCGGCGTCGAAACCGAGTGAGAGGATCGCGAAATAGATGAAGCGCTGGGACGCGAAGAGATTGATCGTGACACTGCTTGTCTGCGCCGCTTGCGTGGCGGGGGCGATGGTTGTTTGCGTGACGCTGGGGTCGAAGGGGTTTGGTTGGCCGGCGGCTGGGGTTCGGGAGTTTCGGTGGGAAGNNAGCGGCGCTGGGGGCGGCGGGGGTGGCGTATCAGGCGGTGCTGCGGAATCCGCTGGCTGATCCTTATCTGCTTGGCGTGAGCAGCGGGGCTTCGCTGATGGCTTATGCGTGGCAGTTGCCGGTGTTTGCTTCTGTGGTGCGGGGGCTGGGGATTCTTGGGCCGCTGAGTCAGCAATCGGTGTCGTTTGTTGGGGCGCTGGCGGCGGTGGGGATTGTGCTGGGATTGGCCGGGCGGCGCGGGCGGCTGGAGCCTGTGACGCTTCTCCTCGTTGGCGTGATTGTGAACGCTGTGAATGGGTCGATATTTTTGCTCGTTAATGCGCTGGTGGAACAGATGCCGGGGAATGGCGGCCCGATGGGGTTGCTTGTTGGCGCGATTAAGCTGATTACGGGCGGCGAGAGACTAGCGGCGTTTGGTTTGATCGCGGTTGGTTGGATCGTGCTGTTGCAAATCAGCGGGCAGTTGAATGTCGCGAGCCTGGATGATGGGGAGGCGGAATCGCTTGGTGTGCGGATTCATCGATTGCGTTGGCTGGCGCTAATTGCGGCTTCGCTGATGACGGCGGGGGCGGTGGCGATCAGCGGGCCGATTGGGTTTGTGGGGCTTTTGTGTCCGCATGTGGGGAGGATGCTGGTGGGGACGGATCAGCGGAGATTGCTGCCGGTGGCGACCGCGATTGGGGCTATCCTGCTCATGGCGGCGGATGCGTTGTCTCGGTATTTGAGTGGGGAGAATCTTTTGGCGAATTTATTGCCGGTCGGGGTTTTGACGGGATTGCTGGGTGGGCCGTTTTTCCTTTGGTTGTTATTTCGGGAGAAGGGGAAGTGAATGTCGATTGCCGAGTGCCAAATGCCGAATGTGGGGAGGGCCAGTGATGATGCGTTGGCGTTGATTTGAGCGGTTTGATCGTTATCCACCGGGATTTTTCATGCCCGACTGATACAATTCCGTTAGGTGGATAAAATGGCGGTATTCAATCTGGGGAAATGTCGCCAATCGAGCGCCGCTGCCGTAGCAGGATTAGTAGGGGGCTTGTGTAGTGGGCCGGCGGGAATTGCGATCGGTTTGTTTGGGCAAAGATATGGTGAATCTCGCGTTTTCGCTTTTTGCGGATTGGTTGTGCTGCCGTTGGTCGGGCTGACGTTTTCTATATTCGTATATTGGTGGCTGCGGAGTTCGGAGAATCTCAGCGGTCGAAAGTTAGCCTTGTGCGGGATCGTCGCTGCTGTGGGTTGGATAGTTTTGATAATTATCGTTGCGTTAAGTATTCTCCTTTTAATCACCCATGTTCCAACTGTTTAACGCTAAACGCATCATCGCGTGGGTTCAGCTTCACGGGTCCGTACCCACCGCTTTACAAACCCCCGACAATCACTAAACTTCCACGCCCTGACGCCCATTGGGGCGTGTGTTGGTTTTGCCTGATTTTCGGAGATAATACGTGGCTCATTCACTGTCGGCTAAGAAACGAATTCGCCAGAGCATCAAACGCCGTGCACGCAACCGCGCTCGGAAGGAATTGGTCAAGGATCAGACGAAGGTCTATATGACCGCGCTGGCTGGCGGGGATTTTGCCAAGGCTGAGACGGAGCTGCGGAAGACTGTTTCCCGGCTCGATAAGGTCGCGGCGAAGCATACGATTCATAAGAGGACGGCGGCGCGGAAGCGCAGCCGGCTGACTTTGAAATTGAACGCGGCGAAGGCTGCGAAGGCCTCGCCGGCGAAAGCCTGAATCGGTTCTTGAGATTTGATTGAACCGCAGAGTGCGCAGAGAACGCTGAGAATCGAATTCAATAATTGGCATTGCGACCTGTCCCGATGTATCGGGGTCTTTGTGGTTTGAAATTCCCTTCACAGCAGATAAGACGTTATGCCCGACGCTACGGTGATGGAGCAGATTGTTTCGCTATGCAAGCGGCGGGGGTTTATTTATCCGGCCAGCGAGATTTATGGGGGGATTAATGGGTTTTGGGATTACGGGCCGCTTGGGGTTTTGCTGAAGAATAATATTCGGGACTGGTGGTGGAACCAGATGGTGCTGTGTCCGCCGATCGGGCCGGATGGGCATCCGATTGAGATGGTGGGGTTGGATTCCGCGATTATTCAGAATCCGAAGACTTGGGTGGCATCGGGACATGCGGGGGGGTTTGCCGATCCGATGCAGACTTGCAGGCAATGCAAAAAACTATTTCGAGCGGATCATGTGGCTGCGATGTTCATGGAATCAGAATGGCTCGGTGCTTTGGCTGACAGCATCGGGGATGGTACGAACATCGATCCGCAGACAATAGAAAACGCGGAAAAGTGGGCGCGCGGTAAAGGCCGGAAGCTTGCTCCCGGTCTTGCATTTGTTAGAGGAGTCGAAAAGGCTCTGAACGCACTGGTGGTGGAACTTGCCGTCCAGCGGCGCGCCGGAAGGCTCCAAATTTCGAATATCGGCATTTGTCCAAACTGTGGCGGAGATCTCACCGAACCACGGCAGTTCAATTTAATGCTGGGAAGCGAAGTTGGCGCCGTCGATCCTGTGAAAGTCTATCTCAGGCCTGAGACGGCTCAAGGGATATTCCTCAACTTCAAAAACATCATCGACACGTCGCGGGTGAAAGTTCCCTTCGGTGTTGCGCAAACCGGGAAGAGTTTTCGGAACGAAGTTACGCCTCGGAATTTTATTTTCCGGTCGCGCGAGTTTGAGCAGATGGAGATGGAGTGGTTTTGTCATCCGGATGAGGCGCCGAAGTGGTATGAATTCTGGAAGGCGAAGCGGATGGAATGGTGGCGGTCGTTGGGTGTCGCGGAATCGAATCTTCGGTTCCGGGATCATGAGAAGGATGAGTTGAGCCATTATTCCAAGATGACCGTGGATATTGAATATAAGTATCCGTTTACTTCGCCGGATTTTGGGGAATTGGAGGGGATTGCGCATCGGGGCGAGTTCGATCTGAAGCAGCATTCAGAACATTCCGGGCAGAAGCTGGATTATTTTGATCAGGAGCTGCAACTGCGGCTGAAGGAGCAGGGGGCTAGTCCTGAAGAGGTGAAGGCGAAGAGCCGGTATATACCGAATGTGATTGAGCCGGCTTCGGGGTTGACTCGGGCGGTTTTGGTGTTGCTTTGCGAGGCGTATACGCCGGATGAGGCGCGGCCCAGCAAGATGTTTTTGAAATTTAAGCCGCAGTTTGCGCCGATCAAGGTGGGGATTTTTCCGCTGGTGAATAAGGATGGGATGCCGGAGGTTGCGGAGAAGCTGTATCTCGATCTTCGTAACCAATTCACTTGTGAATATGATGCGAAGCAGTCGATTGGGAAGCGTTATGCGCGGATGGATGAGATTGGGACGCCATTCTGCGTGACGATTGATGGGCAGACTTTGCAGGATCAGACCGTTACCATTCGGGATCGGGATGCGATGGGGCAGGTGCGGGTTGGGATTGGGCAGGTTAGTGGGTATTTGCGGGAAAGGCTGTAGGGAAGTGCCGAATGCCAAGTGCCAAATGCCGAATGAAAGACCAATTCTTCATTCGGCATTTGGCAATCGGCAATTGGCATTCTATTTCACGCCCGGCCTCGCGACGTTATCCTCTTTCTCGGTATGTCGACGCAGTTAGATATTTTGGCGCTTGAGCCGTTTTATGGCGGGGTGCGCAAGGCGATGCTGGAGACCGTTATGCGGTGCAGCCGGCATCGGTGGACGTTGCTTAAGCTTCCGCCGCGGCGGATTGAGCGGCGGCTTTCTGCGGCGGCGCATTGGTTTTCTGAGCAACTATCGCGGCATTGGGCGGGGCGGCTGGATCTGCTTTTTACCAGCGAGGCGCTGAATCTGGCGGATTTGATTCGGCTGGTGCCTTATCTGGAGCGAAAGCCATCGGTTGTTTATTTCCATAATAATCAGCTTCAGGACCCGGATGGGCCGCAGACGAATGAGGCGCATGATCTGGTGAATCTGAATACGGCACAGGCGGCGCTGGAGCTTTGGTTTAACAGCGAATTCCATTTGAATTTATTTGCGTATCGGGCGGCTGCAATGGTGGAGCGGCACGCGGAGCTTTCGAGCCGGAATCCCGTGCCGGAGATGCTGGCGAAGTCGCGGGTGATGCCGCCGCCGTTTGATTTGCATCTGGCGAGCACGATTCAGATGACGACGCCGGTGAAGCGGCAGACGCGGACGATTTTTGTGAACACGCGGGATGCGGAGATGGAATTGCTTAACCTGGGCTTGCAGACGCTGGCGATGCGCGGGGAGCGGTTTACGCTGCTGACGGTCGGGCCGCTGGAGAAGCTATCGAACAGTTTTGTGCGTGTTCCGATCGATGAGGGGGATGAAGTGGCGCAGACGACGGCGCTATTGAAGGCGGATATTTTTCTCAGCACGCAGCGTTGGGCGCCGGTGGATTTATTTGCGGTTCGGGCGATGACGGCGGGGTGCTGGCCTGTTTTGCCGGAGGATGGGGTTNNGAAGAAATTTCGGAATAGTTGTCTGTTTGACAGCACGCCGGATTCGATGGCGAGCCGGATTCAGGATGTCTGGCATCTGCATCCCGAGGCGGATGGGATGGCGGAGGTGGCGTTTCAGGAATCGATCAAGGGGTTTGACGCGATTACGGCGTGCAAGGCGATGGATGAACGGTTGAGCGCGCTGGTTGCGCGGCATCCGGATGGAAGGTGAAAGCTAGTGCCGAATGCCGATTGCCAA
>PMAK01000248.1 GCA_003153655.1 Phycisphaerales bacterium
CTGATATCCGGGCCAATCGGGGGAAAAATCGCCGGAGAGATTGGTTGCGGTGGCCGACTGGATTTCCGCGACGATCTGGACGAGCTGGGATTTGGCGAGCTGGATGGCGTCGTTGCGATGCCGGGCGGCGTCGCCGGCGTGCATGGCGAGGGTGATGCCGTGCATCATGGTGGGAAGGACGATGCCGATGAGGAGGGCTAGCAGCAGTGCGTTCGGGGTGAGATGGAGGAAGTGGCCGGCGCCGGCCCAGAGAAGCACTGCGGCGACGGAACCCCAAGTGCCGGGGCCTGGCTTGAGGTAGCCGATGCCGAAGAAGGTGGCGACGGCGAAGGCCCATGGGGTTTTCTTCATGNNCGTCCCGGCGCGCCGGGACGCGGCTAAACGGAATCCCGGGTTGTGTGCTAGCTCGGTCATCGCGCGGCCCCCTGGATGGCCTGGAACGTTTCTGTTGGAGATACGCAGACGACCCGGCTGGTGTGGCCGGAAGCGTCGGTCAGCGTGATCGTTGTCGGGTCGGTACGGCCGGTGGATTGAAATTCTATGTAGACGCCTTGCGAGTGAAGATTTTGCATGACTGATCCAGCGGCGCCGGATTGCTGGCCGTTGAGGGCTACGCCGGATTGCGGGATCTGTTGTTGCTGGACGTTTGGCAACAGGAGCAGATTGGTGTTGGGTTGGGGCGTCACATCGACTTTGATTCGTAGGCCGTCGGGGGCGGTGTAATGTTTGCTGAAATCGCCTTTCAATGCGCCGAACGTGCCCGCGCCATCGTCGGCGGTGAGCCAGTATTGGCGGGAGGTTTCGTCAAAATTCAGGCGGTACGTTCGGGCTTCGCTGATGGACTGGGTTTGGGCGTATTGCGCGAGGGCGAGAATCTGGCGGCTGAGATTATCGACGGACCGGCCGGCGGTGAATGTCGCGAGGGCGGGCGCGACGATGCCGGCGGCGATGGCGATGATGACCATCACGAGGATCAACTCGATGAGTGTGAAGCCGGGATTTTGTTGTCGCGTGCCGCGCATTTTTCAGATCAGTTAGTTGGGTTTATGTCGTCGGCGGTGCCTTCGCGGCCGTCGGGGCCCGCGGAGAGGAGATCGAATCCGTCGGCGTTTCCGGTGCTGTCGGGGGAGCGATAGATATACGGATGTTGCCAGGGATCGAGAGGCACCGACGAGGTGTCCAGGACCTTGTGCCAGTTGGGTAGATTGCCGGGATTGGTGATCATTGCGCCGAGGCCTTCGGCGGTCGACGGATATCGGCCGTTATCGACCTCGAACATTTTGAGGGAGGTCTTGATGTTCGAGATTTCGCCGGTGGCGGCCTTGATCTTGGAATCCTGGATGCGGCCGGTGAACTTGGGGACAACGATGGCGGCCAGGATGGCGATGATGACCATGACCAGCAGAAGTTCGATGAGCGTGAAGGCACTTCTCATCGAGTGAACCCGCGCGATGTTTCTCAGATTCGACGTTCTCATTGTTTTGCTCCTCATTCGGAAAGATTCTTATTCTATTAGTGAACCAGATCTCCAAGACTGAATACTGGAAGCAACATGCCGATGACGATGGTGCCGATCAGGGAAGCCATCAGGAAAAGCATGGCGGGCTCGGCGATGGCGACGAGCATTCGGAGTTGACGATCCAGATCTGTTTCGTAAGACGCGGAGAGACGCAGCAGTTCTTTGTCGAGCCGGGCGGTTTCTTCGGCAACGGCGATCATTTCGACGACGGACATTGGAAATAGCCGGGGGCTGGCGGCGAGGCTTTTGGAGAGGGGCTCGCCGCGCTGGACCTGTTCGATTGCGTGGGAAACGGTGTCGGCGAGGGTTTGATTGCCGATGGCCTCGCGCGCGACTTTCAGGGATGCGACGAGCGGGACACCGGCGCCAATGAGCGTTCCGAGCAGTCTCGCGAATCGAACGAGCGCGAATTGCGCGATCACCTTTCCGAGTAGCGGCGTTGAGAGAAGGATCAGTTCCATCCGCCGTCGTCCGGCTTCGCTGCTGATGGCGCGCTTCACAATGAAGAACACAATGAGAAGCACCGCCAATACCGCAACAGAATAGTGCTTAACCACGTTGCTGCAGGCGATGATCGCCTGGGTCAGCAGCGGGAGATTGCCGCCAAACTGGGCGAAAATTCCGCTGAATTGCGGGATGAAGAAGCTCATCAGAAAGATCACGACGCCGACGGCGAGACAGGCGAGAATGATCGGATAAACCATGGCGGCTTTGAGCTTGCCCTTGAGGTCTTGCTCGCGGGCGCGGAAGTCGGCGATCTGGCTGAGGACGGTATCGAGAAACCCCCCTGCTTCGCCGGCGCGGACCATCGCGACGTATACGGCGGAAAAGTTCTTGGGCCATTTGGCGAGGGTTTCGGCGAGCGGTGCGCCGCCGACTACTTCGTCGTGAATTTGACCCCACAATTGCTTCGCAGCGGGATTGGAAGCTTCGCGGCGGAGCAGAGCGAGGGACCGGGCAAGGGGAACGCCGCCGGCGAGGAGATTGGCGAGTTTTCGCGTGAAGGCCTCGACGCTTTTGGCGGAGACTTTGCGGGGTCGTTCGCCATTGGCGGCGGCCTGGGATTTTTTTGCGGCGGCGAGGTCTTTGGCTTCTTCGACTAAAAGGGGACGGAGACCTTTTCGGGTCATCTGGGCGATGGCATCGGTGCGTGATTCGCTGGTGACCATACCGCTGGTGCGCTGGCCATCTTTGCTGAGTGCTGTGTAAGAGAAGACTGACATATTTATTTTCCGGCGGGCGACGGGGCTGAGCCGACGGCCATGTCTTCATCCTTGGTGGAGCGTAAAACTTCTTCAGCGGTGGTGCGGCCTTCGCGGATGAGGCGCCAGCCGTCGTCGCGGAGGCTGGTCATTCCCTGCTGGACGGCGACTTTGCGAATTTCCCGGGAACTGGCGTGCTCGAGGATGAGTTCGCGGATGTCGTCGGTGATGGGCATCATTTCGAAGACGCCCTGCCGGCCGCGGTAGCCGCTGTTTTGGCAATTGCGGCAGCCAGCGCCGCGGTAGAGGACCGAGGGGACTTCCTTGCCAAATTCCGCCTGGAGTTTGGCGACTTCATCGCGCGGCATTTCTTCTTTGCATTTTGGACAGATCAGACGGACGAGGCGCTGGGCGGCAACCATTTCGAGCGAGGAGGCGACGAGGTATGGCTCGACGCCCATCTCGACCAATCGCGTGGCAGCGCCGGGGGCGTCGTTGGTGTGCAGCGTGCTGAAAACCAGGTGGCCCGTGAGAGATGCCTGCACGGCGATCTCGGCGGTTTCGCGGTCGCGAATTTCGCCGATGAGGACGACGTCGGGATCGTGACGGAGAATCGAGCGAAGGCCGGAGGCGAAGGTCAGGCCGGATTTGGTGTTGACCTGAATCTGGTTGATGCCGCGAAGCTGGTATTCGACGGGGTCTTCGATGGTGATGATCTTCAGATCGGAATTATTGATTTTTGAAAGCGCGGCATAGAGGCTCGTGGTTTTGCCGGAACCTGTTGGGCCGGTGACGAGAATGATGCCGTGTGGGAGATCGAGGACTTGTTGCCAGACTTTGACCTCGCGGCTTCCCATGCCGAGGTGTTCGAGGCCGAGGAGGGCATCACCGCGGTCGAGGATGCGGAGGACGACGGCCTCGCCGTGAATCATGGGGATGACGCTGACGCGGAGATCGATTTCGCGGCCGGCGATCTTGAGGCGGATTCGGCCGTCCTGCGGCAGGCGTTTTTCGGCGATGTCGAGATGGCTGAGAATTTTGATGCGCGAGACGATGGCCGCGTGATACTTGCGAACCTGCGGCGGGATGTTGGCTTCCTGGAGAACGCCGTCGATGCGATAGCGGACGCGCAGCTGGCTTTCGAACGGCTCGACGTGAACGTCTGTGGCTCGTAATTCAAGCGCTTCGGCCATGACCTGATTCACGAACTTGATGATTGATGCGTCGTGAGCGGCGGTGGAGAGGTCGAGATTTTCATCGTTGAATTCTTCAACGACTTTCACATCGTTGGCATCGTCGAGACTCATCGACTGGAGTGTGTCTGCGCCGACGCCGAGGTATTTTTTGATAAAGCGGTCGATTTCAGCTGAGGGGGCAATCACTGGATGGACATCGAGGCCGGTGGCGAGGCGGAGTTCATCGAGGCCGGTGGTGTCGAAGAGTTTGGAGGTGACGATGGCGACGCCGTCGCCGTTTTCGGCGAGGGGCATGAGGCCGCGATCGATCAGGATTCGCGCGGGGAATTTGGCGAGGAACTCTTTGGATGGGGCGTATTTAGCGCCGTCTGCTTCCAGATCGACGAAGGGGACATCGAAATAGGCCGCTATGGAACGGAGGAGTTTGTCCTCTGAGACGCCGTTGACGGCGCGGAGCGCATCATCGAGCGGTTTGCCGGCCGCGGTGGCGGATCGGACTTGTGCGGCCTTCTCGGGATCGAGGAGGCCTTCATCGATTAATTTTGCGAGTACATCGTTCACGTTTTTTTGCCTTTGGCGGTGAGGACCTGCCGACTGAAGTCGGCAGGCCGCTCATTGCGCCGCTTCAAACTGATTCGCCTTGTCCTAATCCAGTAGGCCGAAGAGAACCATGACGGCTTCCTGGCGTTGGGTGAGGACGGACTTGAGATCCTGCTGGGCGACGGCCAAATCCTGTTTGGACTTGGTACGTGCCTGACGAAGAGCCTCGAGCTTGGCCTTGATGGTGTCGGGCGAGGCGCTTTGGTCGTCGAGGGTCGTCCGCAAATCCGCCAGCGCATCCTGAACGGGCGAAGGCTGGGTGGAAGGCGGCCCACCGAATCCACCGCCGCCACCAGGGCCGCCGGGACCACCACCGCCGCGTGGGCCGCCGCGACCACCGCCGAACATGCCGCGTCCGCGGCCGGCGTTGGCGTCGCGCTGGAGTTGCATGACCGCCTGAATTTTCGGCTGAATGGCCGCGAATTCATCATCGCTGGCGCCGAGCTGCTGCTTATAGAAATCCATCATGGCCTGCGGGTTGCCGCGGCCACGAAAGCCGCCTCCCCCACCACCGTTTTGGCCGCCATTGTTTTGCCCGCCATTATTTTGGCCACCGTTATTTTGGCCACCGTTATTCTGGTCCTGGCCAAGCACTGGCATAGCCAGGAGGCCGACCATGAGAGACGTCATAAGAAACCCCAAGCGTTTTGATCCGGACATTTGCTTCTCCTTTGAAATAATTGTGAACCATCGGAAACCTCTTCCGATGTCAAAACTCATTCGTGATGGTCCTGCTGCTCCTCTGACGGCATAGTCGTTGACCGTTGCGTGGCCGCACCTCCCTGGCCGTGCCTTGAACGCATTTCCCTGGACAGAATGTCCCATTTCGCCTTTTGTGAATCATCGAGCAGCGCAAGACTTTTTGCATTGGCATCGCTGATCAGGGTCTCGCGCTCTTTGTTCAGTTGGTCCCGCCCCGCGCGATAGCCGGCGATGATTTTATCGTAATCACTCCGCTGGCTTTCACTCAGAAGACTTTGGATCTGCTGATCGCGCTGCTTATCGAGTTCGTGGAAACGCTCGAACATTTTCTGTCTTTTCTGGCGCGTGTCGGTCCAGATTTTATCCATCTGCTGCTGCTGATCCGGCGAAAGGGCCAACTGATCAAACCATGGCCGGGGGTTATGCGCCACATGGGCACTTTCCAGCTTTTGCAGGGGAGTCCACACCCAGCCGAGGACCATGCCCGCACTGAGTGCGAGCACGGTAAGGACGAGAATTAAAGCGATCTTCTTGCGCAGCATATTTTCCTGCCGTTACTGCGAATCTTCGCTTCGAGCCGAATCATCGGCCAAATACCAGGCTGCGGCCGGGGTGCTGTACGCCCCCGAGGGCGAATCCGAAGCTTCCACAACATCCGCCCACGGGGGCGCCACCGGCGCGATACTCTCAACCGCCCGATCGTCCCGCACTTTCACAAGCCACGCCGAGCCCGCCACCAGCACACACGCCGCAATCGCACTTAGCACCCGCACAATTCGTAAAACTCCCTCTTCCATTGCCTGATCGATCTGGTTGTGCAATCGATAGAGTCCGATCTGCGACAACCTGGGAGATGGCACGGAAGCAATCATCCGGGACATCGCCTGAAAGCGAGCGAGTTCCTCGGTGCACGAGGGACACTCGCGCAGATGAAGCTCTAATTCCGAACGGCGCGACTCATCGAGTTCGCCGTCGAAATACGCTTGCAGATGATTATTCAACGGACAGGAGGCCATGATTATTCAGTCCATCGGCAAATAGCCGTTACGGCAAATACGCCTTCAGCTTTTCCCGCATTTCGCTTCTGGCACGGTGGAGGCGGGATTCCACTGTGCCGCGAGGGACGCCCAAGACTTCGGCGATTTCCTCGTAAGACATCTGCTCAAATTCCCGAAGCGCCAAAACCTGGCGGTGTTCGGGAGACAGCCGCTGCATTGCAGCGCTGACATCCATGCCTACATCCGGGGCCGTACTTGCGCCCGCGGCCGGGATCGATTCATCCATTGCCTGCGTTCGCGAGCGGCGTCGATCCCTGTGCCAGCGCGCCGCCTGCGTTACCAGGATTCGCGTCAGCCAGGTACGGACGGATGAACGTCCTTCAAACGATCGCAAACCTTTGAATGCGCCGATGAACGTTTCCTGGAGGACATCTTCGGAATCGGCGGCATTGCCGACGAGCGAGACGGCGAGGCAAAAGAGCCGCTGCGCGTGGCGATCGACCAGGGCATGGAATGACCTTGGCTCGCCGGCAGCGGCGCGCCGCATGAGTTCGATGTCGTCCGCCTCCGGGCTGTGTTGCACCACGTGCGGCGTCTCCGTCGAAGTCTCACCCGCTCGAAACCGATGCGAATGTCACACATTCCAAGGGCATAGTTGCGCAAGCGGGGAGTTTTCTTCCGCAAAAGTTCAATTTTGCAAATTCAGGGGCTGCGGGATAGGGGTTTGTGGTGTTTATCAGAGGTCCGATAAATCAGTGGGTTGATGATAAGAGCCTAATGGGATCAATGAGGGGCCGTTTTGGTTTGATCTGGGTTTGAGATTGAGGGAGTAAAACGAAGCGGGCCATGGATATTCCATGGCCCGCTGTCGTTGGTTAAATTTTTTAAGAATTTACGCCGGACGCGAACTGTTTCGACGTCGGCGAGCCAGCATTCCGACACCTGCCATCAGCAGAATTCCTGCCGAGGCCGGCTCCGGA
>PMAK01000239.1 GCA_003153655.1 Phycisphaerales bacterium
ATGCCGCGCAGTTGGCCAACGGTAACTGGATGATCAGCCGGATCGGCCATGCGGCTATCATGCCAGCACAGCCCATCGGGCGCAAACGCAGGATAGTGCTATTAAACTAAATGCAATCAAACGCCGTGCCGAACGGGATTGGCTACGTCCCCTTTACTCCTCCCCTCTTAGCGTTCCTCGCTCTTAATTTTCCGTTCGTTTTCCAACGATATTTGCGGAAATCAAAGCGTCTCGCACCTCCGACAATTTCTTATAGTTTCCCGCCACGACACCAGCTGTTATCTGATCTAAGATTCGGGAGTCGTGTACCAAGTCGTTAGTCACCTCCCCCAGGGTGTGCGGTTGAGAGTAACTAAAGAGGACGCGGTTCGTTTCTATCATTTCGTCTCAGCTGGCTAAGTGGATTCAGCGCATGCCAACGATTCAATCCGAATCACGCCCCATTTTATTCAATACGCGTGCTTCACATCCAGCGCCCGCACGATATCCACCGTCGCGCGGCTTTTGTTCAGGGTGTAGAAATGCAGGCCATCCACGCCGTGCGCGACCAGGTCGCGGCATTGTTCCACTGAGTGTTTGATGCCGGCGGCGTAGACGGCTTCGGGGTCCTGCTCGACCGATTCCAGTTTTGTCAGCAGTTGATGCGGGATTTTGGCGCCGCACATGCTGATGAATCGTTTGATCTGAGAGACGTTCAGAATCGGCATGATGCCTGCGATGATTGGTACCGTGATTCCCATTTTGCGGGCCTGATCGCGGAAGCGATAGAAATCGTAGTTATCGAAGAACAATTGGGTGACGACGAAGGAGCCGCCGTTGTCTACCTTTTGTTTTAGCATTTCCAGATCGCGCGTGCGGTTGAGGCATTCGGGGTGGCCTTCGGGATAGCCGGCTACGCCGATGCAGAAATCGTGGCGGGAACGGACGAGTTGGACCAATTCACTCGCGTGTCCGAAACCGCCGGGCGTGGAGATGAATTGCCCTTGGGGGCCGGCCATGGGATCGCCGCGAAGGGCCAGCACATTCCGCACGCCGGCGACCCAGAGTTCATCGAGGATTCCGGAGATTTCGTCCGCGGTGTGGCCGACGCATGTCAAATGCGCCATTGCCAGGATCGCGGATTCGCGCTGGATGCGCGCGACCAGTGCGACTGTCTTCTCGCGCGTGCTGCCGCCGGCGCCATAGGTGACTGAGACATAGCTGGGTTTCAGCGGGTGAAGATCATTGATCGTGTTGAAGAGCTGCGCGAATCCTGCTTCAGTTTTTGGGGGAAAAAACTCAAAAGAGATCGTGGGCAACCCCCGGCCGAGGAGCGAATCAATTCGCATCGATGCATTCTGCTGGATGGCGGCCGCTTGTGACATAACTGGATTTTAGCTTGCGAAGCCCTAAAGAAAACCGGGCGTCACCTGTAAAGGCGACGCCCGGGAAAATCTCATCGGGGAAATCTCATTCAGAAACGGTTACTACGATCCCGGCTTAGAACTTCCAGTAGGCGTCCAAAGCCGCCGTCAACTGGGTGAACTTCCGGCCGTCATAGACACCACGATCAGCCGAGTCCAGGCGGACTTCGGGACGGATCGTGAACGAACTAGCGATGGGCATGTCCGGCAGCGGCGTAATCGCCACGCCGAGCGTGCCTTCTTCGTAGTTGATGTCGGAGCCGCCCACGCCGGTCGTGAAGCCACGCCCGTCATGATAAAACTCGGCCCGAAGGTTCAGGGTGGCGAATCTGTCCAGTGTATAGGACGCGTAGCCGGCAGCGCCAAACCATTGAGCAATCGAGCTGGCGTCGCCGTAGAGGATATCAGCAGCAACCTTCAACTGATCTGAAACCTGGAAGCTGACAATCGCTTCGGGAACCGACCAGTAGTCGCTGTCATTACCGGTGCTCTGCGGACCTTCCGAGAAATTGATGGTCACGCCGATCTTGCTGGTCGGGGTCCAGACCACCTGGCCCAGGAAATCGATGGCCGTGTTGTTGTCATAAGTAGACTGATTCCAGCCGCGGGTGATGCCGGCCGTGGCAGTCAGGGTATCACAGAACTTATATGATCCGGTGATCCCGGTCTGCGTGAAGGGAACCGCGTAGCTGAAGATATAGCTATGGGTGTAGAGCGCATTCCCGGTCGGGTTGATGACCTCGTTGGCGAGGAAAGTGTCAAACTTGCCCGCGGTGATCGTGATTCCGTTTCCGAGCGGAATGGCGAAGGTCACATAAGCCTGTTCGAGATCGAGATCATCATCCGGGCTGGTGCCGCCCCGCTTGTTGACGTTATCAAGAATGCCGTCGGAGTGGGTATAGACGGCATCGCGGCCGAAGATACCTTCAACCATGAATCCAACGTCAAACTTGCTGGTATCGACCGTCTTTTGGAAGGCCAGATCAACCTGGTTCAACATGATCTGGTTTTTGTAGTCGCCCGGGAAAAGAATGAAATCCGGCGGGGCGCTGCGCGGGGGGGCGATATTCCTGGGGGCCGTCAGGTCGTACATGTAGCCGAGATCCACATAGCCTGTAATGCTAAAGCCGTGGGCTTCCATCCAGTTGCCGATGCCGATTTTATCCAGGCCCATCATAATGGCGCCCTCATTCGCCGGCGCAGCGGGCGCGGGAGCCGCTTCCGGAGCCAACGGCGCTGGCGCCGCCGGGGTCACCGCGGGATTCGGCGACGGGGGAGCAGCAGGGATTTGATCATCCCCGTACACCACCGGATTGACCGCATTAGCGGGTACACTCGATTGAACCTGCGTCTCAGTACCCACCTTGGACGCAGCCGTCATTGAGTCGCCCGCGAACGCGGTCGATCCCAAAGCCAATGCGGCAATAGCCGCGCCGATAAAACCTTTCCTAACCATATGCCGGGTCTCCTTTCGCATTCTCCTCCTCAGTTTCAACTCCACTCAAAAGCCGCTATCGGACAGACCTAGTTCGACGGATGAGTAATCAGTAATTCGCATGTTTATCGGACGGCAACGAAGGCAAAAGCGCAGAAACGGCCGTATCACAACTGATAATCGCGATGATTCTTCCATGACTCCTGCCGTCTCCGCGTGAGACGCGCTTGTTCCCTGATGGCAGGGCGAGAGGATACAATCACAGGCTCAGGTTGGTAAAGGAGCAATATGACCACAACTTGGCAGCAGCCGCTCCAAAAAGAATATAAGACATTATCCGATAATGAATTGCGCTCCAGAATCCGCATGGCAAAGAATCGCCTGGGCCGGCGGCTTCTGATCCTCGGCCATCACTATCAACAGGATGCGGTGATCGAATTCGCGGATTTCACCGGCGACAGCTTTGAGCTTTCGCGCAACGCCGCCGCGCAGAAAGAGGCCGAGTATGTCGTCTTCTGCGGGGTACATTTTATGGCTGAGTCCGCCGACATCCTCACGCCGGAAAACGTGAAGGTGATTCTCCCCGATCTCGGGGCCGGATGCTCGATGGCGGACATGGCCAATCTGGATCAGACGCTCGATTGCTGGGCGGACCTCACCGAGCTTTGCCCGGATCAGACGATTGTGCCCGTGACCTACATGAACAGCTCGGCCGCGATCAAGTCATTTGTCGGCGAGCATGGCGGCGCGGTCTGCACGAGCAGCAATTGCCGCAACGTTCTGGAATGGGCGTTGGCCGGCGGCGCGACGGGTGAAAAAAACAAGAAGGTTAAGGTTCTGTTTTTCCCGGATCAGCATCTCGGCCGAAACACCGCCTACGCCATGGGCCATCCATTGGATTCAATGGTGGTCTGGAACCCGCGCGAAGAGCAAGGCGGCAACGATTCCCACGCCATTCGCAAAGCCGATTTTGTTTTGTGGAAGGGCCACTGCTCGGTCCACCAGCTTTTCCGCCCGGAACATGTGGATCAGGTCCGCGCGAAATATCCGGAGATGAAGGTGATCGTTCACCCCGAATGCAGTTGGGCGGTGGTTGAGAAATCCGACATGTCCGGCAGCACCGCGTACATTGTGCAGCAAATCAATGCCGCGCCGGCGGGGAGCCAATGGGCCGTCGGCACCGAAGTGCATCTGGTCAATCGCCTCGCCCATCAGCATCCGGAGCAGAAGATTGTCGTGCTAAGTGATTGCCAATGCCTCTGCACGACGATGTTCCGGATCGATTTGCCGCATTTGTGCTGGGTGTTGGAGAGCCTGGTCGATGGGAATGTTGTGAATCAGATCAAGGTGGACGCCCAGACACGGAAATGGGCCCTGGTTGCGCTGGATCGAATGCTGGCGATCAAAGGGACCGGCAACCCAATCGGCAAAAACCAGCCGGCCGGGATGACGATCGACTGATCCTCACGCGATCTTTTGTTCGCGCGCGTGGGCCGGCGCCAATTTGTCTCGGAGATATTCCCCGGTATAGCTTTCGGACGATTGCGCGACAGTCTCCGGCGTTCCCGTCGCAATCACACGTCCGCCGCCCTCTCCACCATTCGGCCCCATGTCGATAATCCAATCCGCGCATTTGATGACGTCTAAATTGTGCTCGATCACGAGCACGGTATTCCCCAGATCCGCCAGGCGATTCAGCACGTTCAGCAGATTGTGAATGTCGGCAAAATGCAGCCCGGTCGTCGGCTCATCCAATACATACAGCGTGTGGCCTGTTGCTGATTTGCCAAGTTCCGTCGCAAGTTTGACGCGCTGCGCCTCGCCGCCGGAGAGTTGGGTGCTGGGCTGGCCGAGCTTGATGTAGCTAAGTCCCACATCGTTGAGCGCTTTGAGAAGCTGCGCGATGCGCGGGAAGTTTTCGAAAAACGCGAGACCTTCCTCCACCGTCATGTTCAGCACGTCCGCGACGCTCTTGCCGCGATAGAGGATTTCCAGGGTTTCGGCGTTGTATCGCGAGCCGCGGCAGACTTCGCAATCGACATAAATATCCGGCAGAAAGTGCATCTCGACGCGCAGGACGCCGTCGCCCTGGCACGCCTCGCAGCGCCCACCCTTCACGTTGAACGAGA
>PMAK01000100.1 GCA_003153655.1 Phycisphaerales bacterium
AATTAAGTGTGATCCGTATAATACGTGCTTTCATGTCGGGTATAGTCCGCGTGATATCGTTCCAATCCGATCCCCATGAGTTTCCCCACGACCGCGCCGAACGAAATCTTCCCTTGAATGGAAAGAGCCGCACACTCCTGAATGACTCCAACCTGTTCCTGATTCATAAATTCTCCTTGTTCAAGGGCATCCAAAAAGGTGACATCCACCAATTATCCCTTATCCACCTCGATTTTCGGTCTTCCACGCGGATTGAGCGTATATGAAATGCCCATCTTCCNNTATTGATGGATGCCACCTTTTCACTGTCTGATCCACTAGAGAACCGTATTAGCAAAAACAAAGTTTCCGATTTTTAGTGGCACAAGACCTCTATTTTCTCGTGGCCAATCATTCAAGCTGCCTCACCCGCAGGCGAAACCGCTGCCCCATCAATCATCCGATCCAACCGCTCAAATCCAAATCCGCGTGATCGCAAATCTTCAATAGCTGCGCTAACAATCTCCACAACCCGCTCCGGTGATGATCCGCCATCGTGCAGAAGAATAATGCTCCCATCGCGCGTATGACGGCTGATGCGATCAATAACCCGCCGCGTCGTCCCCATCGTGTCAAACGTTCGGACATCCCATCCCACCAGCGTCAAATTCAATCGCCGCAGCATCGAAGGAAAAAACGGATTCGTCAGTCCAGCCGGCGATCTCATATACGTCGGCGTAACGCCCGCGGCCTTCTGAATCGCCGCCTGCGTGCGAACCATTTCCGCGGTCAATCTTTTCCCCCAGATACAACTGATCCACCACGGATGCCGATACGTATGGTTTTCAATCAAATGCCCCTCAGCGGCAATCCGCGCGGCAATCTGCGGATAAGCCTCCACATTCTTCCCGACGCAAAAAAATGTCGCGGCGATATTCTCACGACCCAGCAAATCCAACAATTTCGGCGTAGCCTCCGGATCGGGATTNNCGTCAGCGCAACCCGCATCTTCCCCGTGCCGCCTCGACAAATCGCCGGGACATAAAATTGCATTCGAATGTTCGCCATCCCAAAGCCGCATACAATTAGATAGACAACCCACACAACCGGCACGGCCCAATCGCGCCCCGGAACGCCCAGCGTCAGCGATGTAATCGTCAGAACGACGACGGCCAGCAAGGTTGTAAAATAAAATCGGCTCACGCTGCAATGAAACCTATCCGCTCAATTCACCCTTTTCTAGCACGGCGGATTGTTGCGAGCCCCACCGACCCCCAATAGAATTTTCATCTGTGACAGATTTCGGCACCGCGAAAGANNTCTAACCCCCCGGCAAATCAACACGATTCTAGATTCCGGCGTCGCCGCAACCGTCGCCTACGCAAAGCAGCATTCTCCCTTTTACCGTCAAAAACTAACTGACGCACCCGAAGTCCGCACCACGTCAGACCTCCAATCCCTCCCGCTGACAACCAAGCACGAAGTTTCGCAGTCCAACGAACAGTTCTGGAGCGCCCCCCGCGAAAACTTCGTCGATCTTTGCACCACCAGCGGAACCACCGGCATCCCATCCCTCTATCCACTCACCGGCCCGGACCTCGATCGCCTCGCCTTCAACGAATACCTCTGCTTCCGCCGCGTGGGACTCTCTCCGGGAGATGTCGTTGTGCTCGCGGTCACGATGGACAAATGCTTCATGGCGGGCCTCGCCTATTTTCAGGGCCTGCGCCGCCTCGGCGTCACAGCCATCCGCGTCGGCGCCAGCTCGCCCGCGATGCTCCTGAGCATGATCGAGCGCCTGCGGCCAACCGCGATCGTTTCAGTCCCATCATTCCTCAAGCGCGTTGCAGAATATGCCAACCAGCAGGGTTTCTATCTCGCCGGCTCGACCGTGCGCAAACTCATCTGCATCGGCGAGCCCGTCCGTCAATCCAATTGGAATCTCACGCCACTCGGCTCGCATATCGCGAAACAATGGAACGCGCAAGTATTCTCCACCTACGGAATCACGGAACTGGCGACGTCCTTCTGCGAATGCGCCGCAGGCAAAGGCGGCCATCTACATCCGCAACTGCTCCACGCCGAGATCGTCGATGACGCGGGCCGCCCCGTGCCCGATGGACAAGAAGGCCAGCTCGTCGCCACAACAATCGGCGTTCAAGCAATGCCGCTGATTCGATTCGCAACAGGCGACATGACATTCATCACCCATCAGCAATGCGATTGCGGATTACAAACCGCCCGCATAGGCCCCATCCTCGGCCGAAAAGATCAGGCCATGAAGATCAAGGGGACAACCGTCTACCCCGCCGCCGTCCAGCGCGCATTGCAAAGCCTCGAGCAGGTGATCGATTACGTGATGATCGCCACCGCCCCCACTGCTCTATCCGACGAACTCGAAGTCATCGTCGCCTGTCGCGGCGAACCCGCCGGCGCATTGGAAACAATCCGCGAAAAGCTCCGCGGCGATCTCAAGGTATTACCCACCGTGCGCATCGCCAGCCTCCAGGAAATCCAAACGCTCGGCGACTCCCGCGAACTGCGAAAACAGCGCGTGTTCATTGATCGCCGTGGCCCGCGCCCCTGAAAATCCCCCCGCCGAAGCGCCACACCGTTAACGGCCACGAATTTCACCAAACATAAATAGTTTTCCTCCATTTTTTCATTCTACAATCGAGAAATGATTGATAACATTCACCCTGTTGTTGGGTGAAAAAGGGGCGGAGAGGGTATTCACGATGCACAAAATTGACTCGAAAAGACCGGCTGGCCGTACCGCGCAACTTTCCCGCCGATCCTGGATGCTGGCCCTTACTGTTCTGGCGGTTGATGTCCGGGCCAAAGCGCTGGTCATTATTCCGACCTACGACGCCAGCGTAAACAGTCTCGGCGAAGCGACCCAGATAAAGAGTGCGGTCGCCTATGCCATTCAGCAAATCGAAAGCGTTCTTAGCGATCCAATCACGCTTAACATCGACATCGCCGCAAATACCAGCGNNCTGGGTGAAAGCGGCACCGCGCTCATCACCGGCGTCTCCTACACCACCGTACGCAACGCCTTGATCGCGTCAGCAACCACTTCCGCCGACGCAACAGCCGACGCCAGTCTGCCTGTGACCAATCCAACCTCCGGCTCATTCGATATGGCCACGTCCGAAGCCCGGACGCTCGGACTTTTCAGCGGCCCGGCAACCGATGGAACGTTTACCTTCAACTCATCTCTTGCTTATACCTTCGATCCAAATAACCGCGCGGTCTCCGGCGATTTTGATTTCATCGGCGTCGCCGAGCACGAGATGACCGAAATCATGGGCCGTATCCCCGGGCTCGGGCCAAGCTATATGCCGTACGACTTGTTCCGCTACACCGCGCCCGGAACGCGCAGCCTGAATAAGACCGACTCCGGCGTCTATTTTTCGATAGACAGCGGCACAACCAATTTGAAGGCATACAACACGCCCGCCGACGGCGGAGACCTCCAGGATTGGCTCGACGCCGAACCCGATTCGTTCAATGAGTCTACCGGTCCCGGCGTCGAGAACGACATGTCGCCGGTTGATATTGAGGCCATGGACGTGATTGGTTTCCACGCCATCACCACCGCCCGAACTCTCAACTGGGACGCCTCAACCAATTCGATCAACTCGGCCCATTGGCTCAATGGCGCCCAACTTGTTCCCGCCTACATCAACGCTTCGCTCGTCATGGGAACCGGCGGCGAACTGTTCTATCAGCCAACACCCACCGACTTTGGCAATGTCGTCTTTTCCACCACGAGCATTCAGGGAAATTCTCTCACCATCAGTAACGGAACTTTCGTGCTCGACAACAGCCAGGGGATTTCGGGTCACGCCTACTATGTCGTTGTTGACGGCGGCGGATCATTCACCGTCACCGGCACCACAACCTACGATGCCATGGGCAATCCTCTCACCAGTCCGTCCGAGATAGAAATCCAGGGCGGCATGATTGTCGGCGACACCAAGAGTCAAACCGCCACCGCAACATTCAGCGGCGGAATCACCCAGATCGGCGTCAATACCCCACCAGACCCCTCTCTCTACGCCGGTGATTTCGGAATCGGAACCATCACCCAGTCCGGCACCGCCTACGTGCAAACAGTCAATCTCGACATCGCCGCCCAAACCAGCAGCACCGGCGCATACAACCTTCAGGGCGGCGAGTTCGCCCCAACCTGGGTTTATCTCGGTGGCCGTGGAAGCGCCGGCGGCGCAATCACCGCCGGCGGAACGGGAACTTTCAACATCACCGGTGGAACACTCGCCACCTCCGGCGTCTCCATTTCCAGCACCGGTACATGGAGTCAGTCAAACGGATCAGCCTTCGTCACCGGTCTTATCCTGGGCGCCGGCGCAACCTTCACGCAATCCGGCGGCGCCTTCGTCGCGAGCACTACATCGAATGCATCGCTCATCCAACAAACAGGTGGCACCTCCAACCTCGGAGCAGTCACCGGAACCGGCAACCTCTCCATCGGCAACGCCTCAGGCACAGCAGCCGCCATGACAGTCGGCGGCCTGAATCAATCTTCCGTCACGATTAACTCCACCGGCTCGCTGACCATCAATGGCGGCTCAGCCAATGCCGTTAACACTCTGACCATCAACGGCAACGGCACGCTCAATCTGGCCAACTTTCATATGCTGATCAACTATGGCTCAAACGCCGATCCCCAATCTGCGATTCGCGGATACCTCATCCGGGGATACAACGGTGGCGCGTGGAACGGCACCGGCATTGACAGCTCCGCCGCCGCCGCCAATCCCAGCTTTGCCGTCGGCTACGCCGATAGCGCTGATGGAGTCGTCACGGGCCTCTCCTCCGGCCAAATCGAAATCAAATACACGCTCTACGGCGACGCCAATCTCGACGGCGTAGTCAACGGCGACGACTTCACCATCCTGGTCGGCAACCTCGGCAAGGCCGTAACGCGCTGGGACCAGGGCGACTTCAATTACGACGGCGTAGTCAACGGTGAGGACTTCACCCTCCTCGTCGGCAATCTCGGCAAAGCGGCTAACGGCGCAGATATCGCATTGCCCGCGAGCGATTTGGCGGCAATCGACGCCTTTGCCGCAGCCAACGGCCTCATGGCCGATGTGCCGGAACCCACAGCCGCCGCAATAACAACCATCACCATCGCGACCCTGTTAACTCGCCGCCAACGCCGCCCGAAATAAAAAAACCCGCCCCAGCCCCATTTAGCCCGGCGTGACCACA
>PMAK01000290.1 GCA_003153655.1 Phycisphaerales bacterium
GATGGTATGCAAGATACCAAATGGATAACATGAAGTTATTCGGTAAGATAAGCTTATCCCCGCGAAGCAGATTTGAAGCAGTTTTTCATGGCGCGTTACAGCGCGAGGCGTTTCCTGCACCTGGATTGCATGGCATCCCGACGCTGAACGGCGCGATCCGACCTGTCGCAGTCAATTATACCATTGACTTTGATAATACCGAACAATATGCTAACTTGCATTGGCGGCCGTCCGAAAAGTGTTGGCCTCCTCCTCATACGGACGCTTCGCCGTGATCGATATCGGAAACGAACAACTCGTACTGCTTCACGATGTTCCCAAGATTCTGCCCACGCGCGGCAACGGGAAGCGCATCCATATCAGCGCCGTCTATCGTTGGGCGCAGAGGGGAATTCGCGGTAACCGTTTGGAAGTGGTTCGCGTCGGCGGTACGACTTACACGAGCCGCGAGGCGCTACAGCGTTTCGCGTCTGTACCGGCCGAGCCTTTCCAGGCTGCCAGGCCGAACGCCGCAAGGGAGCAACAAATCGACCGCGCGCTGCAACGTCTCGACGGTTTCCTCTATCGGGGCAAGCCGCATTCCACCTGACGTTGAAACGCGACAATCGAATTGCTGCGCCGTCGAAAGGCGCCCGTTCCCAGGATCGATCAATTCACTACCAAACTCCGCCTAAAGGTTCGGCCCCGCAAACCGTCACCAGTCAGCGGGGCCGCACGGCGAAAGATTCGCCGGTACCCGATAGTCTGACTCTACCCGACCCGTCCCATAATGCTACTCGCCTTAGCTTGATCCATTTCCGCATAGACTTCAGTGACAGCGGCGGTGCGGTGGCCGAGCACCACGCGCGCCGCCTCGATTCCGAATTCTTTCCGCAGGCGCGTGGCCGCGTTGTGGCGAAGCTGATGGGGATGCCAGGCGGGAACAAACACGTCTTCCGGCTTGGCGTCGGGATGTTCGTTGCGAGCAGCCTGGTCAGCCGCCTCGCAGGCGCGCGCAATGGCGCGCCGGTATGACTCCGTCGTGTAATGATCCAGTGGCGCAACCTTGGGCCGAGTCTTCTTCGTTCGTTTCGCTTGGCTCGGTGTCATCGGGGTCTTCCGATTCTGCCGCCGCTCCGCGTTGAACGCCTCCATCGCGTCGCGTGGATCGAAGAGGTATGCCGCCAGGTCGGACTTGAGGAATGGTTTGATGATGTCCTGGGCCTTGGGCCCAAGGTAAATCGGCCGTTCAATTCCGTGATGCTCGGTCTTGTGGGTTGAGGGAGTGTACGTCCAGACCTTGCCAGTCATGTCGAGGTCACAGCCCCGCATGATCGTCACTTCTCCGGGCCGCATTCCCGTAAGCTGTTGCAACCGCACCATCGCCGCCACCTGGGCCGACACATGGACAATTACCGCTTCCACATATGTCTCGGGCACCGGCTTGACGGGAACGCTCTCCTTGGCGGCGGAGCGTCCGCGCCGCAGCCCGCTAACCGCTTGCAAAGCGTGGAAAACGGTCGCCGGCACCAGTTCGTTTTCCGTTCCCCACTTGAAAATCCGCTTGATCGTACCGGCGTGCTTGTTGACCGTGCTGCGGCAAAGACCGCGTTTCACCAGCGTTTCGCGCACAGCTTTCAACTTGAGCGGACTGAAAGTGGCGACGGCTTCCCTGGCGTATAGCTCCCGCAGTGGAATCAAGGCATCTTTGATGTTGTGCAGGTGGCTGGTGGGCCGGCCGTTCTTCGTGTAAGCCATTTCGGCTTCGGCCAGATAAGCCGCGAGAAGCTCCGCCACGATGATGCCATTCCTCGATTCGACATCCTTTGCAGCCACCGTTTTTCCTGCGGCGATCCATTCAGTGAGCAGCCGCTTGTACTCGATCTTGCTCGACTCGGACTGCCACGGACCCAAGTAATGGTCCTTGCCGTTCAACGTGACGATGGCATGACCGGAAACCTTGTGATGACGATACGACGGTAACGCGAACTTAAGCTTGGGCATATGCGACTCCCGGAAGAGAGCCAAAACGGTATATACCGTTTTGNNCTTGTGACCTCGTCCTTATCAGGGACGCGCTCTAACCAACTGAGCTACGAGCCCGCGCTCCAATGGGGAATGGGATTCTATGACCCGCCTGCCCCCTGTCAATCTCGCAGCGCCCGCGAGTTCACTTCAATCCATTTTTAGGCTTCTCCCCAGCCAACTCCGCGGCCTCCGCATCTCCGCAGTCCAATTCATTTCCGGGATTTCTACGCGTCCGTCTTTGCCATTCGACCAGCTCACGGCGGCTTCGCCCTGCTCTTTGACATCCCCCGCAGCTTACGACGAAATGCCCTATCAACAGCAGAGCCCCAACCCGCACGCCCCGCGGCTACTGTTCTACAACGATTCCTTCGCGGCTTCGCTTATGCAATTCCTCGCCCCGAATTTCAGCCACGCCTATTACGCCTGGAACAGTTCGGTAAGCCCCATCCCGGCAAGAGCCCGCGATCCCGATGTCGTCGTTAACGAATTCGTGGAACGGAAACTACACGAGGCATTGCCGATCGATTCCCCGGAAATCAGCGACGAGAAACTCCCCTGACAATCATTCCGCTGACGCCCGCTCTCATTTCGCCGGCTGCGTCGTAGCCGGAGCCACAACACCGATGACCGAAAAGAACGCCGGCTTCGGCTGCAGCGCCCGATCAAACAAGACAGGATAATTCTTCCGCACGCCCCCGAAAAAATTCAGCCACGATCGCCCATCGTCCGCGCCCCAGATCGTCACATATTCAATCGCATCGCGGTGCTTGTGAAAAATAGCGAACAGCTTCGCATATTGAACGGCCTCACGATCAAGCAGCGTAGGCACATTCACCGCCGGCCGGGTCGAAGGCCGTGTCGTCCTCACCAGCCGGGGTCCGCCATTGATGTCCGCTCCCTTATAAGTTCGACCCAGCGCATCGATATCCAGTTCCGTGATATTCACCTTCAAACCCAGCTTGTTGAATTCACCAATCGCCTTGTCAATCTCGGGATAGGGAATCTCATTGATGATCCAGTGCCCCTGAATCCCCACCGAATCAATCGGCACACCCTTTTCCTTCAGCGCCTTTAGCATCCCCAGCGCCTTCTTAAACTTCGGGCCGCTGTCGATGTTGTAGTCGTTGTACTGAAGCTCAGCACTCGGATCAGCTTCATGCGCAAAGCGAAACGCCTGCTCGATAAAATCATCGCCGATGATTTTGTGCCATTTTGTATTTCGATACAGATGCGTCCCATCATCGATCGCTTCGTTCACGACATCCCAGGAATGAACCCGTCCCTTGTATCTCCCCACCTCCGCCAGAATGTGGGCATGCAATCGTTTCAAGAGAAGCTCGCGTGACGAAGGCTTGTCTCCGTCCTTGAAGAACCACGGCGGCGTCTGACTGTGCCACACCAGCGTATGACCATGAATCGCCATGTGATGCTGCTCGCAGAACGCCACAAACTGATCCGCCTCGTCAAACGTAAATTGATTCTCGCTCGGCTCAATAGCGTCCGGCTTCATGCAATTCTCAGGCGTCGCCTCGTTGAATTGCCGGGCAATCAAATCCAGTTCCTGCGGCGGATAGGCCTTATCCACCGGCGTGGAGATGCAGACGCCGATCTGAAAATCATGCGCGTAAGCATCCTTGAGCGTCGGAATGTCCGCGCGTGTATTCTCTCCAATAGCCGCTACAACTGCCGCCAGCAGAATCGCTTTCCAACGAACCATCGATTAGTTTCCCATTCTCAATTCATTGCGAACCAATCGGCCCGACTCGGTCAGCATCGCATCCGTCCATCCCCCATCCGCCGCCGCGCCGGGGATCAGGACGGCAGCCGTTTCCTCTTTATCACCAACCGAAAAATTGCACCACCCTATTTTGTTCTGATCCATGAAGTCGAGCCATTTCCGCGTTTCGGGAGCATCCAGTTTGCCGGTGCCGTTGGATTCACAGGTTCCCCATTCGGTCACGAAAATCGCCGCCCCGCGACTCAAAGCGACCTGCGCTTTTCTTCGCAGCGACGCCTTATGCGTGGCCGCGTAAAAATGAAGCGTATACGCGATGTTGGGCCCAACAAGCGGATCCTTCGCCGCGATATCCACATCCTGCGACCACGTCGGCGTCCCGCAAATAATCAGGTTGTTGGAATACGCGCGGATCACCGGAATCACCGCCTCGTGATACGGCTTCACCACCGAACCCCATTTCACCTTCAGCGGCTCATTCCAAGGCTCAAAAATAACATTGGGATATTTCCCATACGTTTTGGCCATGCTCTCAAAAAAGGCTTTGGACTGATCCACGTGAAGATTGGAATGGTCATCGTGCCAATCGATGATGACATACATTCCCAAATCAATGGCAGCCTGCACAACCGTCTTGACCTTCTGAACCTCGGCCTCCGGATGATCCAGATATCCCCCGTTTTCGACCCCCATCGGAACGCGGATGATCGTGCAATGCCAATCGTCGCGTAGCCACCTGAGGGCATCCTCGTTGTAATACTTGCTGATCCACTGGCTGATAAACAATCCCATCCCACGCAGCGCAACCGCGTTTCCATGCGCATCCACAATCCGATTTCCCTGCACCGCAAGCGCGCCATGAAGCTCAACCGCGCTCTTCCGCATTTGATCGTCCGCCAAGCCAACAACCGGCAACAAAACCAGCGCCGCGAAGAGAAGACAAACGATCGATTTGCCCATACCCGCCATGCTCTTTCGCGGCAGGTGCCCTGTCAATCCAATAGACGATTTGGACGCTCACGCTCTCATTTTTTGACAACCACCACCGCTTCCGATGAAATGCCGAAATCAACACCACACGCTGAACTATGAATCATTTCACAATCGTTCGTCCGATCCTGCTCGCCCTCGCCATTTTAACTTGCAGTTGTTCCCCAACCCCGAAAACTTCGGTGCCTCCGGCTCCAGCCTCTCAGCCTTCACTCATGCCAACGACTGATCTGGCCCCAACCTCAAAACCAGCCGAAGCACCGTGTGTCAATACCCAGCCCGATGTCCCATTCCTACCCAAGCCTCCCGCGCAACCTGCCGATTGGATCGTCGAGCACGACCCGGTCACGCCCAACGCTTCCCCGGAGGCAAGAGCCCTCCTCAAATATCTCTACGCCATCAGCAACCAGCACACGATGACCGGCCAGCACAATTACGCCGCCCAGCAGGAAATCTCCACGGCAGCCGCCCTGAAGGTCAGCCACAAAACCCCCATCATCTACGGCACCGATTGGGGATTCTCCAAGCAAGGCGACAAAGATTCCGCCTACGTCCGTCAGGCAACGGTCGATGAACTCATCAAGCAATACAAAGCCGGCTCAATCATCGCCATCACCTGGCACGAAGTCCGCCCCACCGAAGACGAACCCGTCACGTTCAAAAAAAGCGTTCAGGGAAAACTGACCGATGCTGAATTCGATGAAGTCATCACCCCCGGCACCAATCTATACAACCGATGGTGCGCTCAGGTAGACATCATCGCCGGCTATCTCAAGCAACTTCAGAACGCCCACGTCCCCGTCCTCTTCCGCCCCTATCACGAAATNNACTGGTTCTGGTGGGGCGGC
Organism: Phycisphaerales bacterium; assembly: GCA_003153655.1. Lineage (GTDB taxonomy): Bacteria > Planctomycetota > Phycisphaerae > Tepidisphaerales > Tepidisphaeraceae > PALSA-1353. Next base: position 5,581 of record PMAK01000290.1, read on the forward strand.
CGCCGCGGCGACCATGGCACCAAAGTCATCTACCGCCAAATCTGGGATCGTTTCGTCAACCACCACAAGCTGACCAACCTGATCTGGATCTGGAACGTTGATCAACCCACCAAACCCGATCGTCAATTCGTCGACTATTTCCCCGGCCAACAATACGTCGATGTTCTCACCCTCGACGACTACAGCAGATTCCAGCAATCGTACTACGACGACCTCAACGCCCTCTCGGATGGAAAGGTAATGGCCATCGCGGAGACGGCCAATCCGCCCGCGATCTCTGTCTACGCCGATCAACCCAAGTGGACGTACTACATGCTCTGGGCGGGTGTCGCCGGCTCAAACTGGCATCCTCGCCCGCGTCCCGATGCCGCCCCACACACGCCGCTCGCTGAGATGGTTAAGAACCCGAGGATGTTCAGCCTGGAGGATCAGTCGTATTGGGATGCCATCGCTCCCGTACGCATCGCCTCGGGCTTGCCCCCAACGACCATGCCCTCGACACGGGCGCAGAAAATCAAAATCACCCCGAACAAAGCAAGCTGCATCTACGACATCAACGAACCGATCATCTGGAAAGTAGAAGCAATCGGCGACAACCCCGCCTCCGTCAAACAGGTCAACTACAACCTGAAAAAGTGCGGCCTGACGATAATCAAACAAGGCACCCTCGATCTCTCCTCCGGCCCCGCGACTCTCGAAACCTCCCTGGATGAACCCGGCACCATCCTCGCCGAGATCACCACCACGATTAACGACAAACCCGTCCGCGTCCTCGCCGGCGCAGCCATCGCTCCATACAAGGTCCAACCCGCCTCAACGCGTCCCGACGATTTCGACGCCTTCTGGTCAGACAAGATCAAGGAACTCGAAGCCATCCCCCCTAACGCACAATTACAAAAGGTCGACGTCCACACCCCGAACGTCGATTACTCCAAAATCGAAATGGACAACATCCACGGCACCCACATCTACGGCCAACTCGCCAAACCAAGCGATACCTCTAAAAAATATCCCGCCCTCCTCATCCCCCAATGGGCCGGCGTCTATGGTCTCCCCCAATCCCGCGTCGTCGATCGCGCCAGGAACGGTTGGATCGCCCTCAACATCATGCCGCATGATCTCCCCTTCGATCAGCCCGATTCCTATTACAGAAAGCTGTTCCGAACCACATACCGAAACTACTGGACCTTCGGAGCCGACAACCGCGACACCACAACATTCCTCCGCATGTATCTCTCTTGTTACCGCGCCATGGACTATCTAACCCAAATGCCCGAATGGGACGGCAAAAACCTCGTCGTCATGGGCACCAGCCAGGGCGGCCAGCAAGCCATCATGATCGCCGGCCTATATCCCAGGGTCACCGCCATACTCGCCATGGTCCCCTCAAGCTGCGACGTAACCGGCCCCACAATCGGCCGCGCCATCGGCTACCCCAACTGGTATGACCAGGCCAAGGAAAAACACAACGACGCAATCCTACAAACCGCCCGCTACTTCGACCCAATCAACTTCGCGTCAAGAATAAAATGCCCATCCCTCATATCCCCCGGCCTGCGCGACGAAACCTCCCCACCCACAGGCGTATTCGCCGCCTTCAATCAAATCCAGGCCCCAAAAGAACTCCTGATCCTCATCAACTCCAACCACTCCGGCGACAACAACGCCCAAGCCCCATACAACAACCGCGCCGAAGTCTGGCTAAAGGCCATCGCCCAAGGCAAACCTGTGCCGCCAAACTAGGAAGAAATTGCCGATTGCCGATTGCCAAATGCCGAATCACATTTAAATGCTTCGTCTTTCATTCGGCATTTGGCAATCGGCAATCGGCATTTCCCACGCTTGACACCCCAACCCCCACCCCATACTTTCCATCGTCTACATTCGTTCGCCGCAACCACTGGAAAGGCCACCCGCTGTGATTCCGCTCCAAGAGGAAAATACGTGCGTCATCGGACTCCAATGGGGTGACGAAGGCAAAGGTAAAATCGTCGACTTTATCGCCGAACGCGCCGACGTCGTAGTCCGCTACTGCGGCGGCGCAAACGCCGGCCACACCGTCCGCATCGGCGGCGAAAAATACTCCACCCATCTCCTCCCCGTCGGCGTCCTACGCCCCGGAAAAATGAACATCATCGGCAACGGCGTCGTCCTCGACCCCGCCGTCCTCTTCCGCGAAATCGACGCCCTCGCCGCCCGTGGCGTCGCCGTCACCCCCGCCAATCTCCGCATCAGTTACAAAACCCATCTCGTCATGCCGCACCACATGCAGGAAGACGCCTCCCGAGAGCAAAGCTCCGAAGGCGCCGCCATCGGCACCACCCGTCGCGGCATCGGCCCAAGCTACGCCGACAAGATGCACCGCGCCACCGCCTTCCGCGTCGCCGATCTCGTCGATGAAACAAAACTCAAGCACCGCATCGGCCAGGTCGTCGGCGAGAAAAATAAAGTCCTCCGCGCCCTCTACGATCTCCCGCCGATGGACTGGAAACAAGTCTTCGAACTCTATCGCGATTTCGGCCGCCGCATCGCCCCCTTTGTCGATGACACCACATTCCTCCTCCTCCAATACGCCGGCGAAGGCAAACGAATGGTCTTCGAAGGCGCTCACGCTGTCCTGCTCGATGTCGATCACGGAACCTACCCCTACGTCACCAGCAGCAACTGCTCCGGCCTCGGCGTCTACACCGGCGCCGGCGTCCCCCCGCAAATGGTCCAAAATTTCCTCGGCGTCATCAAAGCCTACAACACGCGCGTAGGCGGCGGACCCTTCCCCACCGAACAAGACAACGACATCGGCAACTACATCCGCGAACGCGGCCACGAATATGGAACCACCACCGGACGCCCTCGCCGCTGCGGCTGGTTCGACGCCGTTGCCGCCAGATACTCCGTCGATCTCTGCGGCGTAAACTCCCTCGCAATCACCCTCCTCGATGTCCTCTCAGGCCTCGATCACCTCAACATCTGCACCGCCTACAAATACCGCGGCTCCCGTCTCCCCTATTTCCGTGCCGACATGGATGTCCTCGCAGAAGTCGAACCCATCTTCGAAACCCTCCCAGGCTGGCGCGGCAACATCAGTGGCTGCCGAAACTTCGCCGAACTTCCCCCCGAAGCGCAGCAGTACGTAAAAAGAATCGAACAATTGTTGGGCGCTCCAATCAACATGATCAGCGTGGGTCCTGAACGCGCCGCCATCTTGATGCGATAAACTGGGCACAATCCATATCCCGAAACCGAAACGCGGCTTGCCGACTTCAGTCGGCAAGTCTTCCCCGAACATCAAACCCGACCATTAAACTTTTAATTTCCCTCTCCATTTCCGAGTTTTTATCTCGCAAAATCCCCAAGTCCGGCGATACTAACCGCATCGCTGAGACGGAATCGCCGCATGTCCGCGAAATGCGATTCCAAAGATGGGTGTGCTGTCCGCACGGATGCGACAAATGTCTCTGCAACCGGTTCTGCGCAAAAGGCTTGAACAAGTGCTTAGTACCGTGGAAGACCATGGTTCGCTGGGCCCTAGATTGAAAGGCGATGCCGCGCGCCTTTGGGGACGCATCAACAAATTTATCCCCATGAATCTAATCAACCCCCAGGTTGACCGCGACGCACTTGAGCTCGCCTGCTACGCCCTGCAACTCCCCGCCCGCCAGGGCCGCGGCATCGTCGTCGGCCGCCTCGCCCGCACCAACCTCCGCGACCGCTGCGAACAATCCGCCGAACTGCTCGTCAGCCTCATGGGAACGGAAATCGAAGAATCTCTCCTCGACCGCACAACAAGACTATTGCATGAAATCCCCCACCGCAGCCCCGTCATCGACGAAGCCAAGCTGATGGCCGACGCCCTCAACCTCGACGACTTCGGCCTCATCGGCCTCATCATCCAGGCCGTCCAACTGGGCCTCCAGGGCGAAGGGGTAGGCGATCTCGCGGTCGCTTCCGAAAAACGCGAAGAGTACGGCTACTGGGAAGCCCGAATCAAAGATGGCTTCAACTTCGAGCCCATCCGGGCCATCGCCCTCAAACGCCTCGCCACCTCACGCAAAGTCGCCAAAATGCTGGCCGAAGAACTCAAGGAAGATCAAATCTAAAGATTCGCAACAAAGTTCTTCCCGCAACAATGCTCGAAACCAATATTCAATCCAACTCCCAAAGCATCTTCCCCAAACTATTCACTTCACTCCTATTCCTGGCGTTCCTCGTCGGCGGCTCTTTTCTCGAATACAAAATCGCCAACGACTTCTCCGCAACCCTGGCCACCCATTTCTGGACCGCAACCGACTGCATGATCGAAACCACCGCCATAGACGAAAAACCACCCTACAAATTCAACGTCACCTATTCCTACACCTTTAACGGCCAAAACTATTCCAGCGACGTCCTGTCCAACAACTACAACGGCTCAGCAGACTACTACGACGTTCAAACCCTCTTCGACCACTACACCCCAGGCTCCGCCGCCACCTGCCGAGTTGATCCGCGCGTCCCCAGCCGCGCCATCCTCCGAACACGAAGCCTATGGACCGGACTGGTAATCCTTTTCCCCCTGATCTTCATCCTGATCGGCGGCGGATTGGTCTACCTCACCTGGCGTCCCGCGCCCCCTCAAACGCAACCTCGCCCTCCAGTCAATCTCAAACATCCGATGCTGGCCGCCGGGATATTCTGCGCCCTCTTCTTCACCATCGGCGTCGCCATCCAGGCCTTCTTCATCCCAACAGTCCTGCGCGGCCGCGCCGCGCAATCCTGGCCGGCCGAGCCCTGTGTCATCTCCCACGCCCGAGTCGCAACCCACACCTCCAGCGGCAGCCACGGCTCCCATACCACCTACAGCGTCGAAGTCCTCTATCACTATCACCACGACGGCAAGCGATATGGCTCGAGCCGCTATGCAATCTCCAATTCCTCATCCGGCGACTACAACTCCGCGAGTCAGCAGGCCGACAACCTCAGGCGGCAACGCAATACAGAATGCTACGTCAACCCGCTTGATCCCGCCGATGCGGTCCTCTCCCGTGATTACGCCACAAGCGCAGCGGTGATGGCAGTCACCTCCGCCATTTTCATGCTATTCGGCGCAGGTGGAATGATCTTCACCCACCGTCAGGCGAAAAATGACCATCTCGCAAAACTCGAAGAGCATCTCGCCGGCAACGCCCGCACGGCCAAAGTATTAAAACCCGCAACATCCATCCGCCTCAAATTCATCATCGGCCTCATACCCACCCTCATCTGGAACGGCTTCGTAACCCTCCTCGCCTGCATCATCTATTCGCGCCGCGGAGCACAGCAAACACAGATCATCATCCTCTTCCTCATCGTCTTCGGAGCCGTCGGATTATTCCTCGTCGGCACAACACTCCGCAACGCTCGCCAGTTGTTTTATCCCACCCCCCATTTAACCCTGGCGACGCACCCACTCCGCCTGGGCGAAGCATCCGAAATCCGCTGGGATTGGCTCGGCCCGAATAATCGCATCACCAGACTAAAACTCGCCGTCACGGTCTATACCCTCCCCAACAACCAGATCGGCTACGGCAACCTCCGAACCCAACCCCCACTCTGGCAACAAGAAATTCTAGACATCACCCACCCAACGGACATCCAGTCCGGCCGCCACACCTTCATCATCCCACCCGACGCCATGCCATCGCCCGAGAACAATTCCAGAATCGTCTGGACAATTCTGCTGGACGCAGATCTCTCCCAACCCGCCCAACTAAAACAAGAATTCCCAATCAACATCACCGCCTAAAATAAGCAAAAGGCTCGCAAGAACAGTCTCAGGCCAGCCAACACCGCCAACAACGCCAGCGCATGTCATATACGAGCCCACCCCCGCAATCGAAGCGAAAACCGAAACCGAAAATAATCTTCTTTCAAGAATCCAATAATCACTAACTCGAGCGCGCACGCAGCATTTCGATCATCTTTCTAATCCGTGACTCCCTTGTCTCCACCTTCTTAGCCGAGTTGATCCACTCCATATATTCCTTGCGATGCGAATAAGACAATCGATCAAACACATCCTTGATCTTCGCATCAACCAGCGCCGCCCGAACATCCTTCCGCACTCCAACAATCCGCGGCTTCATATCCTCCTCCATCACCACATGAACCCTATCCCCAACATCCTTACCAATCGCCCCCCGTATCTGCTTATTCAAAATCATCACATGCCGCGGCCCGCAAACCTTCATCCGCATAATCGAACTGCGAAACTCGACGCCATCAACCAAACATCGCACCTTCACCCGCTTCTTCCCAAACACCTTCTCCACATCAAACGGCATCNNCGGCATCTCGATTAGCGCGCTCCGTCCAATTGGCGTTTTCTTCACCCGAGTGGTAAACGTCTGCTTGGCCATGATGGGAATTATCCAACAACCAAGCCGGTGAGGAAAGCCAGTGCCCTACGACATGAACTTTATATTATCCGTGTGCATCTGATTTANNTGATTTAAATCTGTGGCTAAAACTCTTCTGAATTCTCCCGCGAGAACTCTGCTGCGAGCGGCCTGGCTCGCTCCAATGACTGGCCCGCCTATTCGTGACGGAGGCGTAGTCTTCACCACCGGCCGCATCGAAGCCATCGGCCCAGCAAACGATCTGCAAAAAAAATTCCCCGACGCCGTCATCCAAGACGCCGGCAATTCCATCATCCTCCCCGGCCTCATCAACGCCCACACCCATCTCGAACTAACCCTGATCCAGGGCGGCAATCCCCCACCACACCTCGTCGATTGGATCGAAAAAACCGTCATCCCCCAAACCATGCGCACAGGCGCGTCAACACCCGAAACAATCCAACAAGCCATCCAAGCCGGCGTCCGCCAATGTCTCTCCTTCGGCGTAACAGCCGTCGGCGACATCAGCAAACAATGCGCACAAACCCGCCCCGCCCTCCGCGACAGCCCCCTACAGGTCGTAAGCTACGGCGAAATCCAAGCCATGGCCCAGCGACGAGGTTTACTCGAAGAACGCTTCGCCATCGCATCAGACACTTTCGCCGAATCAGATTCCCTCCGCGTCGGCATATCCCCGCACGCCCCATACACCGTCGAACCCGAAGGCTACGCCCGCTGCCTCGCCTTCGCCAAAAAAAATAATCGCCCCATCGCCACCCACCTCGCCGAAACCGCCGACGAAGCAACCTTCCTCGAATCCCACACCGGCCCCTTCCGCCATCTCTGGGAAGTAGGCGTAAACGCCTGGGACAACGCAGTGCCCCGCTTCGCCGGTGGCCCAATCCGATACGCCCGCCACCTCGGCCTGCTCGACTACCCCACGCTCCTCGCCCACGTCAATTACTGCGATGATGACGAACTGCAAATCCTCGCCCAGGGAAAATCCAGCGTCGTCTACTGCCCGCGCACACACAAATTCTTCGGCCATCCCCCGCACCGCTGGCGAGAAATGCTAGCCCGTGGAATCAACGTAGCCGTTGGAACCGACAGCTGCGCCAGCTCCCCGGATTTGAATGTGGTGGATGATCTCCGCCTGCTGCACGCAATCGCGCCCGAAGTGCCGCCGATGCAACTATGGCAGATGGCAACGTTACGCGCCGCCCGCGCCATCAATTCCCCCAACACCGGCTCAATCCAATCCGAAAAACAAGCCAATTTCACCCTCTTCCCCTGCAAAACCAGCGACCCGCTCCGCGAAATCCTGGAACAAGACATCCGACCCTCAGGCCTATGGATCGCCGGTCGCGAATTTCCGATCCCCTCCCCCCGGTAATCCGGGGAGATGTCGCCACGCACTATCGCGAGCCATCCGCATTCCAACCCAGAATTTCACCGCAGAGTCCGCGGAGATCGCAGAGAAAACAAGAAATCAATTTGGATTTCTTCTCTGCGTCTGTCTCTGCGTCCTCTCTTCGAGCCTGAGCCTCAGAGCCGAAGGCTGCGAACTCCGCGGTTAAATTAGAATTTGAAATCACCAACTCAGCCCAACTAACAAAAACGCCACCGCTACCCCGGCGTCCCCGACTGCTTCGCCCGATTAATCGCCGCCTGAAGCCGCTCATACACCTCCAAAGGCTTCGCAATCGTCTGCCAGATCCCCGTCGGCATCGTCTCATCACTCGGAATAATCTCAATCGATCCCACCCCCACCATCTTCTCGCGCGATGTCGAAACCATTCGCGCCCGCACCACCTTCCGCAGCGAGCAATCAAAAACATCCACCCCAAACACCCCGGTAATCCGCAGCACCCGCAAATCCGTCAGGATATACAGCCGCCCCATCCACTGCAGCACCGCCCACATCAGCCGCCCCGCGATAAAGAACAGCGCCAGCTCAAAATAAAAATGATCGTGCATGCGATGATCCAACACCGCCGAAATCGCCGCGGCAATCGCCACGCCCACCGCAAACGCAATCGAATTAAAAACAATGAACCAAAGCGAAGGCTTCAAAATCAGCAGAACTAATTCCCCATCCCGCAAAACATGCGACCCCAAAAGCGTCCCCAGCGACGTCGTCCGTCCCGCCGCAATCGGCGCTGCCCCCGCAACCCCAGCCTCGGCCGCATGCGCCATCTTCCCCGCCGGCAATTTCATGGCTTCTGTCCCTTAAGCGTCACAATATCCGGCAGGTTCCGATAGTAATCATTATAATCCAAACCATACCCCACCACGAACGCATCCGGAATCTCAAATCCAACATAATCCACCCGCACCGCGCGTGCCGTAGCCCGATCCTTCCGCAGCAAAACACAACTCTTCACACTCGCCGCCCCCTTCTCCCGCAGCGCCGGCACAACCATATTCAGCGTCCCCCCGCTATCCAGAATATCATCCAGCACCAGCACATGCCGCCCCGCGATCTCCCCCACCTGGCTATTCAGCATCTGCGACCCGCGCGATTCCATGCTTCGCCCCGGATAACTGCTCACCATCATCAGCCCAATCTTCATCGCGATCGGAATCTGCCGAATCAGATCACTCGCAAAAATCATCGCCCCGGTCATGATCGGCACAATCGTAATCTCCCCGCCATTAGCAGAATGCTCCGCCGTAATCTGCCCCGCAAGCTCCTTCACCCGCTCAGCAATGCGATCCTGCGAAATGAGAATGCGATCAATCTGTCCCTGCATGAATCTATCATCGGTTAAGTAACGATTAAAATGCAACGCAGAGACGCCGAGACACAGAGGAAGACGCAGAGAAATCTCAGCAAATATTATCCTCTTCTCTGCGTCCATCTCCGCGTCTCTGCAGCCTGTCCCGGCGCGCCGGGGTCTCAGCGGCTCTTACTATTCCTCCCAAACCGCAACATCTGCCGCCCCAATCTTCCGAGACCCAACCAAAAACCTGGCCGAACCCGGCGCCGGCGCATCCACAACTTCATCCCGATAATTCAGCGCAATCCGATAAGCACCGCGCCGAAGCACCTGCACGCGCCCAGGCAACACTTGCCCCCGCAACCGCTCCCTCCCAATCGATTTCGCCAGAGACTCCACAAACGCATCCACCAACCCCTGCTCGCTGCAAACCCCAAAATAATTCACCGCGCCCTTCCCAAACCGCGCCCGAGTAACCGCCGCCGACCCCGCATAAAACTGATCCGCATAAGTCGCCACCACATCCGTCCCCCGGCCCGGCAACACCTGATCCCCCCAAACGCCCCAAGGATATTTCTTCCCCTCAAACTCAATCTCCCCAAACCGATCATCCCGCAAAGAATCATACCCCTCGATCGCCCCCCCAATCATCTCCAGGATCGGCTTCGCCCAAGCCCCCTCCCAAAGCTGCCCCGTCCGATCCATCAATCCCGTTCGGCAAGTCAGCACCAAATTCCCACCCCCACGCGCATACGCTTCCAACCGCGCAACCAACTTCTCATCCACCATCTGCAAACCCGGCGCAACAATCAGCGGCAAATCCGCGGGCCACTCCGCCCCCGGCCGCAGAATCCGAATCCGCGCCCCCAATCTGCTCAGCGCCCCATACCAAATCTGCAACCACTTATTCTGATTCCACCGCCGCGCCTGTGGCAACGACTGGTAATACCAAATCTGCTCAAAATCCAGCACCAATCCCACCGTCTCCCCGGCCCGCTCCTTCTCCTCCGCAAACGTCGGCACGCGCGCCAAGTCCAACCGCCGCATCTCCTCAATCACCTGCACAAACTGCCTCCCCCCATCCGATGGCGTAACCCCATCCGTCCCCACCAATCCATCATGAAACAATTCAATCCCAAACCGTGGCTGACGAAACCGGTACGTCGTAACAAACTCCGACCCATGCGCAAACGCCGTCCAAATCCAAAGCCGAATCGTCCCCGGATACAGCCGCACCGGCACCCCGCTCCAATTCACATGCCCCGGCTGCAATTCCATCAACCCAAACCGATTCTTCAAACTCGCCATATGATCATGGCACAACCCAATCTGCGCCGGATCAGCCATCCGATACGTCTCATCATTCCCCTCTTTCTCATGCCCCGTCACCGGATAACTATCCCACGAAAATAAATTCAAATCCTTCTCCATGTCCTCCGGATTCACATCAGGATGCAATCCCATAAAGTTCGTCGTGATAAACCGCTTCCCAATTCTCGGCTTCAAAATATCCGTCTGAATCCGGTTGTAAGCCGCAAACGCCCAGCTCCAGAACCGCGACGCATCCAGGCTCTGATGCGGATTCCCATACTTCGGATCACGCGAAGCCGGCAAAAGAATCTGCTCAAAATCCGTGTAATACGTATTCCAAAACTGATTCCCCCAAGCCCGATTCAGCGCCGCGATGTCCCCATACTTCTCCCGCAACCATTTCCGAAACGCCGCATGCGTCACGTCCGACTGATCGAACGGATTGCTATATTCATTATCAATCTGCCACCCGATCACCGATGGATGATCCCCAAACCGCTCCGCCATCGCCCGCACAATCCGCCGCGTCGCATCCTGAAACTCCGGCGAAAGCGGATTGTAATGCCGCCGCCCCCCAAACCGACCTCCAACTCCACCCTCATACAACGGCAACGTCTGCGGCGCCATCTCGCTCAACCAAATCGGCGGCGCCGCCGTAGGCGTGCACAAAATCACATCCAGCTTCCGCTTCTTCGCCATCTCCACGCAATCACTCAGCCACTCAAACCGAAAATCCCCCGGCTTAGGCTCCAGATCAAACCACGCAAACTCCGCCATATGCACAATCTGCAACCCCATCTTCGCGATGTTGTCAAAATCCCGTTCCCACTGCTCACGCGGCCACTGCTCCGGATAGTAATAAGTTCCAATTTTCATCAGCCGCACAACTCCTTCGCACAAGCGTAAAACGTTCGCCGAGATACTAATGCACCCGGATTAAAGCGAAAAGGCCGCAGTAGTTTCTCTCCTTCCCATCTCAGTGCCAATCCCGACGAATATTGACGACTTAACAACTAAATCCGCACAGGATTCAAGACGAAGTAATCTATAGACATGAGCACCATTGGCATAGCTTCCCACGGACTTCAGATCGCCGAATCGCAGTTCAACGCCGCGGCCAATAAAATCGTCAATCTGAGCGTCCCCCATTACGACCCCCAGCAAGTCTATCAAAATGGCGTCCCCACCGGCGTCGCCGTTGATGACATCAACCCCACGGACCGCCCCGAAGACCTCACCACCGAAACCATCGCCGAAAAACAGGCCGCCCTCATGTACGGCGCCAACGCAATGGTCCTCAAAACCGCAAACCAAACCTACGGCTCCCTCCTGAATGTGCTAGACACCGACAACAACAACTTCAACCCCGACGGCACCGCCAAGTTCTAGCCGTTCGCAGCAAAACGCTCACATATCCCCGATCGGCCACCTTACAGTTCCTAACGGCGAGGAAACTGATTGTCCGCGGTGTTCACGTCAAGATTTAGGCGAATGCAAATCGCCCGAATCAGGCAGTCACCCATTTGTCGCGGTATGCCATCGCGCGAGATGCGCCCCGCCAAGCGTACGGATTCAGCCCAATCCTGAGGCAAGACTCTCCCTTCATCAAGCACGTGAAACTCCTCCAAATAGGCCCGCGCGTTTCTGACCTCGCGCTTATTCTGCGGACCGCATAAATATTCAACGTAGATCGGGGAAAGTATTGCGTTCGTACGCTCTTCCCTTATCAGTCGCCGCGCACATTCGGTCGCCTGTTGTTCTGAAATTTGCCTCGATACCTTCCCCTTGAATGTGCGCCGCCAATGGTTGATGAGGATATTGGTATCCAATACGCGGCGAGCCATGCCTATCCCTCATACCGCCGCGAGATCGCCCACATATTCGTCCCAGTGTTCTGCTATCTCACCCAGGATATGCGGAAGCTTTCGGGATTCTAAACGGCGTACTGCCGAGCAAGACACTCGTACTTTGACGCCATGAATGACCCCTTGGTGGTGGACAGGCCAATCGCCGGGATCAATTCCCGCGCCAACCTTTTTTGCCAGGGCTTCCAATAGCCGCCGGACGTTCTTACCCTGTGAAGACAGCCAACGCCTCGCATCTTCCGAATCCTTCGGAAGACGTTTGCCTTCACAAATTACATCCACATACCACAGCAGCGCTGGATCGTGGCCGCCGTCTCCGGACTCAAACGTCGACAACACTGTGTTACCGCCGACTTCAACGCCGGTTCTCACTCCGCCGTCGATTCGCTTCTGACGAAAAAATGTAATGGTGGGCATGCGTTCCGTCCTGACTGATAATATATCCTATTGATCGTCACAATTGTACTTCAAGCGTATTTCCCTCAAACCTCCCGATCGACGGCACCAGCAATCCGCTTAATCGCCTTCATCATCTCCGAAAACATCTTCGGCGTAACCGACTGCGCCCCATCCGTCATCGCATGCTCAGGATCATTATGCACCTCAACAATCAATCCATCCGCCCCAGCCGCCACCGCCGCTCGGCACATCGAATCCACCAGATAACTCTTCCCCGTCCCCTGGCTCGGATCCACAATCACCGGCAGATGACTCACCCGCTGCAACGCCGGCACAGCCGCCAGCGCCAGCGTATTGCGCACATACTCCTCATACGTCCGAATCCCCCGCTCACACAACATCACCTGCGTATTCCCACGCGACATGATGTACTCCGCCGCCAGCAAAAATTCCTCCAGCGTCGCGCTCATCCCACGCTTCAATAAGACCGGCTTCCGCTGCTCCCCCACCGCATTCAGCAAATTAAAATTCTGCATATTCCGCGCCCCCACCTGCAATACATCCGCATATCGATTCACCAGCCCAACCTGATCAATCGACATCACCTCCGTCACCACGGCCAACCCCGTCTCCTCCCGCGCCAGCGCCAACAATTCCAATCCCTTCTCCGCCAATCCCTGAAACGAATAAGGATTAGTCCGAGGCTTAAACGCCCCGCCCCTCAATCCCCCCGCCCCCGCCTCTTTGACAGCATGCGCAATCTCCAAAAGCTGCGACTTACTCTCCACGCTGCAAGGCCNNACCCCCAATCTTCCCTCCCGTCGTCCCCCCCAGCGGCACAACCGTCCGCTCCTTCTTAATCTCAATCGAAGCCATCTTGTACGGCGCCAAAATAGGCACCACCCGATCCACCCCCGGCGAAGATTCCAGAACCGTCCGATCCTTGAACCGATCATCGCCAATCACGGCGATAACGGTGCGCTCCTCGCCAACGATAACATGATCTTTGAGTCCCATTTCCCGCACCAGTTGAATGACATGCTCCACGTCCTTCTGAGACGAGAGCGGCTTCATCACGACAATCATGCGACCTCCGCGTAGAAAAAAGTCCCAAAGCCCGGTACCAAAAGAAAAAGCCCCAGGACTTTCGTCCTGAGGCCGTCGATTTTCCGCAAAAAGTTAGATCGATGAAACTCAGGACGCGCAATATTTCCAGGGACTAAAATATCCCGTAAACCAACCGAAATATCGCGCGTTCGAGGACTTCATCACCAGCACTACATATATATAATCCCCAAGCCCCAGTCAATAATTACCCCGAGCCGCGCCGCAGAAACCCCGGAAATCCCCAACAATCCCGGCAAGCTGTGCGGTTTATTGGCGATAGGCCGTTTGATATCTAATACTCGGCAACTTTGGCTTTAAATAACGTCCGCGTATGATGCGCTTATCCGTATTAGGCACTCCAACATGGTGATCGCAATCACACGATGAAAAAGTCCAAGCCAGGCATTGAGGGGATTCACGATACAGGACACCTCTTTAGGTCCGCTGCGCTGGCGCGGCATCGATCGCTGATTCTTCCCAAATATCTGAACGACGAAGCCGCTAAGCCAATTCACCACGATTTGGCGGCCGAAGAAGCCCATAAAATACTGGTCAAATGGGCCAACCTCGAAAGCAACGGCCATCTTGCCAAGAAAGAAATCTCCCTCGACTCTCAGTTTCTCGATGAAGTATTCGGCGACGCCTTGCATTATCTGCCATCAGCGAAAAAACCAGACGGCTACCAACTTGAGCACAAATTTTCCGTTCCGGATGTCGGCATTGCCGACGGCGCCCTGGGCTCATTTCCGCCGGACATCCCTGCCAACGTGCGTGTAGTGATTGAACTGAAGGACGCCACGACTGATCTGGACCACGATAAAATCAAGGGGCGGACCCCGGTTAAGCAATGCTGGGATTATCTGTACAGCATGCCGGACTGTCCGTGGGGGATCGTCAGCAATTTCGTCTCCTTCCGGCTCTATCACCGCGATAAAACACCGCAGGCCTTTGAGTATTTCGAGCTCCAGAAACTGCGCAGCATCGACGAATTCCGCCGCTTTTACGTCTTGTTTGAACGAAATGGCCTCCTGCCTAACCACGTCATCAAGGTCCCGCGCGCTTTTGAGTTGATGCAGCGCAGCACCAACAAGCAGCGCGAAGTCGGCGATAAGCTGTACGACTACTACAGCGAGCAACGATATCTTCTCATCGACGAGCTCAAGCAGAAGCATAAGTTCACGGCCGAGCAGGCCATCCGTGCCGCGCAAAAGCTGCTGGATCGCATCATCTTCATTGCCTTCTGTGAAGATCGCGGCCTTCTGCCTCATAAGCTGTTGGAACATACTTGGAAAAATGTTCCACCTTTGGCGCGGGCAACGAATCCCCGCTGGCAGAATTTCCTCGACACCTTTCACGCAATCGACAAGGGGCACGCCAACCTAGATTTAAAAGAGTCGCCCAACGGCGGCCTTTTTGCGGCTGACCCTGAGATCGACCGTCTGGACCTCTCAGACCACTGGGCGGAGGTGTTCAAGAGTATCGGCGACTTCGACTTCGCCGAAGATGTGAACGTTGACGTCCTCGGGCATATCTTTGAGAAATCGATCACGGAATTGGAAAAGCTGCGCACCACTGGCTTCTTCGAGGCGCAGACCCCCGGCGCTGCCGCGCCCGCGATGCCCAAAAGCGCCGAGCGCAAACGATTCGGCATCTACTACACGCCGCCCGCCTTCACGTCATTCATCGTTCGCCGCACGATTGGCGCGCTCATCGAAGAGCGGCTGTCCAATCTCGCCAAATCGCATAAGGTGGATCCCGACCAGTCGCTCAAAGGCCCCCGATCCGAGACGTTCGCCGCGTACTGGCAGGCTGTCCTGGATTCCGTGCGGCAAATTGCCGTCGTTGATCCCGCCTGCGGAAGCGGTGCTTTTCTCATTCAGGCGTATGAGCTTTTTGAAGAACAATACGACACCATCATTGACCATTTGGCCTACCACACAAATCAGCCGACGAGCACTTGGTCCTCGGCGATTCCCGAAATGATCCTCGCCGAGAACATTCACGGCGTAGACCTCTCTCCGCAGGCAGTCGAAATCACCCAACTCGCTTTGTGGATTCGCTCGGCCCGTAAGGGTCGAAGGCTTGATGACCTGTCGCACAACATCATTTGCCGAAATAGCCTCGTCGGTGACAAGGCGGTGGATCCGCGAGCCATGGACTGGAAGCAAGAGTTTCCGAACATTTTCGCTCGAAAAAATCCCGGCTTTGATGCCGTGATTGGCAATCCGCCATGGGAGCGGATGAAAGTGCAGGAGCGCGAGTTTTTCGCTTTTTCCGCGCCAGATATTGCAAGCGCTGCGAACGCCGCCGATCGCCGCAAAATGGTAGAAGCTCTCCGGAAGAAAATTCCTTTGTTACATGCTACATATCTAGATGCGTTGTCGCGCGCCGAGAAATCGCTCGCGTATGCGCGCTCATGCGGCGAATTCCCGCTGACCGGCAAAGGGGACGTCAATCTCTATATGCTCTTCGCGGAACTGGCAAGCAGGATCCTCAGCTCTACCGGCCGCGCCGGTCTGCTTCTGCCCAGCGGCATTGCCACCGATCATACGACCAAAGATTTTTTTGGCGGCCTCGTAGAATCGAAACGCCTTCACGCCCTGTATGACTTTGTGAATCGCCTTGGACTGTTTGCAGATGTAGAGGGTCGGTTGAAATTCTCTATCTTGTTTATGAATGGGCAGAACATTCCGACCGTTGCGGCGGACTTTGTGTTCTGGGCGGAGCGCATTGAGGACATTAACGACAAAAAGCGACATGTCCAATTAACGGCAGCCGACCTAAAGTTAATGAATCCAAACACGCTAACCTGTCCTATTTTTCGCAGTAACCGCGACGCTGAACTGACGAAGGCGATCTATCGCCGAGTGCCAATCTTGATAGACGAGAATCGCAAGACCGGCGGAAATCCGTGGGAAATCCGGTTCGTTCGCATGTTCGACCAAACCAACGACGCCGAACACTTTCTCACGGGTGACAAGTTGAAAGCCGACGGCTTTAAGCTGACAGGAAATAGATGGGTAAAGGGGAAACAGCAGTATCTTCCGCTATTTGAAGCAAAGATGACTCGTGATTACGACCACAGGGCTAGTAAAGTCGCGCTTAGCACTGGCAATTGGTATATGAACTATACGGCCGAATCAGCTTCGCTCGTTGAACACCAAAACCCCGAATTCCTGCCAATCGGACGCTGGTGGGTAAATGAAAAGGAGATAGTGGAACGCGCCTCCGAATCATTGAGAACTGCAGCAATCGGATTTCATGATATCGCTCGGGCCAACGATACGCGGACCATGGTCGCCTGCATGATCCCTTATGCAGCGGTGGCGAACACGGTGCCGCTAATATTGAACACCGGCATATCGCCCTGGCGGCGATTTTGTTGTTTGCTCGCAAACCTCAATTCCCTTCCATATGACTTTGTGACGCGTCAGAAGACGGGCGGTGCACATCTAAACTTCTTCATTGTTGAGCAGATCCCCACGCTCCCTCCCGACACCTATGATGAAAAATGCCCCTGGGACAAGAAACAGACTTTGGAGAAATGGATCAGTGAGCGCGTGCTGAAATTATCCTGCACCGCCGAGGACATGATTCCATTGGCCGAGGCGGCCGGCTTCAAGGAAAAAATCCATAAATGGAAGGATGCTGAACGCGCCGAACTCCGCGCCGAACTCGACGCGGCCTACTTCCACCTCTACGGCATCTCCCGAGAAGACGCCGAGTACATTCTCTCCACTTTCAGTGGCATGGTTGACGATGATGGCCCCACGCTAACTGGTAATTCTGCCGCCAAAGAAATCCTGCAAGCCTACGATGATTTGGCATCAAATATAAAATAGGACCACTTTTACAAGAAACCCGAGTTTTTCGGATTGAGCTGAGTCTCATAGCCAACGGCTTGGCATACGTTGCGAAGGCAAAGCGGAAAACGTAAGGAGCAATTCGGCCACGCGTCAGTTTGCCGAATCAAAACTTGCGATAGTCAATTTCACCTGTTAATTTACCCCGGCTTTGAGTCAATTCAGTTCTGGACACGCTTCGACGAACGTCAACACGAATGGAGCTTTTTATGGGCGGTTTTGTGCTTGTGATTCATCGGTGTAAAAACTTTTCGGAGTGGAAGAAGGGGTTCGCCATCGATTTATCCGAACGGACGGCGGCGACGCTCACGGAATTGAACCTCATGCAGAGCACGTCGGACCCGAATGAAGTGGTGATTTTGTTCAAAGCCGGCGATTTCGCCAAGGTGAAGACCTTCATGGAATCACCAAGCCTGAAGGCTCACATGGAAAAGTGCGGCGTAATTGGCAAGCCAACAGTACACATTCTGCAAACAGCAAAATAAAAAAAAGACCGCCCCGGCAACTCACAAACAATTAGCTCTCCCGTCGATCAACGCCGCTTTCGTGGTAAGCTCTCCCTCCCAATCAAAGCCTACGGAGCTTGCTCCCTAGGGAGAATTTGCCTTGTCTTCAGAGACGAAGAACGTCAAAAAAATCCCAACACATTTCCCTTGCAACCCAAACAATCGTTAGGTATAAGTTCGGGCAGATGCAAGCCACATTCTCTCCCAATCCGCGCGCTCTGAGGTCCTTCGCCGAACCATACCCACGACTCCATTTTTTCTACTCTCAACTTTCTACTGCTCCACCCTCTCGCGAAGCGACACCCCACCCCCCTCCCCCCCCAAATGGGACATTCGGGGGCACTATGGGACTTTTATTCAATCCCCCTAAAACCAATCATCACAAATGTGGAGCAAAGCAAAGTCCCCGCTCCCCGGCAACAACCGAATAGGACGCAATGTACACCAGCCCCAAAACCTGATATCTAACCCATGCCACAAAACCCAATATTCCGGGGCGTAGCTCAGCTTGGTAGAGCGTCTGGTTTGGGACCAGAAGGCCGCAGGTTC
>PMAK01000116.1 GCA_003153655.1 Phycisphaerales bacterium
GATCGGTTGAGCCGCGGCGGCGGGTGCCGGCGAGTGGGCGGCTGGTGATGATGCGGTCGCTGACGCGGCAGAGGATTTCCGGGCTTGAGCCGATGAGCGTGCAGGCTGGGCTTTTGAGGTAGAACATGAAGGGGGATGGATTGATGATGCGGAGGGCGCGATAGACATCGAATGGGGAGGCGGATGAATTGACCCGCAGGCGCTGGCTGGGGACGAATTGGAAGATGTCGCCGGCCTTGATGTATTCCTTGCCGGTGCGAACGATCTGCTGGAATTGCTCGCGGGTGCAGTTGGCGGTGAATGCGAGGTCGAGCGGGCCGCTGGGGTCGATCTCGCCGATGGAGGAGATGGGGGGCTGCTGGAGGCGGGAGACGATTTCGTCGATTCTTCGGCCGGCGTCGCGGTAGGCGGATTCCGCGCCGGCGGGGCCGATTTTTGCGTTGGCGACGACCTTGATGGTTTTGTCTACGTGATCGAAGATGACGAGTTCGCCGTAGAGGCCGAAGAGCATGTCGGGGAGGCGGCGGTCATCTTTGGGGGGCGTGGGGAGTTTTTCTTTTTCGTAATAGCGGATGGTGTCGTATCCGGCGTAGCCGACGAGGCCGCCGGTGAAGGCGGGGAGATTTGGGTTGCGGTGATAGGTTTCGGCCGGGAGGAGTTTTTGGAGATCGGCCAGTGGGTCGGTGGTTTTGAATTCCTGCGCGGCTTTTCCGACCTGCTGGATCGAGACGGTTCCATTATTGACCTGGAAGATTATTTGCGGGCCGGCGGCGATGAAGCTGTAGCGGCCGATCTTTTCGCCGCCGATGACGCTTTCGAGGAGGAATGAATGTTCTTCGCGGCCGAGAACTTCGATGGCGCTGACGGGGGTGAGACGGTCGGCGAGGAGCTGGCGGTAGACGGGGATGATGGTGGCTTTTTCGCGCGTGGCGATTGTGGAGAATTCGTCGAAAGTTGGGAAGTAGCGTCGCATGACTATGGATGAAAGGTACGTGGGGTTTGGGGTGAAAGTCAAAAATAGTAAGTGGATGGCTTATGGTGAGATTGGGCGGAAGAAAGAGAAGATGATCGTTTACTGTGTCTATGACGGCGGAAATCGCCGGCTCGCAAAACGGGGGATCGTAGGCAGCCGACGCTATGGTGGTATAATGGTGAATAACAGTTGGAGTCCGGACCTATGACCCAAACGTATACCGCCCGCGTCTGGAAGGAAGACGGCCTGTTCATCGCGCAGTGCGCCGAGATTGATGTCGCCAGCCACGGCAACACCGAAGAGGCGGCGCTGGCCAATCTTCGCGAGGCACTGGAACTTTATCTCGAGCCGCCCACGGCGACGATTATTCCGAAAGTTTCCAGCATTGAGGTGGAAGTTGGCGCGCCTTGCTGATAGGCATTACGCCAAACTCGAGGAGCGGCACGGAAACCAGAATCATCTCGGATCGAGGTTTCTTTCAAATTTGATTGATGGAAATCGCGGGGGTTTTGTTTAGTCTGTTTGGGCGTGCCATTTGAATTAACCACCACCCGCCATTTTTCCGCCAGCCATCAGTTGCGGTTATATGATGGATCCATTGAGCCATTGCATGGGCATAATTGGATCGTGAAGATCACTATTGCCGCGGAGAAGCTGGATTCCATTGGCGTTGTCATGGATTTTCATGAGTTGGAACGGCTGGCGGATCTGGTTGTTGTGCCGATGCACAACCGGCATCTCAATGAATTGTCCGCTTTCAAATCCATGAATCCATCGGCTGAAAATGTGGCGGTTCATGTTGGGTCAAAACTTGTGCTTCCGGCTGGGGTGCGGTTGGTGGCGATTGAGGTTTGGGAGACGGCGGAGAATTCGGCGGTTTATCGGCCTTAAGGAACTATCGGGGACAATCGATATATGTTTGACCCGTGCTCAGCCGACCCATAGGATGAAGCGTGAGCCATGAAATGTGAAAAGTGCAATAGGCCGGCGACGGTGCATCTCACGGAGATCCGTGGGGGCAAGAAGATTGAAAAGCATCTCTGTGAGCAGTGTGCGGCACAAGTTGAAGGTTTTCCCACCAAAGCCCATACGCCGATCAATGAATTGCTGACCAATTTTGTGCTTGCGCACAGCGGGCTGGCGAAGGAGCAATCGGCGACGTGTCCGCAATGCGGGATGGCGTGGTCGGAATTCACACAGTCGGGGCTGCTGGGGTGTGAGCATGATTATACGGCGTTTGATAAGGATCTGACGCCGCTGCTTCAGCGGGCTCATGAGGGGGCGACGCATCATCTTGGGAAGGTTCCGACCCGGCGCGGGGGGACGAGCGTTCCGGTGAAGCGGCAACTGGATGTTGCGCGGCTTCGCAAGGAATTGAACCGGGCGATTGAGGCGGAAGATTACGAACGGGCCGCCAAATTGCGTGACCAGATTCGCGAAGCCGAAGAGCAATAGAGCATATCCATGAAGTTGAGTGATCTGACGTCTCAGGCGGGTGAATGGCTACGCGGCAGCGGGCCGATGAGCGATATCGTGATTTCTTCGCGCATTCGATTGGCGCGGAATATATCGGGGTTTCCTTTCCTGACTCGCTGCACCAAAACCCAGCGGCAAGCGCTCGAACACAAAGTACGCGACACCATCCTGGCGGCGCGATTGTCTCCGAAGACGTNNGCCGGAGATTGATCGGCAGCTTTTGGTGGAGAGGCATCTGATCAGCCGGCCGCACAAGGAAGCGCAGGGCGCTCGCGGGGTGGCGGTTGGTGAGAACGAAACGCTCTCGATCATGGTGAATGAGGAGGACCACCTTCGCATTCAGGTGCTGCGGAGCGGGTTGCAGCTTGAAGAGGCATGGGAGCAGATTAACGCGGTGGATGACCAGCTTGAATCCACGCTCGATTTCGCGTTTCACCCGCGGTTTGGATATCTGACGGCATGCCCGACGAATGTCGGCACGGGGATTCGCGTCAGCGTGATGCTGCATTTGCCGGCGCTGAAGCTGACGAGTGAGATTGAAAAGGTATTT
The DNA here is from genome assembly GCA_003153655.1 of Phycisphaerales bacterium. Lineage (GTDB taxonomy): Bacteria > Planctomycetota > Phycisphaerae > Tepidisphaerales > Tepidisphaeraceae > PALSA-1353. The sequence continues at coordinate 3,000 of PMAK01000116.1, forward strand.
CGAGCCGCGAAGGAATTGCGGCTGGCGGTTCGCGGGCTTTATGGGGAGGGGACGGAAGCCACCGGGGATTTTTATCAGATATCGAAGCAGACGACGCTCGGCAAGAGCGAGGAAGACATCATCGGGGAATTCAAGAACCTGGTGATTCCCAAGATCATCGATTACGAGCATCACGCTCGGAAGGCGCTATTGAGCGAGCGGGGCGTGGCGCTGGATGACAAGGTCTGGCGAGCGCTGGGCCTCCTGCGATCGGCCCGGATGATGGAGACCGAGGAGACGCTGATCGCCCTGAGCCATGTGCGGCTTGGCGTGAATCTCAAGCGTGTGAAGGACATCGAGATCCACAAGGTCAACGAATTGTTCCTGCTCACGCAGGAGGCTCATTTGCAGCGGATTCTGGGGAAAAAGCTTGAAGGGGATGCCCGCAAGGCGGCGCGTGCCGAGTTCATCCGTCAAAGGCTCAGCGCTGATTGAATTTCCGATATCCCATCTATTTTGTTCACCGCGAGCTGACCAAGTGGCCTGAACTCGTCGGCGGGGAATCGATCGATCCCAACAATTGCCCGGAGCGATTCCCCGCAGGGCCGGATCATTGGACGATCCAGACATTTTTGTATCTCAAGCGACGCGGCGATCCCGTGCATCTGGTGGACGATTTTGTTCCCGGACAAATCAATGTTGTTTATTACGATGATCTGCTGCTGAAGGCGCGGCCGGATCGGGCGTTCATCGTCGCAATTCAGCCGGATCGGCCTCGGGCCGCCGCCTGCGATATCCGCATCGTGCAAAACAGATTGCAGGTCCGGACGGAGAACGACCATCATGTGATTTTCTGGCCCCAGCCGGGTCTTCGGGCGCGCGATCCTTCGCGGAAGAATTCATTGCACCGGCTTGGGTATCTCGGGATGGGGATTTATCTTGCCAAGCCATTTCAGGACGATGTCTTTCGCCGGCGGCTGGCGGAGTTGGATATCGAATTGGTCATCCGCGAGAAGGATTGGACGGATTGCAGCGATCTGGATGCGATCCTCGCGGTTCGGCAGGTTTCGCCGTTTGATCTTACGATCAAGCCCGCGAGCAAATTGATCAACGCGTGGCGCGCGGGATGTCCGGCATTGCTCGGGGCGGAGCCGGCTTATCAGCAGATACGCACATCGCCGTTGGATTATTTTGAGATTCGCTCGCCGGATGATGCGATCGCGGCGATTCGGCGATTGCGCGATGAGCCGGGGTTGATGGACCAGATGATCGCTAATGGACGTCGAAGAGCGGAGGAGTTTTCGGTGGATCATATTGCGGCGCGCTGGGAATCGATTCTTGGCGGGCCGGTCAGCGATGCATATGAGCGATGGCAGCGGGAATCGCCGATCTTCCGGGCCATCCGTTTCGTTTTCCGATCGCTTGAGCACAAGCGTCAGCGGCGGCGATATGCGCGGCTGATCCGAACGTGATTTCTGCCGCAGATTTCCCGGCGAAAATCGGCTATATTTTCCCTGTCTATGCTCAAGAAAACCCTGTTTGTCGCGATTGTTCTCTTCACCGGCCTGGTCAGTCTTGGCGATCAGGTCAACATCTCCGCCGCGATCAGCCTTAAAGAGGCGCTCACTCAGGTCGCCGATATGTATCAGGCCGATACGGGCAACAAAAANNGACCTGAATTTCGGGGCTTCGGGTACGCTGACCGTCCAGATTCAGCAGGGGGCGCCGGTTGATCTGTTTATTTCCGCGGGAAATAAGGAAGTGACCGCGCTGGTGACGGCGGGGCTGGTCGATCCGGCGAGCCGGCAGGTGGTGGCCGGGAATCAGCTTGTTCTGATCGTGCCGAAAGATTTCGCGGATCTACCCGCGAAGCTGGATGATCTGCTGGACGATCGTTTTAAGCATATCGCCATCGGCGAGCCGCAGGTTGTGCCGGCCGGGCAATATGCGATGCAGACGCTGAAATCCGCCGGGCTGGATGAGAAGCTTGAGTCGAAGCTCATCATGGCGGAGAACGTTCGGCAGGTATTGTTATATGTCGTGCGCGGCGAAGCGGAGGCGGGATTCGTCTACGCCACCGATGCGGCCCAGGCAGGCGATTCGGTGCATATCGCGATTCGCGCGGATGAATCGACGCACAATCCGATTGTTTATCCGGCGGTGATCGTCAAATCGGGCCGGCGTTCGGCGGCGGAGCAATTCCTGAGCTATCTCGCCGGCGACAAGGGCCGCCAGGCATTTCAGAGCCACGGATTCACAACGCCGACGACTCGGCCCGCGGCGGAGCACTAGCAACTCCAAGCCGCGGACTGCAAACTAGGGATCATGCACGCCCTCTGGCATCCGCTCCTGCAATCGCTGCGGATCTCCTTTCTCGCGACATTCGGCGCGGGGCTGATCGCTATTCCGCTTGCTTACGTGCTGGCCCGGCGGCGATTTCCGGGGAAGGGGATTCTTGAGACGTTTCTCACGCTGCCGCTGGTTTTGCCGCCGACGGTTGTCGGGTATTTTTTGCTGGTGTTGCTGGGGCACAATGGGCTGCTGAGCCGGCCGTTTCATTTCAGCATTATCTGGACGTGGTATGGCGCTGCTGTCGCGGCCGGTGTGGTGGCGTTCCCGCTGCTATTTATGCCGACCCGCGCCTCTTTTGAAGGGGTGGACCATGACCTGGAGGATGTTTCGCGGCTGATGGGGGCGAATTGGTTTCAGGTTTTTTGGAATGTCAGCTTGCCGCTGGCGGGGCGGGGCATAGCAAGCGGTTTCCTGCTGGCATTTGCCCGAGCGCTGGGAGAATTTGGCGCGACAGTGATGGTTTTGGGCATTCGAGACAGCACGCGGACGCTGCCTATTTTTGTCTACGATGAGTTTGAAGACCTGAATCCGGCGGGTCTTTTGCCGGCGGTTCTATTACTGGTTGCAGTCACCTTTGTCGTAATCATCTTGTACAACCGGCTTTTTGTCCGAAATTCGAAAATAATTTAACTGTGATCAACTTCACAATCTTTCGCTCGTTTTATTACGTAGAAGATATTGAGGAACCAGCCCGAGCCGGAAAGGCGAGGGGAATTTTCGACCGGACTCAGTGGTTTCCTCCATAGGAGCCGCGTAAGTGGCGCGGATTTTGCCCCTTCGGAGCGGCGCGATCTGCCGCTCCGATGGGCCAGCGGAGCAAAAGACCATGATCACGATCAAGCATTTCATGGACCCGGTTGAGAAGACGGACGGCGATCGCATCTGGGTCGAGCCGATTGGCTTGACCCTTGATCTCAAGCAATGGTGCGAGGTCAATCACACGCTATGCCACGTCGCGCCGCCGCGGGATCTTTGGGACTGGTTTATCGTCCATCCGGATGGATATGAATTCTTCCGGGGGCGATATCACGAATGGCTCAGCAAAAGCCCGTATAAGCCGGCGCTGCAGCAATTGGCGTGGGCGGCGATGCGCGAGGAGATCACATTGCTGCATCAGTCGGACGATCCGGAACATAATTCAGCGACGGCGCTGCATGAGTTTTTGTCGGAACTCGAAGCGTATTGTTCGCCGGATACGGAGTAGGGGTTAAATCGTTTGTGAAACGAAAAAGCCCTGGATGTGATCATCCGGGGCTAAATGGAATCAGGGTTGTCTTATTTGTTTAGCGGGCGGCTTTTTTTGCTCGCTTGGCGAAGGCGATGAGGCCCAGGCCTGTTAGTGTTGCGAGCGAGGCGCTGGCGGAATTTGGCAGGGGAATCGCCGGCGCCGGTGGGGTGACGCCGCCCGTCAGGTTTTCGTTGATGCTGATGATGGCGGAATCGCCGGCATCAAGCGTGATGGAATACTGGGCGAGGAATGCCGCATCGCCCGTCACGGGCCCGAGGCCGCCGAGGGTGCTGGTGCTCGGATTGATCGTATTGAGCGAATCAGGGGTTGGCGTGAAGGTCACATTCACGTGCGCGCCGGAGGGATCGGTCTGATCCGCCGTGTTTGTGCCGGTTCCGGGACTGAGGGTGAGCGTGTCATTATTCGGCGTGCCGTTGACATTCAGGTTGATCAGATCGCTCAGTTGAAAAGTCAGAGGTTGGTCGGCCAGTGAGTCGGGCGAAGGCGTGCCCTGTAGGGCCGTCGCGACAGTGCCGGTGTTATTGATGGTGATGGTTTCGTTGATTCCCGAAGCCCCGCTGCCGGCATTTCCGCCGGTCAGGATTTCCTTTACGCCAACGGTGAATCCATTTCCCTGGTAATTAAGGGAAGCGATGCCATCGGCGAAAGAGGAACTCGTGACAGAGAACGCATTAATCGGGCTGGTCCCCGCGCCCGCTGCGAGGCTGATGTTTTCGCTGCCGGCCGGTGATCCGCCGTATTGATCGACGCCATCAACGATCCATTGGCTGATGAAGGGCTGGGTCGGGTCGGCGGGATTGATCGTCAGGCTTCGATTGCCGTCGGAGATGCTTGCGGCGCGAGCGCCGGATGCGAGCATTGTTCCGGCGGTGAAGGCTGCCGCGATCAGAATTGAATTGCGAACGTATTTCCCTGAATTCTTGCGAAGCATTTCCAACTCCTTAAATGGCCAAAACAGCGCCCACTTTTAATGGCGAAACAGACCATCCGCTTGCACCCACAGAGGCGGAACGATCTCAATATAACCAATCGCCCGGCAATTGCGGCAAAATAAATCCGCGCCACCGCCTCGACGCAGGTCCGATTTTGTTAAATTGGGAATGATGTCCGACCCGTGCGGATTGAATTTTGCAGCTTATTGATGCAGGCCTGGCGCGCTTAACTCCTTGAGGAACAACAGTCCCATAAAGGAATCGTCCTGATCGAAATCGACAGGCCCCGCCCAGCTCGCGGATTCTCCGGTGCTTTGAAAATGCTGAATAAAGTTGAATCGCAGGAGGCGTGGTTTGGCAGCGCTGCCGCTGAGCAATAATTGCCAGGGAATGGCGGTTTCGCCGGTCCAGGCGCCTTGTCGGGCGCCTTGGCGGGACTCGGCGGCGTAACGCACCGTCGTTCCGTCGATCTCGCGCCAAGGATCCGCGTTCATCTTTGGATCCAGCCGCCGCTTTACGACGCATACGCCGTTTGGTTTGCATGTGAGATAGGTCAGCGGGCCGACGGAGTTGTCGTCGTAGATCGGCTGCACCAGGATTTCGCAGAGGTCTTCGCCCCACGCGCGGCGGAATTCGTAATCGACAAAATTACGGTGAAGGTCCTGATGCGACGATATGCCGTTCACGTGAAAGGCGACATACAGATCGTCATCGCTCCAGCCGGTGTAGATTTGCGAAGCGGCCGATGACGGCTCGATGCGCCAATGCTGGATGGAAGGGCGATCGACCATCTTTGTCAGGTTGCCGTCGTGAATGAGATCGTCGCCGCTCCAGTCGTTGAGCTTGCCGTCGATCTGTATATTTCCCTCGCGGCGCGTGCTGGTTGCGACGGGAAGGGCGGCCTGCGTGTTAAACAGGACGTGGGTGTAGCCGTCGACGAAACTGATCTCGATCGGCTTCCGGGAATCCGGCGTGATGCGATCGAGATTCACGCGCGCATCCATCGAAAACCGCTGCACCCAATACGTGCGCAGCGCGCCGATCAGCGTCGGGGTTGGGCTGAATTCCCACGCGTCGCCGGCCCGGCTCCAGAGCAATTGATTCTCATCGGGCTGGCTGTCGCCGGCGTTGTAGATGTCAACGCCGAGGCGGAGCAGCGCCCATTTATCGCCGTTGGATCGGTTGGGATCGTCCCAAAGCCACTGCGCGGTGCGCGGCAAAACGTATGGCCGTTCCTTGGGCTCCTGCCAGCGGACCATGTCGAGATTCAGGTCTCGTTCCTGTTTCTTAACCTCGGGATCATCCGGCGACAAACGTGGCTCGCGCAGCAGAATCGCCCGGGCCAGCAGGGCGTGCGCTTCATCCCAGGTTTTTTGATCGACGGTTCCGGTGAGCAGGCCGTATTCGGGATCGGGCGCCTGGGTCGGCTGAAGTTCCACTTGCCGGGTGATCAGGCGATCGAGCAGCAGGGCGTTGGTTCTCATGCCGCGCTGCTCGGCGAGGAGGAGGTATTCATAATCCTGCTGAGCGCGGCGAAGCCATTTCAGTTGAATGCTTGGCACGGGATCATCCACGCCGAACCAGCTTCCGGGATAGAACCAGGTAAGCTTGCTCGGGTCGGCCTGCTCGGCCGGATCATTCTGCTCGGGCAGGGCGTCGGACCAGAAGACGAGATTTGCGTGGCGGAGATACGCCAGCCAGGCCCATTGGCGTACATCGCGTTCACTGGTGCCGGCGCCGACGTATGGGGCGAGGCCGGGCGATTCGGTTCGCAGCCAATGATCGGGTCGGCGCAGTTCCGGCGGCCAGGATTGCGTTGGCGCGCCGAATACCAGTCCCGGCGCCAGTGTAATCAGGCGTGAAACCATCGACGGATTCAGGAGCATCGCATTGTCGGATGAGACGAATTGGATTTGATCGTCGTCCAGCGGGATGGTGACACGCACGAGCGGGTGGGTGTCGAGAATCCCCCGCGCTGTCATGGAAAACTGAATGCTCTCCAGGGCCGTCGCCCGGCCCGGCGAATTCTTTCGCAGTAATACCGCGGAAGACCTCAGCCAATCCTGCTGATTGAAATGGGTCGAGGCATTCGACCAATATTCGCGGCGGCTGGCTGCATCGTAATTGTCCAGATAATCCGCGCTCGGCAGCGGCCAATAGCCGAGCGGCGTTTTATCGGCGAAAGCGTCGCCGCTGAGCCAGGGTGAGACGACCGTATCAAAATCGGACCAATCCACCTGCGGGGTTTGAGCGATGAGCCATTTAACGGTTGGCTGCAAGCGGGGCACGACAACTTCAACGCGATTCTGCTCAGCCATCTGAACCAATTGATCGAGAATCTTGATCGGTGCGGCGTAGGTTGGATTCGCCCGGTTCATCAGGCGGGGCGTGATGGCCTCGAAGGCATCCGGATAGAGCTGCTGCAAACGGTCCCAGTTGATTTCGCTCACCATCTGGAGGTGGCGCTGCTGCGGAATGGCGAAGTCATAGACGTGGAGTGAAACCGGGAGCGTTGATATCGCGGCTGTTGGTGCGCCGGCGGTGAGGTTGCAGGCGATCGTGTAATCCGCGGCGCGGGCGGTGTTCGGGACATGCAGGTCGATCCAGATGATCGGCGCTTCGCCGCCGGCCTGGGCATGGCTTTGCGGATCAAACGGATGGGCTGGATCGCGCAGGGTTGAAAGATCGATGATGCCGCCCCGACAATTCATCGGCAGGAGCGCGCGCGGCAATTGCTGCGTTCCCGCGGCCATGCCGGTTTGTCGAACATAGCCGGCGCGATTGGTATCCACCGGCATTGGCAAAACCTGGTAGGCCGAGAAATTTTCCGGAGCGATCGATGGTGAAGCCTGAAGTTGCAGAGATTGATTCCCGCCGATTTGTTCGGGATGGAGAATTCGCAGGGCGAAGCTGATCCATTCGTTCTTGGCCGCGGAGAGTGTGACGGGTTTGTTGATGGATGTCGGCTCGAGCGCGCTATCCATGTCCACTGCTTCGATGGATGAGGAGCCAGCGGCAATTTTTGCCGGGTTGGATTCGCTGCGGGTCTGGCAGCCGACGAGAGTCAGAATGATGAGGCTTGCGCTAAGGAGCGTGCTGAGAAAGGGGTGCATTCCATGCGTAGTTGGTGCGCATCTGCGGAGCGTTTGCCACATGTTTCGCCGGTTTCGTATCGACATACATTGATCCATGGAGGCTTTCCGGCACGAAAGAAATCAAAAAATGATCCAGCCCCAAACCCCTGAAAACCGCGCCAAATCGGCCATTTTGCACCAAAAAACCTCGGCGGACAAAAACAATTGTCTCCAAAAATCAGCCGCGGCACAAATTTTGTTCTACTGAACCGCGTATGGATGAAAAGATGACAACAAGCTACTGGGATGTTTGGGACGGTTGACAATACAGAGGCGTGGTCCGCTGGGACAGCAGACCTCGCCAACAAGCCTCGTTTCCTCCTCCGCCAGGCCGCACGGCACAAACCCTCCGCCGTGCGGCCTATTTTATTTTATCCCATTTCATTTTCCACTCGGCGTGCGATTCGCCAGTGTGTTGACGGTGCAATCAACGACCGGATCGGGGCATGACCAGACGAGGAAAAACATCGCCTCGCGCGCGAGCCGCTGGGCGGGATGATCGAGCAGCAGGGCCGATCCCTTGTGGAGGGCCACCGCGGCCTGGGTGATTCGCATCGCCAGATCGTTGCAGGATGCGCGGAGTTGCGGGCCGGCGGCTGCGGCGTCGGCTTCGCGGCCGGGCTGACAGAGTGCCACGACCTCGTTGTGGAGGGATAGATATTGTTCGCTGAATCGGTCGGCCAGAGATCGGGCGCGATCGGAATCATGTCGCGCGATCAAATCCAGCGCGCCGCGGCAAAGTCCGAAACCTAAAAACGCCTGACTGAGCGGGATGCCGCGCGAAGGCCCCGCGAGGGCCTTGGCGACCGGGCCGCGCAATAGCCAGCGTTTGTCCAGTCGCACGCCGTGCAGTTCCACCCGCGAGGTCCAACTCGCCCGCAGGGCGACGAGTTCCAGCGGCGGCTGAACCGTTACGCCCGGCAAATCCGTCGGCAACACGAAAAGAATCTGGCGGCTATCTTCTGTGACTGCGCCGGCAACGATGAACTTTGCCTTGGCCGCGCCGGTGGACCAGGGAATGACGCCATCAAGGCGATAAGCGTCTCCCTCTTCAACCGCGTTCAGGCCGCCTTGCTGGCTGGTGGTGAGTTGAGCGATTCCGATGGTGGCGAAATATTCGCCGCGGGCGAGGGGTGGGAGGATTTCCTGCCGGAGATCGGGATTTTCTCCGCCTTCGATTAAGCCGATGGCGGAATCGCGCTGCGAAATAATCAGCGCGGTCGCGACGGAGGCGGATGCGATCGCTTCGTATCGCAAATGTAATAGCAGCGGATCGATTTCCTCGCCGCCGAATTGCCGGGGGACGTACCATCGCCACGCGCCGATGTTGCCGAGATCGTGGAGGTCTTCAGCAGGCCAATCGCCGGTGCGATCGAGTGACGTCGCCCGCGCGGCGATCGCTGGAAGAATTTTCGTCAAATTCTCAACAGAAACGTCCATTGGCATCCAGTCAGTTTTCTGCAATTGCTGTCACGCGCGGCTTCCCGAGCGGATTGGCCAAAAATCGCGGCTGACAGGCCGGGCAGATCTTGAATTCAAAATGGCGATGAACCTGATCCTGAAGTTCTTCGGCTGTCATCTGTCCCATCTCGTCGAGCAGTTCGCTGACGGCCGCGTCAAAATCGATCGATGCCAGCTTTGCCTCGCTGGTTGGTGGCATTGAGGGATCGGCGAAGACCTCGATCCGCACAATATAATGCGACTGCGGCGCGATTGGCTTTCCGCATAGGTTGCATTGTTCCTGCGGCATTGCGCGTCATTATAGCTTGCAAGCCATCGATAACCGTCAAGACGCCATGACGCCAAGAAATACATATTGGCCACAGATATAAATCAGATTCACACAGATGAACGTGGCCCAAACGCCTTTATCTGCGTGCATCTGATTTTCATCGTGGCCAATATGTATTTCTTCGGCTTGGCGGTTTAATCGTCTTGGCCATTGTTTTCTGTAAGATTCCCCTCATGAGCAAGACGTTTTACATCACGACGCCGATTTACTATCCCAACGGCGAGCCGCATTTGGGCCATGCGTATACGACGATTGCCACCGATGCTGTTGCGCGATTTCATCGTCTCCGGGACGAGGAGACGTTTTTTCTGACCGGCACGGACGAGCACGGAATCAAAATCGTCAAAACCGCGGCTGAAAAGAATGTTGAGCCGAAAGTGCTGGCGGATGGGATGGTCGCGGTCTTCGAGGGATTTTGGAAAGAGATCGGGATCAGCAACGATGATTTCATCCGCACGACCCAGCCGCGGCATAAATCTTCGGTGCAGGAGATCATCCGCAAGCTGCTGGCGAGTGATGACATTTACGCTGGCAGCTACGAGGGCTGGTACGACGAAGGGCAGGAGGAATTTGTCACGGAAACCGAAGCCAAGGCGCGGGAGTTCAAATCCGCGATCAGCGGCCGGCCGCTGACGCGGTTTTCCGAGAAGAGCTATTTCTTTCGATTGAAGAAATACGTTCCGCGCCTGCTGGAATACATCGATCAAAATCCGGATTTCATTCAGCCGACGATTCGCCGGAATGAGGTGGTGAGCAAATTGAAGCAGGGGGTTGAGGATCTATCCATCAGCCGGGCGACGCTGAAGTGGGGCATCCCGATGCCCAACGATCCTGAGCATGTTGTGTATGTCTGGATCGATGCGCTGAGCAATTACATCACCGCGCTCGGATATGGATCGGGAGATCAGAGTTTGTTCGATAAATTCTGGCCGGCGAACGTGCATCTGATCGGTAAGGAGATTCTCTGGTTCCACACGGTTTATTGGCCGGCGATTCTTTTTTCGCTGAATCTGCCGCTGCCGAAGAAAGTGTTTGCCCATGGCTGGTGGACGAGCGGCGGGAAGAAGATGAGCAAGTCGATGGGGAATTTCATCGACCTTGTCAAAATGCGCGAGGTGATCGGCACGTATTCGCTGGATGCGCTGCGGTATTACATGTTGCGGGCCGCGCCGTTTGGCAGCGATCTCGATTGGACGGACGCGGATTTTCTTAAATCGTTCAACGAACTGAAAAACGTAGTCGGCAATTGTCTGAACCGCACGCTGAAAATGATCGACCGCTATCGCGGCGGCGTTCTCCCCGCGCGTGGCGAATTGCAACAGATCGACCGCGATCTGCTGGCCCAGGGCGAAAAGCTGGCGGCGCTAATTGCCGACGCGTATGAGCGGGTTGAGTTGCAGCAATGCGCCGAATTGCCGGTGCAATTGGCGCGGCTGACCAATGGATATATCGATGCTACGGAGCCGTTTAAACTGGCTAAGGATCCGGCGCAGGCCGGGCGATTGGATACGGTGCTGAATGTGGCTGCGCGATCGATTCATCGCGTGCTGATTGGGCTATTGCCGATTCTTCCGAAGAAGGGGGCTGAGGGATTGTCGCAGCTTCAGATTGATGTTGCGGGGAAAACTTTGGATTGGCTGTATGCGAACCCGCCGGGTGCGGGAATAAAGCTGGGGGATGCGCAACCGCTGTTTCCGAATGTTCCGCCGGCGGGGGCGGCGACTTAGCGCGATTCAATTCGTTTGGTGANNGGTGGTGAAAGAAAGCTGATCTTGCAGCGGATAATGACGAAATTTGAACTTGTGTATCCGACGTTGTTATAACTAGAGCATTGTGTCTCTTGAACTGCATGTCTTTTTGAGGCGGGAGAGACTTCCGGATAGAGCCGGCTGGCAGCGGACAATCGATGCACTAGGGCTGCCAATTCAGCTAGACATTTCGCTCAATCCCAAAACTAATACCGGTTTTTCACCCGTCAACCTGAAGGGTACTAAGTCAGGTTTTGAGTTGTATGGTGGCAGCACGACGGAATTGCTTTCTATTTATCCACACCTGCGTCCCGACGTGGGTGATCGAGATGCCGTACTGTCTTTTCGATGGGGCGGCGATTTGAAAGAATGTGGATGCGTCCTCGGCGCCGCAGCGGCGCTTTTAGACGCATTTGAAGCCGTTGCCTATTACCCTGAGGACGGCATCGTTTATAAAGACTCCCGGCAGTTGGTCGTCGATGCGCGGCAGTGCCTCTAAGGTGCCAGTGCGGCTTCATCTTTGGATAACCCGTCGCGAAAAATTTAACCGGTATCTCGTCACTTCGATTTGACGACTCGAAATTCATTTTCAGTGATTCTTCTTGGCGGCTTCCGGATATAATTCAGGTAAATGGAACTGAAGTCCAAACCCAATCGACGCCAGTATATCCAGGCCCTGAGCCGAATGACCCCCGCGCAGCGGCTGGCCAAGGCGATGGAACTCTCCGATCTCGGCAAGCGGCTTTTTCTTCATGGCCTTCGGCGGCGTTTTCCAGGCGCTGATGAAAAGCAGATTCTCGCTGAATATCTTGACCGGACGGCTCGATTTCACAATCGGAACTATTGAAGAACATACGGAAGAGATGTTCATCTATTGCACAAGGAAACCGCATCCCCTCCCTGAACGAATCACCGGGGCATATTTCATTTGACCCACCGGCGCGAGACGAGTTATTGTTCCGCCATGGACGCGAGCGATTTGATCACCATCGACGCGGATATTCTGGGCGGTACGCCGGTATTCAAGGGCACGCGCGTTCCGGTGAAAACATTATTTGAATACCTCGAGGATGATTACACGCTTGAGGAGTTCCTCCAATCCTTCCCTTCGGTCACACGCGAACTGGCTTGCCGAGTCCTTGATCGCTCCGAGGCGGCTCTGGTTCCCCCAAAAGTGGCATGAGAATCCTGCTTGACGAGTGCGTTCCCTGGCCGCCCGATTGCTCTCCCGGCGAATGCGCGAATCGAACAAAACAACCTATTTCAGCATTTCCAGAACACCAATCTGTGATCGCAGGATCGCATTGACGATCTTCGTCAGATTTGCGGCGGCGCGTTTGTCTTTGCCGAGCAGTTTTCGCCGCACGTCTTCATCGAGGTAGATGGGAACCTGCAATGTTTTGGCCGGCCGGTAGAGTTTGCCTTGGACGGCCTTGGAAAAATCGTAACGTTTCTTCATGGCTTTAGTTTTGCTCATCTATTCCTCAAATGTTCGCCCAGCCGCTCAAGCGTCTGCTTGCCGCCTTCAATCGCTCCATATTCCTTGACGATCAAGTCGCGCTCCGCGGCTGATGGGAAGGCCATGCGCATTGTGACCTTTGTCTTTTTGCCGCCTTCCACGGCGTCGAAAGTCCATGTCGCGATGGAATTGACGGCAGGGCCGTCTTTTTTGCCGCCGCCTTTAACCTTCGCGAGTTCAAGATGACTTCGGGCTCTGGACAACTTGCCGCACAATCTCCCCCAACCGCTTCACCGCCGTAGCGGATTGCATTCCCAATCGAAACATTGATGACGCAATCGTCGGATGCCGAATCAAATCTCCCACAACGCGCATCACCAGTGGCTGACCCACCTCGTCGATCCATCCCGCCATGCGCTTCGGAACGTTCTGCTCCGCCAGATCGCTGATCGCCCGAATATGCACAAACGTCGCCCCCGTCGATTCCACCGCCCGCCGCACGATCGCCCCTTCCATCTCCACAGCGAGACATCCCGTCTCCTGAAACAGCCGCGCCTTCTCCTGAAACGTATCCACCAGATGATCCGCCGTATAAATCTTCCCCGCGCGCACCGTCAAACCCGGCCAGGATCTTTCACCCATCCCCTCGCAAACGATATCCCCGATCGCCAGCGCCGGATCCAGCGCCCCGCCCAGCCCCGCCAGCATAATCCGCTCAAATCCCTCCAGCGGATAGCGATTCAGCCTCACCCCGCCCAATCCAATCACCCGAACGCAAACATCCTCAGATTCTGTTTTCCCCCCTAGCGCACGCGTGATGGCCTTTCCCTCCATCGCTAACGCCGTCAGGACCAACCATTTGCGCCGCTTCACAACGGCCCATTGTAACCCACCGCCGCCTGCGGGTATGCTTTTGCTCCCATGGCTGTTCCAATCTCTCAAATGTGGACCGTCGCATCCTACGTGTTGCGGCAAAAACTCTCCGGCAAAAAACGATACCCCCTCGTTCTTATGCTGGAACCCCTCTTTCGCTGCAATCTTGCATGCGCTGGCTGCGGAAAAATCCAATACCCCGCCCACATTCTCAAGAAAAATCTCACCCCCGAGCAATGCTTCAAGGCCGTCGAGGAATGCCAGGCCCCCATGGTCAGCATCCCCGGGGGCGAGCCCCTGCTCCACCCGCAAATCGAACAGATCGTCGCCGGCCTCGTCGCCCGGAAAAAATACATCTATCTCTGCACCAACGCCTTGCTCCTGAAAGAAAAGATCGACCTCTTCAAGCCCAGCAAATATCTCACCTTCAGCGTCCATATGGACGGCCAGAAGGAACACCACGATTTCTCCGTCTGCCGCGAAGGCGGTTTTGACATCGCTTTAGAAGCCATCCGCGAAGCGGTGAAACGCGGCTTCCGGGTGACCACCAACACAACCCTATTCGACGGCACAGATCCCAACAGCGTCCGCGGATTCTTCGACGAAATGATGAGCCTCGGCGTCGAGGGCATGATGCTCTCCCCCGGCTACAGTTACGACAAAGCCCCGGACCAGCAGCATTTCCTCGGTCGCGCCCGCACCCGCCGTCTCTTCGGCGCGATCCTCAGCAATCGCAAAAAGAACTGGAAATTCAACCAAAGTCCGCTCTTCCTCGAATTTCTCATGGGCCGCCGCCATTACAAATGCACCCCCTGGGGCATGCCGACTTACAACATCTTCGGCTGGCAAAAGCCGTGCTATCTATTGCAGGATGGCTACTGCGACACCTTCGCCGAACTGATCGAAACCACGGAATGGGAGCGTTACGGCACCGAGAGCGGCAATCGCAAATGCGCCAACTGCATGGTCCACAGCGGCTACGAAGCCAGCGCGGTAGACGACACCTTCGGCTCCTTAGCCGGCCTCTTCCGCGCCGCCAAAGCCACCCTCTTCGGCGGAACGTATACAGATGAAAAGGCCGCCGAGGCTCTAAAACACCCATTCCCCGCCGCGCCGGAACAAATTGTTCCGCTGACGATTAAAGAATCGAAGCGTGAAATGGAAACCGTCTAAAAGAAAAAACCAGAAATCCGAAATCAGAATGACGAATCAAGCCCGAAACCAGAAATCCGAAACAAAGCTCAATTCGTCCGCCGGCGCGCCGGGACTTCCAGCATTCGGTCATTCGGATTTGATTCTGGTTTCGGGTTTCGGACTTCGGATTTACTAACATGCCACAAGAAACCAAAGCCCAACCCTTCAACGCCGAATCAGCCGAAACTGTTCCGGGCTTCGCCCACGAAAACCTCGAAGGCCAGATTCCATCAATCGCCACCGATGAAGAAATCCGCGGCGCGTTGGAAAAAGCCTTCGACTATCGCGGCGACGTAAGCATCACCCGCAAAGACGGCTCCGCAATCGAAGGCTACATCTTCGACCGCCGCAGCAATGGCAAAACCCTCGCCGATTGCGCGGTGCGCCTCTTCCCCAAAGACCGCGACGAGAAAGTGTCCGTTTCCTATAGCGACATCGCGAGATTAGAATTCACAGGCCGCGACACCGCCGCCGGCAAGAGCTTCGAGACCTGGGTGAAAAAATACCGCGAGAAAAAAGCCGCGGGCGAAAAAAATATTCAGATCGAACCCGAAAAACTGGACTAATACGACGCGCTAAATTGCCCCCTGTTTAGCCGCGTCCCGGCGCGCCGGGACGCGCGTTTCCGCAAAGAGATAATCAAGCAGCCCATGAACCGGCACGAACTCTTCTTCGACTTGATCACGCTTTCGGTCACAATCGATCCCCTTGGCACACTGCCAATATTCTCGTCGGTGACAAAGCGCATGACCCCCGCCAAGCGCAGATCCGCCGCGATCCGCGCCTCGATCATCGCATTCGCAATCCTCGCGGGCTTTTTGTAGCTCGGCCAATACCTTCTCGAGGAGATGCGGATTGAGCTACTCTCCTTCCAAATCGCCGGCGGAATCGTGCTGTTCCTGTTCGCCCTCTCCATGATCTTCGAGAAGGAATCACCAGATGAAGAAGTGAATCACGAAGGACATGATGTCGCTGTCTTCCCCCTCGCGATGCCCTCCATCGCCACGCCCGGCGCACTACTGGCGGTGGTCGTCCTGACGGATAACAACACCCACAATTTTTTCGGGAATCAGTCACCTGTGGCGTGATGCTCCTGATATTGCTGGCCAACCTCATGCTGATGTTGCTCGGAAACAAAATCGTCGCAATCCTCGGCCGCTCCGGCCTAAGCATCCTCAGCCGCGTCATGGGCCTCATCCTCGGTCAGCCGCGGTGCAGATGGTCTACAGCGCCGTAAAAGGCCAACTCGGCCTAGGGGGATGGCATTTTCTTTCGTCGCTTCGATTTGTTTTCAGCGTCCAAGCAATCGTGTGAATTCTTCAACCGTCAGACCCGCATCTGTAATGATGCGGCGAAGTGTCCCCATCCGAATCTGTTTGTGGTCAGGCACAACCGCGCGGGCATAAGGTTCAGTACGACGAAAAATCATGTGGCTGCCGGTCTGTCTTCGAAATACGAACCCGACACGCTCCAAAACAGCGCGAACTTCGCGGCCGGACAGATCAGTCGGAAGTTTTTTCATTGACCCCTGTGAAGATGCGGCGCGACGAAGAAATGGTTAGGCCGCCTCGACTTCGACAAATTCCTTTCCCGCCTCCGTGGGAACAGGATCCCCGGTTTCCCGGCAGTCCTCCACATATAACTCAATCGCCTCACGAATATTGGCCATGGCCTCGTCCCGATTATCCCCCTGGCTAACACATCCCGGCAGCGCCGGAACACTGGCGACATATCCGCCATCCGATTCCTGTTCCAAAATAACCGTATACCGCATGGCTGTGCTCCTTTATATTAACGCGAAAACACGCATCGACTCTGACATTATATCATTTGCCAGAAGCCGGCGGGTTAAATTAATAACTCAACACCAACGCCACCTGCCCCCCATTCGCGTTATACCCCTTCCCAAAATCCCCGGCATAACTGAATTTCAAACTCGAATGGCCGCCCAGATCAATCCCCACGCCCGCCGTCGGCGACCAGAAATTCGGAATCGCCGCATCCCGCAGAAAATTCGAATACGAAATGCTCGCATCAATAAAGAAACGTCGTCAACTCGTCCGCTGCGCACCAATCATTCGCCGATAGCGAGACAGTGCCGTCAGCGGAAAATAAAGACGATAGAGGTGATACTTCAGGTAAAAAACTTTCGGGAAACCTGTCCCGGTGAAATAAGCCTCTTCCCAATTTCCATCCGCGCCCTGCCGCTCAACCAGCCACTCAATCCCTTTTTTCACAGCCGGATCACCCGGCCCAATAGTCGCCAGCAATCCCATCACACCCCAGGCCGTCTGCGAAGCCGTGCTCTCTCCCTGACCCTTGAGCGATGTATCGTGATAGCTCAAGCACGATTCTCCAAAACTGCCATCCGGCTTTTGCACGCTCTTCAGCCAGCTCACCGCCTTCTGGATATAGGCCTGATTCATATCCTCGCCGACAGATTTCAAACCCGTCAAAACCTGCCATGTGCCATAGACATAATTCACACCCCATCGTCCCCACCAGGCCCCGCACGCATCCTGATGTTTCCTGATAAACGCGACAGCGGGCCCCACAGCCGGATGATCCCGCCGAATGCCGCAATGCCCGAGCCCCTCCAGCACGCGCCCCGCGATATCCGGACAACTCGGATCCTGCATCGCGTTATGATCCGCAAACGGAATCTTTTCCAAAATCGGCCGATCTTTCGTCCGATCAAACGCCGCCCATCCCCCATCGTCGTTCTGCATATTCAGCAGCCACTTCAGCCCGCGCGCCAGCGCCGCCTTGGATTTCTCACCCCCAAGCCGGCTAAGCGACGCCAGCACGATCGCCGTGTCATCCACATCCGGATAATGCGGATTGGAAAATTCAAAGAACCACCCCGACGGCTCAACCCGCGGACAATTCTTCTGCCAATCCGAAGCCACCCGGCATTCCTTCTCCAGCAGCCAGTCAACGCCGCGCTCCGCCGCCTCCGATTCCGCATTCAATCCCGCCTCCGCCAATGCGTGCATCGCAAGACCCGTATCCCAAACCGGCGAAACGCAAGGCTGCAGCCGGATCGTCTCCCCTTCCTCGATATAAAAATCCTTCAAATCCTTATGCGCTTTCACCACGCGCGGATCGCTGTCAGAATATCCCAGCGCCCGCATCACGATCAGCATGTAAACCATCGGCGGAAAAATCGCCCCCAACCNNAATCCCTCCGACCCTTCCATCCGATCCAGCACCCACTTCTCCGCGGCTTTCATCGCGCTCTGCCGCAAACCCGCCATCGGACTCTTGTCATACGCCTTGAGCAGCTGATCCACGCGCAGAAAGAGATCGCTCCACGATCGCGGCAATCCCACCGGTGGCTCAGCCACCCGATTCGCCGCCGCATGATCGATATACAATTCCCCCATGTTCATCCGCGCCGGCAACTGCCGCGTATAGCGCAGCGTCGTCACAAACGAGAGCGGCAAGATCATCGTCCGCGTCCATGCCGACACGTGATACAGATTGAAGTAAAACCACTTCGGCAGGAAAACAATCTCCGGCGGAATGCTCGGACACGCGTCATAGCTGATCTGCCCCAGCGCGGCGAAGTAAAACTTGGTAAAGCTATTGCACTTCTCAGCACCGCCCTGCGCCAAAACAACGCGCCGCGCCCGCTCCATATGCGGAGCATCCGGATCATCCCCCATCAGCTTCAGCGCAAAGTAAGCCTTCACCGTCCCCGACAAATCCGAAGGCCCCCCCGGAAACAGGCTCCATCCCCCCTCACCATTTTGCAGGCTCCGCAAGAAGTTGGCGATCTTCGGCAACTCCGCATCCTTCTCCTGATTCAGGATGAATTTGAGCAGCAGATATTCGGATTCGAGGATGCTGTCCCCCTGGAGTTCCCCAACCCAATACCCCTTCGGGTTTTGCAACCGCAATAGCGCATCGCGCGCCTTCTGCCAGACGATATTAATCCGATCTAACGCTTCCGCCTGCTCTTGCGCATGCGATGGGGCTGCGGCGGTTAACTGTGAACTCACGGCGGCGAAAACTAACCGCCGCGCTGGCCGCAGGCAAGCGGAGCCAGGTTGATGGGTTACAGAACATTACAGAACGTTACACTTTTGGCGATTTAATTAGTGTATACTAGCTTTAACCGACGGCAGCAAATCGCTGCTGCGAATGAGGTTATTGGGCATTCAGGATCGGATTGAGAGACGGCTTGTCGACGGTGTGTAACGCGCGTCAAACGGCCTCGGTTTTCCTTCGCGAATTCTCCGTCGTCCCGATCTTCCGGCAAGCGACGAGTTGACGGCACGTGACAGGAGCCGCAGTCGGCGGAGTGAAAAATCGCGGCCCATCCATGTCCATCATACCTAAATAGACCATAATAAAAAATCTTTCCAGATTTTTCTTTGCCCTCTACCTCTGAGGGGATACCATGTCCGCAACGTCGCTGGCAGA
Source organism: Phycisphaerales bacterium (assembly GCA_003153655.1). Taxonomy (GTDB): domain Bacteria; phylum Planctomycetota; class Phycisphaerae; order Tepidisphaerales; family Tepidisphaeraceae; genus PALSA-1353. The sequence continues at coordinate 22,140 of PMAK01000116.1, forward strand.
TCCGCGTTGATGATCACTGCGGTTTGGCGGAGTTTCCGTTTCTGTGTTTTGCATTGTGTATACGGGCGCTTCCAGGGTGCGGAATGAACGGCAGGAAAGTTGCAATTGCGTTTGCGGCAATCACATTTGGAGGGTCAGTCCTCCTGATTCTATGGGTGCTGATGGTGCCTAGCCGGGATCGCGTTGGGAAATCGCCCGGCTACTCCGGGGTGCCTGTGATTATTGCTTCCGCCATCGTTCCCATCGGCAAGGTGCAGGATAAGTTACTCCCCAATACTTCTGAGGGAGCGAAGACTGAGGCTCTACACACCGAGGGGGAACTTTATCAATTGCTCCAAAGTGACGATCCTCAGAGTCGCCGGAAAGCAGTTCTCGAAATCCAGAGTTTTTCCGTTCGACAACCGGACGTGTTCACCGGCGTGTTGCCCAAGTTGTTTGAGCCGCTTTTGGGCGCAAAATATTATGCGGAAACCATAGCCTTTGCCCGTAAGGCTATTGCATTGAGACCTCAAACGTCTCAATTGGTTGCCGGCGCCCAGCGGGCGATTGTGGAGGCGTTATTGGATGAAGGGCAATTCGATCAAGCGCTTTTGGGCGCCAAAAGCTACTATAACGTTGCAACATTTAAGGAGACTGCGGCCGCAGTCGACCTTGTCGCAGATGTATTGAGTAAATCATACAGCAAGCAAGATTCTACGATCGGCATGCGATTCAAAATCGAACAGGCTTCATTAGCTTCTGNNCGCATTCGGCTGAGCCCCCAAATGGACCAAACGACTCGTCCCTGGAGGGGGATGTCCCTTTCGGGTCTCGGAGCATCCTTGGTTTAATCAAATTGGATGATGCGGTCTACGAGCCGGCCATACTAAAGGCTCTAAGCCAAAAGGAGAGTTACGGATCGCTTATGGGGCGTGGCAATCTACTGCTCCTCGCAGATCGGCCGGTGGAAGCAAAGCAATGTTTCATCTCGGCTTGCCGATTTTCCGGCACTGAAACGGGCAAACTGCGCAACGCGTTGGAGGGAGTCGCTCGGGCCATTCGAGCCCAATCAGGTTGCATCGCGGATGCCAACGCTTTCGTTCTCGCGATCCAGCAGGGTGATGTCTCCGCATTACCCCAATCCGTAATCGCACTTGGTATAGACCAACTACAGCCGGCTGCAGAAAAAATTGCGCTTGCTGCCCTTCCCTCGGCCGTGAGGCCGCCACCTTTGGAGTCGCAACGGTTGGAGATGGAGAATGTTGCGACTTCAGGCGATCAAAGCGTTCAGATTTCCAGCGGCTTTGAGAGCGGAACGCCCTTCGACATAAAGCGGGATTCTTCCATGCATTTTGAATTAACTATGACCGAGCCCCAATTGCGGGATTGGTTTCTGTTCCAAGCGCGAGGGGTGAAAGGAAAGACAATCAGATTCGACATAATCGACCCAAGAACACGATTGGACAAATGGTGGTCGCTCAACCCCGTTTTTGCTTATGGCGGCGATATTACTAGCCCGGAACTCTATAATTCTGGAACCAATGATCATGCCCCTGCAACATCCGCATGGAATGGCTCGTCACTTCCATCGGACAGGAATCAGAAGTGGCATTGGATTTCCCAGGCATGGATGTCGGGCGCGAACACGTTTAGTTTTGTCCAGAGCTTCGGCGCGGACAGCGCTTACATAGCAATGCGCCCGCCCCATCCACCGACTTACAGCGAACGATATATCAGAGGGTTAGTGGGCAATTCGCTGGCGAAGGTGATTGAGGTTGGCCGCTCTTATGAGGATAAGCCTCTCTTGCTTGTGAAAATACCTTCCGGAGGCGACCAGGCGGACCGTTCGAGGCCGTGCATTCTTTTGTATGCGGGTGAGCATGCGGATGAGCAGGACGCGATGTGGGTGGCCCAAGGTGTCATTGAGTATCTGCTGAGCAACGACGTGGACGCCGCACGCCTCCGCAGCCGATTTATTTTCCTTATTATTCCGGTGCTTGATCCGGATGCATCGGCGCGCGGAACGCATGAGGGCATGATTGCGAGCTTTCTAATGGGACGCCGAACGCCAGAATCCGATGCCTACGCGAATTGGTTCCAATCGTGGATAGAAGCTGGAAATCGCCTTGATTTGGTTTTTGACCTCCACAATGTTCAGGCAAGTGAAAGCCCCGACGTGGAATGTGCCCTGATTGAGGGCTTGGGTGTCAGGGGGGCTGCTTCCACAACACTCCATGCTTGGTTGGTCAAGAGCCTGGAGAAATCGCGATTCAGTGTTCTGGCTCGTCCTGTAATGCGTGGCTGGTCGCCAGATCGGCTCGGAGGATGGCTTAGCCGATATTACGGAGCGCTTACGCTGGCTTATGAGGTCAATAGTCAAAGCGTCGCTCATCATTTGAGCCTTACGCAACTTAAGAGCCTTGGCCCGATATTTGTGACTACAGCGGCCAAATTTCTCTCCGGGCGTGACGCGAGTGATCTGCTTGCGAATATTGATGCCCGCCGTCAACAGAGGCTTAGCCAGTGGGCAAAGTTTGGCAGTCAACCGAACGGCGAAGACGCAATTGAGTCGGAGGCAAGGAGATCAGGCAATGAAGGCGCAAATAGCGACAATCTGATTGAGAATTGAAATCAAAAAGTTATGGTGAGTAACGATACTGTCGCAACTTCTTAAGGAGTTCTTATGAAAACGGGAATGTCGGAACGATTTCTTTTAGGGCTTTTGTTAGCCGCTATCACGTGCTGGACCTCCTGTTCGTTCGCGGGGGTGCGGCGGCTTAGCGATGTCGAGGCCGCCAAAATCCATGCTGGTTATTGCTCAAATAATATGACGTGTTACGACAGCAACAGTCCCTGTATGCCGGCGCATAGCTCTCAGATTAATTCTCCGCCTTGTGCCCTGGTAGGTGGAACTAGCAACCAATACAAGTATGATTGCTCAAGCCCCTCCAGCTTATGCGGAACATCCTCGAACGACACACCCGGCCCAGACAATATGGTATGTACCGGAACAGCAGGTCCCGGCTGTAGCTCTATCCCCGGGCAGGCTTGTGTGATACTTACGCAGTATCACTGCGTGAGCGAACATGAATACTCCTATCTTGGTGGTTTCAGTTATAATGAATGTTTTTGTACAAAGGACACTGCTGCAACACCTTACGGCACTCAGAGCCTGTGCTCCAACGATAATTAGGCGGGATATTGTAAGTGCATTTACATAACTCTCTCGGAATTCGCGTGTGCGGCCTCCTGATAGCTCTCTGGCTGACGGGAGCGGTTGCGTCATACGGCCAGAATCCTCCAACTCCGGACGCTCGGGAGGTGGTGCGAAATGTTTCCAATGCGGAGCGACAACTGGTGAATATTGAGGTTCAAGAATTCGATTTGATAACACAGACCCGTCCCAAGAACACGGACAAATGGGAGCCATATAAAATAATGATGTCCGGTAGCGCCTGGTATAATGGGCTCCGCTACAGCAAGGTCAGGATTCATATTTCGCAGCGAATATTGCCATGGGTTCAGGGGGCAAGTCCGTGGTATGAGGAGCGCAATCGAGAGATCGCCTTCGATGGACAATTTGGAAGAGTAATTAATGGTCGCAGCGGACCGGCGGGGCGCGTTGCCGACATACGAACCGCAATGTTGCTTCCACGATGGCCGACTGATTTTGACAGTCGATTAACCCAGCTTGCCGCGGGTGTCGGCTTCTCGCTTGGCTTTTACGAACCCGATCCTGCGTCTGCTGACACCCTTTCCAAATATCTCACTGATGCTCTGGCTCACGTAAACACCTGGACCATCGCTTGGGATAGCTTATACGGCGATCGGGTTTTGAGAGTAGAAGTGTTCAACGATCCAGTGGCTTACACCGCATACTGGTTCGATGTGGACCATGGCTATGCACTGCGCCGGGCGGAACGGCGACAACACCACTATCCTGGTCAACAAGTATGGGATATGGTGGAGTTAACTCAAATTTCCAAACTGGTCGAAGCTGCTCCTGGCATTTGGTTCCCCATCCAAGCAAGTCGGCAAGAGCTGGACCCTAAGCAACCTGGAAATGAAATTCTTTATAGCTACCATGCCGCTAAGATCATCGCTAATAATCCCTCTTTTGATGAGAGTGTTTTCGCGCCGCCATTTCCCCCGAAAGTTCGTGTCTTTGACATGGTTCACGGTGGCTCATTTGTGACGGCCAACGCCAGTGCGACAGCAGGCGAAATGGACAAGGCTATCGCTGACATAAAAACTTCATTGCAAAATGTGGGTGGCAGCGCACCGCCGATCGTCGCCGAGAGCGACTCGGACGCTCATCGAGGCGTTGCCGGGCATGTCGATCCCACGTTTGCGCTAATTGCGGGAGCCTTGATATGCATAGCTATCTCCATCGTGGTGTATCGACATCAACTGCGACGAAAGTAGTAATACTTGCACTTTCGTTCTTGGCGGCACAGGTCTCGACGGCACCTGCCGCCATTGTTCCAAGTGACAGCGCTATACTTGGCGATGATGTCGTTGTTTCGAACTGCGGCGTCAATGCCACATATTTTGCACTGCATTGGTTTGGTCTGACCACATCTATTCGCAACGTTGCTGATGATCTCAATGCCGGCGAGAAATTCGAACGAGATTGTTCTTTTAAGAACATCATGGACGTTTGCGGACGCAGCAAGCTTGACGTTGCAGCATTCAAAGCGGACTCGGTTGACGACATCGTGCGTTTTTTTAAGCAAGGAGACATTGCGATCGTTCGACTGTCGCGCATTGTGGGCACTACGGATATTGGCCATTACATTGTCATGGTTCCAAATCCTATCGGCGATATTTACCTGGTCGATCCTCCGAATCAGCCCCTTTTCATGCTAAATGCCGATATTTCCAAGAGCGCGATCCTCGCGGCTGCAACTGGTGGGTTTCTGGTGATTTCCAAACCGTTGGCGGCGAGTCGCTCGGGACCTGCCCTAAGTCTTCAATCTGACGAAATCGATTTGGGCCGGATGCCGATGGGTGCTGGAGACGTGGTTGCGAGCGTGAATTATCGAAACATCGGCACTGACGTTCTCCGGATAACTAATGCTAAAAAGTCATGTGATTGTATAAAGAGTATAACCGGCGATATGGAACTCCAGCCAGGTCATTCTGGCACAATCCAGGTCGTGTTCGATAGGACAAAATTACCCGCAGGCGCCAACGAGAAGTCGTTATTGCTACAAACCAATGACTCATTGAATTCCGCAGTTAAATTGGTTATCAGATTTGAGATTCCGACCACCCCGCTTCCGGAAGAAGCCAACGCAATTCCGAGCGGGCTGAACTATGGGCGGGCGACATCTCGTTATATCGCCGGCGTCACGTTTACTATTGAGATTAGAGTACCTGTTAAAAACAGTAATATACTTCCCGTGATCAATGCTCATGCGAGCTCACCATCGCTCAAGCTGGAGGAGATTAAACTGAATACCACAGACGAACCCCAGCAGTGGTTGGGATCGACTGGCCAGCCGACACTTATTCGAATAAGGCAATATGAGGTGCGGTGGAATGCTCCACCCCGTGTGGGCGATATCAGTGAGAAACTTACATTTGACATAGTAGGTGATGGGGTGGACAAGAAGAGTTTGGAAGTGCCGATACGCGGCGAGGTCTATCGAATTGGGAAAGGGTCAGTACGGCAGGGGCCGCAACACCTTTCTAGTGGAATCAGTGCTGGCCGCACTGTTGTTTTTAGCCGCGGGTCTCAAGGCAAGTCAGCTTTTTGGTCGTTCCACATTTTGGATCGTCGGACCGATCCATAACAGGCCCGTTCTGACGGGGCTGATACAACTCGAACTATTACTTGCCCTGTGGCTCCTGATCGGCGGATTCCCTCGCTCACGCTTTGTCATATCCACGAGTTGCTTCGCACTGTTCGCGTGTGTCGCGTTCCATGAGGCAGCGCAAGCGATTCCGAGTTGTGGTTGCTTCGGAAATGTGAAGATTCGGCCGGCGATAATCGGGAGCGTTGATTTGGTGGCCGTGGCGGCTCTCTGCGTTACTCGTCCCCGATGGAATTCGATCATCGAGCATGCACCCTCGCGATGGCGTCAGCTTCTAGGTTTGTTGTTGGTGACGTTGTTGTCCGCCGGACTTTGGTCTGCATACGCCGTGCGATTTCACCGGCATGACGTGACTCTCACGGCCAATGACACGCCCGGCTCGCTGGCCGTGTTGGAGCCGGGCGATTGGATGAATAAGCCGTTTCCGCTGCTGGACGAGATCGATAATTCAAATCAGCTGCGCTCGGGGCGATGGCTGCTGATCTTCTATCACTTTGACTGCGACAGTTGCTTGAAGGCGATCCCTCAATATCAAGCGTTCGCTGTCTCCGAGTTCGCCGGGAAAGCCGGGATAAGGGTGGCGTTTATCGCGATGCCATCGGCGTCGGTCGGCGGTGATCCGGTGAGCGTCTCCTCGAATTACCAGCGCCTGGCCCTCCGACCGTATCATGATTGGTTCGCGACCACGCCCGTCGCGGTGGCCTTGGAAAACGGCCGGGTCATCGAAGCGAAAGAAGGGGAGGACGCCATCGCTCCACCGGACATTTCCGCTTGGCGGCGCTGAATCGCTAACTGGTATTCTGTCAGCCTTGAATTGAGGGATGCGGATCGCAGGGGGAAATCCGGCGACCTGTGGTCGCCCGCTAACTATTGTCTCTCAAATGATTCCTGACGGACCACTGGTTCACTTTTTGACCGAATATTTCCCGCACGATTGCCGGTGGAGTCGCCATAGGCAAAGCCCTCATGGCCATTCGCCCGGTTTCCCGCTATGATCCGCTGCTTCCACAAGGAATGTTTGGAAATTATGCACAATGACTTTGCGGCATGGTTGGAGGAATCCCGCGGGCGCGGGTTCGACCTTCATCAAAAACATCTGAACCCCTCGTTCGTTAAGATGTTGCGAGCCATCGGCTTCGATAAGGGGTACGTCCGGGGGCAGGGTGCATACCTGTGGGATGAAAAGGGGAATAAATATCTCGATCTGCTGACCGGGTGGGGTGTTTTTGCCCTTGGCCGGAATCATCCCAAAATTAAAGCTGTTCTCAAGCAACTCCTCGACATGGACCGTCCGAATCTGGTGCGGATGGATTGCAGCGTCCTGTCAGGCTTGGCTGCACAGGCGCTTGTCCGTCATGTGCACGATGGCCTGTCACGGGTTTTCTTTACCAACAGCGGCACCGAAACCGTTGAGGGCGCCCTGAAATTTGCCCGCTGCGCCACCGGCCGGCAAGACATCATTTTCTGCGAGCACGCATTCCATGGCCTGACGCTGGGGTCGCTCTCCGTCAACGGCGATCAATTCTTCCGCGAACGCTTTGGCGATCTGATGCCCGGCGGCCGCAAGATTCCCTTTAACGATCTGGCGGCTCTCGAAAAAGAACTCTCCACCCGCGAAGTCGCCGCCTTCATTGTCGAGCCCGTGCAGGGCAAAAGTTGTGAAGTGGTTGCCGATGGATATCTCATCGAGGCCCAGCGGCTTTGCCGCAAGTATGGCAGCCTGCTGATTGCGGATGAAGTGCAATGCGGTCTCGGTCGTACCGGTAAGTGGTTTGCGTATCAGCATTGGGATGATGTTGAGCCGGATATCGTTTGCTGCGCCAAGGCCCTCTCTGGTGGATATGTGCCTGTTGGCGCGGTCATCACCACGCCGCGGATTATGGATAGCGTTTTCGATCGCATGGAACGTTGCGTCGTCCATTCCAATACGTTTGGTCAGAACGACATGGCGATGGCGTCGGCGCTGGCCAGCATCAACGTGATCGAAGAGGACAAGCTTGTTGAGAATGCCGCCGCGATGGGCAAGTACGTCATGGACAAGCTGCGGCCTATCGCCGAGGCGTGTCCGTTTGTCTCTGATGTGCGCGGCAAGGGATTGATGTTCGGCCTGGATTTCGCCCGGCCGGAAGCTTCGCTCAAATTGAAAATGGCCTGGGACATGCTTCACAAGCTGAACTTCGGCGTATTCGGGCAGATGATCATCATTCCGCTGATGGAGCGGCATCGGATTCTCACGCAGGTGGCGGGATATCACACCGAAGTCATTAAGTTTCTCCCGCCGATGATCGTCACGAAAGAAGATATGGATTGGTTCCTCGCCGGCATCGAAGACGTGCTGGCCGATGTTCAGAGAATCCCGGGCGCGGCCTGGGACACTGTTTCCGGGTTGGCCAAACGAGCAATTCTCGCCTGACATGGGTTTCGTTCACCGCCGGATTCTCACCGGTGTCCTCGCCGTCGTCGGTCATCCCTGGATCACCCTGGGCGTGGTTTTCATCACCGTAGCCGCCTGTGTCGGCGCGACGCTCTGCTGGCTCACCATCTCCACCGATCAGCNNAACAAACTCTTCTCCTCCAAGCCCTGGTTCTTTCACGACTACCTTGAGTTCATTCACCGCTTTCCCGAAAACGAAGCGGTTTACATCGTCATCGAGCCAGAGCATCCGGACGATCATCCGCCGATTTTGCGATGGACCGCGGCCGCCGATCACATCACCGAGCGTTTGCGCGGACTCAAAGAAGTCGTCGATGCCTATTGCCGTGTTCCGCTCGATGAACTCGGGCGGCAGGCGATTTTGTTTGAAGATCCCAAAGAACTCCCGGCGCGGCTGGCCGGCGCGCAGGGCCTTGGTCAGCTGGCGAGGATTTGGGGTGCTCGCGCCAATCTGCTGGCCATCCGTTGNNGCCATCGAGCGTTCTCTTGCCGGCGCGCGCGAGCAGCCCACCGATGAGACGGCTGCCTTCATCACGCATCTGGTTGTTTCATGGGATGAGGCCATTCGTCATCCGGACGTGAATCTCACTGTCGGAAACGGCGTCGTCGATTTCCGCGCCATCAGCGCAAGCGATCCATCCGAACTTGGCTACTATTATGTGCCGAATGAAATGGATCGCACCCACCATAGAATTCTGGTCCAAGTCTACCCCAATCAGAAATTCAATTACCTCACTGCGGAGACCGAAACGATAGACGCCATTCGCGACGCCGCCGTCGATGCCGGCAAAGCGTTTCCGGAATTTCACGTCGGCGTCACGGGACGGCCCGCGCTGGAAGCGGATCAGATGGCAGCCACCGACAAGGATTCCCACAAAGCGGAGATTGCCGCCCTGATTGTCGTATTCATCGGCATGTCGCTCATGCTGCGATCGATGTGGCTGGCGCTCGCGGCGGAGATCGCTCTCGGCGTCGGCATCGGCTGGACCTTCGGCTGGGCCACCGCCGTCCTCGGCGAACTCAATCTCCTCTCTCTCGTCTTTTTAATCGCCCTGATCGGCATCGGAATGGATTATCTGGTGCAGATTCTGTTCCGTTACCGGCTGGAAGCGCGGCGATATCCTCGGCCGCAGGCTGTCTGGGTGCGCGTTTTCAAATATGTCGGCCCGCCAATCAATACCGCCTGCCTCGGCGCCGCCGGCGCGTTTCTCGTCGCCATCTTCACCGATTTCCGCGGGGCGGCTGAGCTCGGAATCATCGCCGGCGCGGGGCTCATCCTGTGTCTTTTGGCGGGATATATCGTGCTTCCGGCGCTGCTCACGATCTTCCCGGCAAAGCTGAAGCCGCTGGAAGCCTCTAAACGCTTCAAGCCCGCGCAAGCAAAGCTCCGCGCGCATTGGGTTGTCCTGCCGCTGATCTGGATGGTTCTGCTCCTGATCGGTTCGCGCTATATGCCGCGAGCGCACTTCGATCCGGGCCTGATCGACCTTCAGGTTCCGAAGCTCGAATCGGTAGATCTCATTCGTACGTTGCAAACCTGGAGCGGGGTGGTCCTGAGCCCCGATCCTGAAAAGCTTCGGGAAGCGCGCGACGCGGTGAAATCTTTGCCGCTTGTCGCCTCGACGGAGAGCATCCTCGATGCCCAGGACAACGCAAAATGGCTCCAAGATCATGCCGCGGATGTTCCCACGATTGATTGGGTTGATCCCGCCGCCGTTGCCGCTTCCGATTTCCAGACCATTGCGTCAAAGGCCCGAAACCTGGCCGATGTTTTTCAACCAGCCCGCCCCTCGGCGTCACAGTCGGTCACGTCCGTCAAAGCTATCTCCGCCATTTCACTGCGCCAGTTCGCGGATGACTTGGAAAACCTCTCCGGTCCCAGAGCCGATTCAGCCGCCGGCCGCCTCTCAACCTGGCAACGAATTTTCGTGCAGGAGATTCACGATCTGCTGGATCAATTCCGCCCGGGGCAGTTGAATCTCGACGCCGTCCCGGCTCGTATGCGAGAGCATTTCCAAAGTGCCAACGGCGATTTCGCGCTCTACATCAAACCAGCCGATGACCTGTGGATTGACCAGAATCTAGATGCATTCGAGAGTTCGGTCGAAGCCGCCGTCGCAAAAGTGCCGGGCGAGCCGCACGTCACCGGCATCGCATCCAATGTCTATCACACCACCGGCGCGATCCACGACGCATTCTTCCATTCCACCCTCTATGCGCTGGTCTTGATTTTCGCGCTCGTTTATTTGGATTTTCGCCGGATTGGTCCCACGCTCATGGCAATCAGCGTGCTGGCCATGGGATTGCCGATGCTCGTCGCCCTTATGGGTCTCTTCAACACGAGTTGGAATTTCGCCAATTTCTTTGGACTGCCGATTCTCATCGGGGCCGGGCATGAATACGGCGTCTTCATGGTTCATCGATATCTGGAAGCGGCCAAATATCCTCGTCGAACCTGGCGAAGATGGGACGTCAGCGACCGCGCCCTGCTCCTCTGCGGCTTCATCACGTCCAGCAGTTTTGGCTTCTTCTGGCTCCTTGCCGAGCATCGCGGCCTCAAGAGCCTCGGCCTGGTCATGGGCCTGGGCGCCGCCTGCATCTATGTCGCCACTGTCGCGGTTCTGCGGCCGATCCTGAAATGGCGGCTGAACAGCATTCCCCGCTCGGAAAACCCCGATATTATCTGACCTGCCTCTCTGCAAGGCGCACCGATTTCTCGCTCTATCCGTCATAAACGGCACATCCCGATTTACCGATAAAAACAGGAGGGATTCAACGCCGTCGATACGCATGCATTGCTCGCACATCAGAGCCTCCTCCTCCACCTTCGCGCGCGCACCGCTGTTGCGTCTGCTCGCGCTCTTTTCCTTCCTCTCCTGCGCAACGGTCTTCGGCGATGTGGTGATCGTGAAATCCTCCGATGCCGAACCGTACAAGCAGGCCGAGGCGACACTGCACGACCGTCTGCTCGCTCCCGGCTGCAACGTTCGCAGCATTCTTGTTCGGCAATTGGCCGAATCCGGAATCGGACCCAGCATCTCCACAACAGACACGGTTGTGGCGGTCGGAACTTCCGCGGCAGCGTGGCTTCACAATCAATTGCCCGGCGGGGTGGAACTCGTCTACTGCATGGTCAACAACGCGGATGAAGTCGGCCTGCTCAAGGGCGATGACTGCTGGGGCGTCACAACCAACGTTCCTATCCCCGAACAATTCAAATTGATCGCCGAAGCGTTGCCATCGGCAAAAACCGTGGGTGCGCTCTACGCCTCCGATACACCCGCCGGCCGCGCCGCGCTTCAACTGCTCAAAGACCATCTCCCGCGTGATTGGCGCGTCGAGGCCGTCGCGATCAATGATTATTCCTCCGTCGCCGAAGCCATCGAAGCCCTGACCCTGAAAAAGGTGGACGTGATCTGGACCAACACGGATTCAAAAATTTATGACGCCGCCGCCGTGCGTACGCTGCTGCTCTCCGCCCTGCGAAACAAGATTCCCGTTTGGGGATATTCACCCGCCTTCGTCCGTGCGGGAGCGCTCATTGGCGTAGGCGTTGACCCGCGCGCCCAGGCAGCGCAGGCGGCGGACCTCATCAAGCAACTCAAGCAGCGCAAAGATTCCGTCATCGAAAAGGCCCAGCCGCCGCTTCAGTATCAGATCGCCCTGAATCTCATCGTCGCCGACCAATTGAACGTCGGGATTCCCGATGCCCTGGTCCAGCGGGCGACCTACGTCTTCCGAGCGGAGAAATAAATGCCGAGAAGACTTGCCAGACGCATGAGCCTCCGCGCGAAAGTCACCGGCATCTCGCTTGTGATCACTGGGCTGACGCTCGCGCTATCCGCGACGATCAGCATCGTCCAGATGCGCTACCAGATTGAAGCCGAGCAACATCGCTCCGCCGATTCAGTCGTACTCGGCATCGCCCGCGCCAGCGAGCTGCCGATGACCGTCGGCGACGCCCGGGAACTCTCCCGCCTCTTAAACAGCTTTCTCCGCGATCCAGAGCTTCTGTTTATTGCCGCTTACACCAGCGATACAAAACCTCCAGTTGTTGCCATCCGGGATCTCCAGGGTTGGCAGGAATACGCCGCCGGCAAAATCGATCCGGATCGCTGCATCATCAGTCAGCACTATGTCGAGGCACTTGAGGAGAAGGATGATTTTCCGACAGATGTTGAATCAGAGCCAGCCGATTCCCACCGCGGTTCCACCAAGTCCGCAAATGTCGGGCGAATCGTCATCGGCCTCTCCACCGTGATGACACGGCAGGCGCAGTCGCACGAAAGCCGTCTGATTCTCTTTGCCACGCTCGCGGCTGCGACGGTCGGCGGAACATTCCTCTTTTTCACGCTCGGCTCCTGGTTGCGCCGGCTGCAGGATCTCGCCTCCGCGACCCAAAGCATCGCGCGCGGCGATTTCAGCAATTCCGTCAGCGATCGGCACGATGACGAAATCGGCCGGCTGGCGCATTCGTTCGAGGGTATGCGTCTCGCACTGATGGGACGCGACGCCAAGCTTCGGGGATTCACCGAAACGCTACAGGATCAGGTCAAACAGCGTACCCGCGACCTCGAACACGCGCTGCTCAATGCCGAAGAGGCCAATCGCGCCAAGAGTCTTTTTCTCGCGCACATGTCGCACGAACTCCGCACGCCGCTTAATGGCGTCATCGGAATGGTTGACCTCCTCCTGGCGACGCCGACCAATTCCCAGCAGCGCCGTTATTGCGATCTGGCAAAGGTGTCGGCGCTGTCTCTGCTCGATCTGATCAACGACGTGCTCGATTTCTNNGAGGCGGGCAAGCTCGAACTGGAATCAGCTGACTTCGATCTGCACGAAACCGTCGAAGGCGTCTCCCAGGTCCTCGCCGAACGCGCCAAGAAAAAGAATCTTCAATTGATCTGCGGAATTGACCCGCAGGTTCCCCGGTTTGTTACTGGTGATGCCGTCCGTTTCCGACAGGTTCTGACGAATCTCATCAGCAACGCCGTCAAATTCACCGAGCGCGGCGAGGTGGCCGTCCATCTCATGCTCTTACAGCAAAGCGACTCTAAAGCGACCGTAAAAATCGACGTCCGCGACACCGGCATGGGAATTCCCAAGGAGCGCCAGGACCGGCTTTTCAAATCGTTCTCGCAGGTCGATGCCTCCACCACGCGCAAATTCGGAGGCTCCGGCCTGGGGCTTGCCATCTCACAGCGCATCACAGAAATAATGGGAGGACAAATGAGCGTTGAAAGCGAGGAAGGCAACGGATCAACCTTTTCGTTCACCGCGCAGTTGCAAACGCGCGCCCCGAGCGCGGCCGAGACGAAGGCGCAATCTNNAGATTCTGACGCGCGCCGGCTGTCAGGTCACAATCGCCGCCAACGGGCAGGAAGCCCTTGAGGCCGTGCAGCGCGGCGGCCTGGATCTCGTTCTCATGGATTGCCAAATGCCGATCCTCGACGGGCTCGAGGCGACGCGTCGCATCCGCAAGTATGAAAGCGAATCGAATAAACGTGGTCACATCCCCATCATCGCGCTGACCGCCAACGNNTCTGGCGGCCGGAATGGATGGATACGTCACCAAGCCGATCGAAGCCGCGGAGGTCATCTCAACCATCCAATCGCTATTTTCCAACGGCCGGCCCCAATCCGCCGCTTCCGCACCCGCCTCCCTTGCGCAGCCGCAAGATTCAGCCGCGCGCGGAATCACCGACGATACCCTCGCCATCGATTTCAATGCGCTGCGCCGGCGGTGTTTGGGGAATCGCAAGCTGGCCGCAAAGGCCCTCGAAACCTTCGCCGCCACGATCGGCTCCTATATCCAAACCCTCTCCGACAACCTGCAAAAAGGAGATGCCAAATCCGTCGCCGCCGCCGCCCACAAGATCAAAGGCGCCGCCGGCAACGTGTCGGCCCAGCAGGTCCTGCGCATCGCCGGTGCATTGGAAGAGATGGGCAAAAAAGAAGCCCTTTCCCAAACCGAGCAGTGCATGGCCGAGCTTCAGGTCGAGATTGAGCGTGTGCGCCAATTCGTCGCCACGAGCCTGAAGGAGCTGGTGAATGCGTAGCATGAGGGCACGCGTTGCCGTCATCCTACTCGCGGCCTGCGGACTTTTCGTCCGCGTCGCCGGCGGCGGCACGACCGCGCCAACCACGTTTCCCTCGGACACGGATTTCTCCGAACCTGGTTTATCGCCCGGGCTGCCCTCCACCGCGCTTCCCAGCGAAGACGCCCCGGAATTGGAACTGTACAAGGATCTCCCGGTCGTCGTTGCCGCCGGAAAACGTGAGCAAACGCAGCGTGATGCCGCCGCGTCTGTCAGCGTTGTCACGCAAGAAGACATCGAACTCTTTGGCTATCGCTCGCTGGCCGATGTCCTTCGATCCCAGCGCAGCTTTTACCTGAACACCGACGGCCTAAACTGGTTCGCCGGCGTCCGCGGCTTTCTCCGCCCCGGTGAATGGAACGCCCGCATCCTCGTCCTCGTCGATGGCCGCCCCACGCGCGAGGATATTTACGACCAGACCCACATCGATGAGGATTTCGTCGTTCCCATGGAGGCCGTCCAGCGCGTCGAAGTGATTCGCGGTCCCGGCTCCGCGCTCTATGGCGCCGACGCGGTCTTCGGCGTCATCAACGTTGTGACTAAAAACGGCGCAGACATCAACGGCGCTCAGATCAAGCTCGAAGGCGGCACCGAATACACCGCGCGCGGCAATGTGCTCTTGGGATTCGATGCAAAAGGGTGGGATGTCCTGGCCGACCTCAGCGGCTACACCAGCCAGGGTGACAACCACATCCATTTCGACGGCGTCGATGATGCCCAGCACGATTTCGGCAACATCATCAATTCCGACTACCAGGGCGTTTATTCCGGATTCCTTAAGATCAAAAAAGGCGAATTTTCCTTCACGGTCGATTCTGAAAACCGCGATCAGGACAATAGTGACGCCACTTATCTCACTTCATTTTTTAATCCCGGCAGCATGCAGGAAGCGCGTACCAACGTCACGTTCAAATTCGATCACGAGATTTCGAGCGATCAGCAATTGCACGCCATCNNGACTACCACTATCAGCAGACTCTGCCCAACGGAGATCCCGGGAACATTTATCACACAACGGCCTACGACAGTTGGGTCGGCGAGGAAGTCGATTACGACTGGCAGGCGACCCGGCAATTGCATCTTCTGGCGGGCGTCAATGCCACGCAGGCGATGGGAACGCACCAGGAAGATTTCGATACTCTTACCGGCATCGTGCTGAATATCCGGCCTTCGTACAACGATGCCGGGGCGTTCTTCGAGTTGGAAGACAAATTCACCCGTTGGCTCAGCGTGACGGCAGGGGGGCGAGTCGATCAGATTCAGCGGCTTGGCCTCAGCGTCAGCCCGCGTCTCGCCGCCATCCTGACGCCAACCGCCGCGGACACCTTCAAGGCCCTCTATGGCCGCGCGTTTCGTCCGCCCAATCTTTACGAGATGTTCTATTCCAGCCCCGGAGCCAACACGCCCAATCCCGATCTGCAGTCGGAAATCTGCGATACCTTCGAGCTCGTATGGGAGCGGCAATTCAAGGACGGCTGGCGCACTACGCTCGACGGCTATCTGTGGGATCTTCATCACGCGATCGACGACATCGCCCAGCCCGACGGATCATTGCAATATCAAAACGTAGGCACCGACGTGGCGGACGGCATCGAAGCGGAAGTGGATAAGAAATGGCAAAGCGGCGCAACCCTCCGCCTCTACGGCAGCATGGACCGCGCCGAACGCGACGGCGACGGCCTTACCCATTCCCCACAATGGATCGTCGGCCTCTCCGCCGCCGTTCCGATCATCAACGGCCGCACGTTCATTGCTGTAGAGCCGCAGATTGTCAGTGGAATGAAATCAGACCTGGGCCAATCAACGCAGACGACCTACATCACCAATATCGTGATAACCTCTCGCGACGTGGTCAAGGGCCTCGATCTGCAACTCGGACTCTACAACCTGCTCGGCAACGTCGCTCGGCTCCCGCGCGATAACCAGTTCGATCAATTTGAGCCAACTCTCCCCTATCCGTACCCGCAACTGATCGCCAGCGCAACATTCAAGTTTTAGGAAATTTGTAGTCCCGGAAATGATATTGAGCGACCAAACGAAGGTCGTCCCGGTTCCGGCCCATGGATAGTCTTTGATTAGGAAACCTCAAGCAGCCGGATTAGCACTCTCGCCGGATCCCCGCTGATTTCGTCCCCTCTGCACGGTATTCCGTCCCGCACGCTTCGCCTCATACAGCGCCTTATCCGCCTCGGCCAGCAGATCCGCGCAGCAGAGTATGTCCGCCCGACGGCTCGCAAGCCCCGCGCTCACGGTCGTCTTCAGGATCCGCCCCAGATAGTTGAATTCTTTCGCCGCCACCATTGTCCGGCAGCGCTGAGCGCAAAGCTCCGCCTCCGCCATCGATTGAGCGGGGAGGATGATCAAAAACTCTTCCCCGCCGATTCGGCAAACCGTATCCGTGTTGCGCACGCAACTGCTCAGGACAGCAGAAACTTCCCGCAGCACCATATCCCCCGCCGAGTGCCCATGCTGATCGTTGATCTGCTTGAAGTGATCGATATCCAGGGTCACCATCGTCAGCGGCCTCTGATAACGGTCGCTGAGCGACCACTGCTCTTCCATCCGCCGCATCGCTTCTCGCCGGTTGTACAGCCCGGTCAGATCATCCGTAATCGCCAGGTTTTCCAGGCGATGATTCAGGTTCATGAGCTGTTCGTTCAACTGCCGCGAACCCTGCGTCTGCCGCAGCACCTCGTCATAGAACGCCGCCGTTCGCAGTCCCGAGCGCAGCCGCGCCATCAATTCCACTTCGTCAAACGGCTTGGCCAGGAAATCATCCACGCCCGCGTCGAATGCTTTGCAAAGTTCCTCTTTGCTCGCGTGAACGGTCAGCATGACGAAATGCACATGGCCGCCCTGCGCCATCGCCCGCACCTGCCGGCAAAATTCCAGGCCGTCCATGTGCGGCATTTCCCAATCCGAAATGATTAGCCGCGGACGTTGCTCTTTGATCGATTCCATTGCTTTTCGTGGATCGTCAAAGCTCGCCGCCTCGAATCCGTGCGCCGTTAGGAAGTCCATGATCATCTCGCGCGTGACCACATCGTCGTCCACGATGATCACCCGGTCTCGCGTTCGCATGGCTGGCACGACAGTGGATGCCCTATCACCCGGCACGGCGCCTTCCCCCGATTGTTCCTCGCGCAGCTCCTCGTCCTTGAACTGTTCGCGGATCGTGATGAATTGCTTCTCTGTCTGGATGAACGCCTCCACCACGTCTGAATCGAAATGCAGGCCGCGTTCATGCAGGATGTACGTCTTGGCTTGAATATGCGTCATCGCGTCGCGATATACGCGTCGGCTGGTGAGCGCATCGTATACATCCGCAACCGCCACGATTCGCGCCGCCAGCGGTATCTGATCTCCCTTGAGTCCCTCGGGATATCCTTTGCCGTCCCACCGCTCGTGATGCGACATCGTGATGTCCCGGGCGATCTGTAAAAAGCGAACGTTGGGAAACCGTTGCCGCGACGCATCCAGCGTCTGCGCGCCGATTGTCACGTGCGTCCGCATGATCGCCATCTCGTCATCCGTCAGCTTCCCCGGCTTCAGGAGGATGCTATCTGGGATCGCGACTTTTCCGATGTCATGCAGCGGGCTGGTCTGATGGATCAGCCGGATGAATTCCGCGTCGATGATTCCGCGATGCTTCTCGGTGCGGGACAGGTGTTGCGCCAACACCCGCGCATAACTCTGCACCCGCTCGATGTGCGCCCCCGTCTCCGGATCGCGGCTTTCGGATAATTTCGCCAGCGCGAACATCGCCAGGTCCCGCGTCTCCAGGCTCAGGATGCGCTCCGCCGTCTTCAGGCTCACGATCATCTCTTCCGTGTTCAGCGGCTTGACCAGAAACGCATCCGCCCCCGCGTGCAATCCCTCGATCTTCTGCTGGCCCCCTTCACGGCTCGTCAGCATGACAATGTAGATGTATCCCGAAAAATCGTCCGCCCGGATCGTCCGGCACAGATCCAGGCCGTTCATCTCCGGCATCTCCCAATCCGTAATAACGATGTGGATATTCCCCTCGCGAAGCTTTTTCAGTGCCTCCCGCCCGTTGTTGGCGCGCTCCACCTCGTAGCCCATCTCGTCGAGGACGCCCTCCAGGATCGCCAGGGACAACTCATCATCGTCAACAATCAGGATACGCATATTTTTAAGGCGTCGCCCCGCCCAAGCGCCAAAGGCAAACCCTCATTTCGTATCGGATTGCGCGATATGCCTGTTTACTATACTCGGTATAAAACCCCCAATTGTCGCGCTTCCCGTCCGATAAAATCCAAAGCATCGGCCATGACGAGTCCGAAATCTTGGGATTTCATTGGCCCGGACCCCGAAATGGGGCAATAATCTCCCATATGCCCTCGCCATTCCTGTTGTTTGAGGCGCTGGAGCCTCGTCGGCTCCTTTCCGGCCTTCCCGTCACTTACTCTCCGGCGCAAATCCAGACCGCTTACGGGTTCAACCAGATCACCTACGACAACGGCACGGTCCAGGGAAACGGCGCTGGACAGACCATCGCGCTCATCGAGGTCGATAACGACCTCACGCTCAATACCGACCTGATGAATTTCGACGCGGCGTTTTCCCTGCCCAATCCGGGGTCGGGCTGGTCGCTTACCGTTACCGGCCAGAATGGCATCAACCTGCCCAACGCTCCGGCCGAGGGCGTCGAAAATGCCGAAACCGCCCTTGATGTCGAGTGGGCTCATGCCCTCGCGCCGGCGGCGAACATCCTCGTTGTTGAGGCCAATTCCTCCGACAATTCCAACCTGTATCCAGCGATCTATTATGCCCAATCCGTCAAAGGCGTTTCGGTGGTTTCCATGAGCTACACCGGTGGAGAGTCATCCAATGACACCAACGCCGATGCCAGCGTCTACGTCACTCCAGCTGGACACACGGGGATCACTTATGTTGCTGCCTCGGGCGATTCCGGCACCATCTCGCATCCGTCCAACTCCCCAAGCGTGGTCGGTGTCGGCGGCACATCTCTGACTCTTGGAACGAACAATACAATCGCGTCAGAAACCGCCTGGTCTGGTTCCGGTGGGGGGTATAGCTCGGTGGAATCTGAGCCGGCTTATCAGCTTGCCGTTCAAAATACCGGCCTGCGTTCCACGCCAGACGTCTCCTTCGATGCCGACCCCAACACAGGCTTTGACCTTTTCTACAACGGTAATTCGCAGGCCATCACGGTCGGCGGCACGAGCGCGGGGGCACCCGCATGGGCGGCCCTTTTCGCCATTGCCGATCAGGGCCGTGCCCTCAATGGCCTGGATACCCTTGATAGCAGCAGCGACACGCTTCCGATGCTTTACTCTCTTTACGACACGCCGCTCTACGATAGCGCCTTTAATGACATCACGACCGGCGGAAATTCCGGTTATTCCGCTACTACTGGATATGACGCCGTTACCGGACTTGGAACACCCAAGGCAAACTTCCTGGCCCAGTACCTTGCCGGGAACGTAAGCATCCCCGAACCCGCTGCATTCACCCTGGCCCTTGCCGCAATCCCCTTTTTGATGCGGCGGCCGCGATTTGCCGGCCGCGCCAAAGCCACCGCAACAGGCATCGAGTAACCTGATCGACGGAAGTCCCGCCTAAGAATTGGTCGCTGTTTTTTTATGCAATAAGGGGCTTTCTTTGTAAATCAAGCAAAATTTTCGATTCGCGATCGCGGCAGAATTTGCGCTGAAATAAGATCAGTATTTCATGTAAGTCGATTTCATTAATGTGTTTATGGTATATTTTCCGCGAGTCGAGGCAAGGCGTCTTCTCTTAACCAAAAAATGACAATAAGGGTTGAAATTCCGTCAATTTTTATGTTGTATTCTGGTCCAAACGCGGTAGACTTCAACTGTTCAGTCGCCGCCACTTACGTTAGTGGTGCGGCCTCCGGACGGAGGATAAGGCGAGGAAACGCTCAATTTATCCAAGTATTCGGTAGGCGGAGAAAACGCGGGAACGGCAGTTCCCAGGGCACACAAATCGCGAGGTAGAGATATGCAATCAGCCAAGAAGATGAAAGCGTTGTCGGTATTGTCGATGGCGGTCGCCGCCACCATGGGGGCCAAGGCCGCCCATGCTGCGACGGTTACTGTGTATTACGACAATATTAATGATATCGCCCCGGATACAACGGTCGTTCAGTCATACAACTATGGCTCGACAGGCGGAGCTCCGGTTCCCACCACGATTAATATCGCGGTTGGCGATACGCTCCAATTCGGCGTTGACGCCGTTGTCAGCAACAACGTCAATCCCGATGCCGGCAAGAAGGTCGGAGCGTCGACAAAAACCGATCTCGTTCAGCCCTCCTTCCTCGGTCTCTCAACCTTCAGCATCGTGGTTCCCTCCAGCGATACCAATGCGAGCAAGCTTGCTCCCGATACCAACGGCCCGTCGAACAATACGTTTGCTGGGGCGCCTGACTTCAACAGCACCTCTTCGATTAACAATAACTCCAACCCGGGCCTGGGCAATCCGCCGGCTGGCCCGAACAACACACTCTCCAGTTCCAACGCGCCGATTCCGAATTGGAGCTCCACCACCGCAGGTGACGTGTCTCCGACCAGTTCGACTGGTGGAGACGTTGGAGATCACTTCGCGATCTTCGGGGGCAACGCCGGTCAGCCGAACACAGCTACTGGTGCCGCTGCCATCTCACAATTTGGTGCAGCCACGGCGAGTTTTGCCACCGCGACTGACTTCTTCGACTCTCTTTCCTATACCGCCCTCAGCACTGGAACTGTGACTCTTTCCACGGCCATTGATGCCAAGGGATCGAGCTATTGGGAAAATACCGCG
>PMAK01000082.1 GCA_003153655.1 Phycisphaerales bacterium
ATTTAACACAGTCGCTCTGCGGTCCAATTTAATTCTCCCTAACTCCACTCCAGCGTCTCCAAATGCTTCTGAATATCCCCCGCGCTCGAAAACCGCTCCAGCACGAGCGAATCCTTCTGCCCCCGGATAATCTCCTTAATCACCCGAGGCTGCATCGCATACCGCGCCCTTCCGCCCACCAGCGCCAAAAACACCTCGATCAAATTCAGCACATCCTTCTGAATCTTCGCCCGCGTAGGCTTCCCCAGATCAAAAAAATCCAGCAGCTTCACCTCAAACCCGATTCCCTGCCGCCGGATCATGATGTTGTCATCATGGATATCCCCATGATATTCCCCGCGCGCATGGATCGGCGCGATCCCCTTCACCAGCACGTAAAGCACATGCAGCGCCTCAAACGCGCTCAGCCGATGGTTCTTCTGCTGATAAAGAAACTCGCTCAGCTTCTTCCCCTCCACCAGTTCGCTGATGACAACAATTACCTTCCCGCGTTTTACATACGCGATCTCCTGGTGGTGATATTGCAACAGAATCGGGCAATGCCGCAGGGCATCCAGCTTCCAGGCATAAGCAATAGCCGCCTTCCCGGTTGGATCCCGATGCGGATAGTAAAACTTTGCGGCCCGACGAATCCCCGTGCTACGCTCAAAAATCCTATAAACCTCACCCTCCCAACCACTTCCAAGCAAATCCTCGATTTGATATTTCCCGGCAATGATCCTCCCAGCCGGGAAATCAAACCGCTTGACCTTTTTGCTCGACCGATACATGCAGGCCATCATGTGACATACCCAACAGGCGGTCAACGTGCCTAACTCATAGTGTCTTCACCGGTAAGGCCTTATTGAAATCGTGACCGTTTGTAACTACTGCCGCCCCCCGCTCGGTTAATATTCACCCCCAATGGAATTCCTAAAAAGCATCACCGGCCGCATCGTCACAGGCCTCGTCGCCCTCGGCGTCGTTGCCGCCGCCATCTCCTGGTGGCAAATGGACGAATCCACCCGCCAGATGCTCGTCTCCGGCACTGGCCGCATCTTCGCCTGGTTCGGAATCGTCCTGGTCCTCCCTTGGGCCTCCTTCGCGATCATCGGCTGGGTCGCCCGCATGGAAAGCAACGCCGCCGGCGGGGGGCTTGTCGCCATCTTTTCCATCGCCGAAGTCCTCCTCCTCGCCTGGCTCTTCCATTGGCACATGCCAAACCCCGCCGCCTGGACTTTTCTTTTGCTCGGCGGCCTCATAGCCGGCGTATATAATCTCCTCGTCTGCGACTGGCTCGCGGAGAAGGTGTAAAAATGCCCCAAACCGATCAACGTGTCGGCGAATATGTCCTCGATGCCAAGGTTGGCGGCGGAACCTTCGGCGAGGTCTGGCGCGCCCATCATCACGTCTGGACCGATCAACTCGTCGCCATCAAAATCCCCACCAACCCCCAATACCTCCGCAACCTCCAAAGCGAAGGCGTCGCCATCCACGGCCTGATCCATCCCAACATCGTCCGCGCCCTCGGCTTCGATCCCTACGCCGAAGTCCCGTATCTCACAATGGAATTCGTCCCCGGCTCCAGCCTGCGCCCCTTCATTGATAAAAAACTCCTGACCATCCCCCAAACCGTCTCAATCCTCCGTCAGGTCCTCGCCGGCCTGAAATGCGCCCACGCCCGCAACGTCATCCATCGCGACATCAAACCCGAAAATATTCTCATTCACGAGCGCGTCGCAAAGGAAGGCTGGGACGCAGAAGGTGTCGTAAAAATCACCGACTTCGGCCTGGGCAAAGCTGCCAACGCCGCCGCCGGCTCCATCGCCTATTCCGCCTCCATGAACTCACCCGCCGCCAAAGACATCGCCGGCACGCTGGAATACATGGCCCCCGAGCAGCGCAACGGCCAACCCGAAGCCCGCTCCGATCTCTACGCCTGCGGCGTTCTCCTCTACGAAATGCTCACCGGCGAACGACCCGCCGGCACCGACGTCCCCAGCGATTTGAATCGCGCAGTCCCCAAAAATCTCGATGATATATTCCGTCGCAGCTACGCCCGTCTCGACAAACGCTTCGCCTCCGCCGACGAATTTCTAGCGGCGCTGCCGACGGCAACAAAGAGCGCTCCCCCGCGCATGCCGCCGCCGATCCCAACCCGGCCCGTCGCCGGCACGAATTGTCCGAAATGCAAAAACCCCGTTTCCCCCGGCGATCAATTCTGCATGCACTGCGGCTTCCAACTCGTCGCCCACGTTCTGCGCTGCCCCAAGTGCGGCGCGTTCCCCGACGCCACCGACCGATTCTGCATCTTCTGCGGAGAAGCCCTCATTCCACAAACCGTCCCGGCATGATGCGATAGACGAATATGGGCCCCATGACCTTCCACATCTTCGGCGTATTCGCGATCCTGGCCCTCGCCTGGCTGCTCTTCGTCCTCTGGATCATCGGCCACGTCTTTCGCGCTGTCTGGATCGCATTCCTCCACCTCACCGGCCTAGCCAACCGCGCGCCGCGCCCCTCAACCAAACCGCGCCGCTGCGCCCACATCCGCTGCCTCGCGATAAATCCCCCGCAAGCTAATTTCTGCCGCCGGTGCGGCTCATCCTTGACGCGCGCCTCCACACTCCGCGAAACTTCCCCCAGCCCCGATCGCTGGGCCTCCCGACTGGGCCATTCATGAGCCAATTCACCCCAACTGAACGCACCCTCGAGCCCAGCGCACGACCCGATCATCTCTCCGCCGCCGTTCTCCACAGCCTCAGCCGCCGCACACTCGGCCTCGCCTGGGGACCGCTCAAAACCGTCCTCCTCGGCGGCATCACTTTCGGAATTCTCCCCCTCATCGTCTGGCCAAAAAAATTCTCCCGCTTCGTCGTCTTCGAACGTCAACAGCTCTGGCACCTCGTCGAATGGCTCCGCATCCGCACCGGCCAAGACGAAGCCGCCATCCTCCGCGATTCCGTCCGCAGGACCGGCGCTGGACCCACGATCTGGATCGTCCCCCTCATACTCCTCGGCATCCTCGCCATGAATTTGATGCCCTGGATGAGCACCCCCAGCTTCAATTTCCCGATGATTCTTCACGGCACGTATCTCTTCAACGGTTCCAGGCCCGAACCCTTCTCCATCAACCATTGGAGCCATCATTTCCCCACCAGCCCGATGCATTTCTACGGCCTCTGGACCCTCTGCCTTTCCATCGCCTACGCCTCCCACTGGCTCCACGTCCAGCAGCACGCCGCCAACGTCCATCGCCTCGTTCGCCGCATGAACCTCATCTTCGCCCGCCAGAATATCCCGCCGGTCGACTTACTCTCACCCGGCATCGGCTTTCGCCCCCTTTGGATGCTTGCCGCGCTCTTCGGCATCTGTTGCGGCGCATGGTGGACAATCCCCGCATCCCTCGCCGGCGCGGTTCATCAACAATACATCCAGCGCACCAGCACTCGCATCCGCGCCGAACTCGCACAGCGCGTCACCACAATGCTCCAGCAACAGCAACCCGCGGTCGACATCCCAATCCCCCACGGCCTGCGCGTCCTCTGCCCCAATAGCCTCTGCGAAAAATCCGCCCCAGCCGGCGCAATCTTCTGCCCTCGCTGCGGCTCCCGCATCGTCTCCCGCTTCAACTCCGGTTTTGGGGCCGTCGCATAACATTCCCATGAACGTCATCTACGCCATCCTCTCCATCGTCGGCTGGGCCTGGTGCATCGCCGCCGCCGCGTTTCTCTTTCACCGCCACAGGCGAAACCCATGACCGACTTTTCCGATCCAACCCAACACCAGCAACTCGAGCGCCTATTCATCGCCCACGTCGAGCGCCTCCTCGACGACGACCGCCTCCGTCTCCCCACCTCCCGCGGCCCAAAGCACGCCTTCACCCTAATCCGCGACATAAATCACCAAGACCGCGGCATAGAACTCAAACGCCTCATGAGCGAAATGGGCAAACCCGATCGCCAGCTCGAATCCCAAATGCCCCTCGGCAGATCAATCGAAGTCGGCCTCTGCCGAAAAAAATGGTGGGTCATCAAATCCTGGGTCGGCCGCTTCCGCGCCGTCTCCATCTCCCCCACACGCGCCTTGCTCGCCGGCCAACCGCAAGGCCCCGCCTCCGCAGCCGATCTCGCTCAAACCCTCGCAACTCTTCCGCCCCCGCTGAACGGAATTCCCTCCACCGTCGCCATCATGTCCACCAGCGGCTTCACCCCCGACGCCCGCGACGCCGCCTCGCGCATGCGCGATCGCACCATCATCCTCGTCTCCCCCAACCCAACCGGCGGCTGGACAGTCTCCGCTCCCCCGGAAAATCAGGACTATGTCGAACTCTTCGACCCCGAAATGGACCTCGAAAAACGCGCCCGCATCCGCTCCGAAATCGAATCCAACCGCATTTCCCTTCAATCCGCCGGCATCGCCGCCGACAAACTGGCCGCCAAATTGCAGCTTTCCCCACAACTCGTCGATTCTGAGTTAAAATCCTACGCTAGGGAAAACCCCGGCCTGACCGCCAAACGGCTCGATGGCCGCCTTGTCTTATTTCAGGAAGGTTCCGCGCCGCTGTTCGGCGCCGCTTCGGGAGGTTCCGATATGCCGTTCATCGATCGCGTCAAAACCCTCTTCTCCCGCAAGGGCGATGTCGAAAAGAAAATCGCCTTCCTCTCCGAGCGACGGNNACGGACCGCCCTCAGCCAGCAACTCGATCGCAGCTACGAAGAGATGGGCGTCATGGAAACCAAGGAAGCCGAGCTGCGCCAGCAATTCAAAAATGCCACGAGCGATCTCCCGCGCCGCCGCATCACCGGCCAGATGCTCCAGCTTCGCAAAGACATTGATCGTCGCCAGCAATTGCTCTCGATGCTCAACCAGCAGATCAACGTCAACAACACCCACCTGCACAATCTCGAACTGCAGCGCCAGGGCAAAGCCGCCAATCTCCCCGACAGCGAGGAAATGGGCCTCGTCGCGGCCAAGACCGAAGAAGTCCTGGCCGAACTCCAGGCAGGAAACGAATTCGCCGATTCCGTGGGTTCCCAATCCCACGGCGGCATGACCTCTGAAGAACAAGCCCTCTACGACGAACTCCTCGAAGGCTCCAAACAACCCGAAACCCCCGCTCCGCCGGCAGCAATCAAATCCGAGCCCATAATCGCCGCGACCAAGCCCGCGCCGCAAGCCGCGCAACCACCCCCAATCCCCCAAAGAAAACGAAACGAACCCGAACCCGGCTAAAAATAAAAATGGCTCTCATAGATAAAATCTTCGGCCACAAGAAAACCCTCAGCCAGCTAAATCCCCAGGAGCTGCGCAAAGAGGAAATCCTCCTCACCAAGCAGCGTGACAAACTCTTCAAGCGCATCGAGCAGATCAGCACCGACAAACAAAAAATCTTCCAGCAAGGCGCAACCCAGAAATCCCCCGAGCTAAGAAAATCCCTGGCCCAGCAATTCGAAATGAAAACCCAGGAACAGCTCATGACAGCCCGCGAGCTCACCCTGCGCAGCAAAGAGTTGATGACCGTCAGCCGCCTGAAGATGGTCAAAGAAAACAACGAATCCGGCAGAGCCACCGGCCGATTAAACCTAACCGACAAAGACGTGGTAAAAATCAGCCAGTGGATCGAAGACGACGCCGTCTCCCAGGACGTCTACAGAGACCGCCTCGACACGCTGCTCGACCTCGGCAGCCAGGCCGACCGGGATTCCATGGAATCCGCCGGCCTGACCAGCGCCGGCCAGGAACTAATGAACATCTGGAACGACATGGACAAAGGCGCGGTAAAACCCGAACAAGCCTACGACGCCGCCGACAAAGCCGTAAAAAAACGAAACGCCGCCGACGAATCACAATAGCGCGGCCTGCCGACTTCAGTCGGCAGGTCTTCAGGAAAGCAGAACAAAATATGGGCCTATTCAAATCCAAAGACGAACGCAGAATCGAACGGGAAATGAAAATCCGCGGCGGCATGCGCGCCATCGAACGCTCCATCCGCCAACAGGAGAAATTCGCTGAAGACTTCATCAAAAACGCCCAGCACGCCAAAAAGATCGGCGACAATGGTCAGTACCAATTCATCCGAAGCGCCCTCAAAAAAACCGCCGCCGTCAAAAAAATGCTCGAGCGCCAACTCCTCTCCATCAAAAACGCAATGCTCATCCAGCAACAAGCCCAGGCCAGCCAGCAGTTCGCCGAATCCATGGCCCTCATGGCCACAGAAATCAGCCGAACCTTCGGCGAAATGGACCTCACCAAGACCCAATCGCAGTGGGAAAAAGCCGTCACCCAGGCCGGCACAATGGAAGAGCGCATGGATCTATTTTTAGATTCCATGGAACAATCCGCCACCAGCGGCGCAACCGCATCAGGCACGCGTGAAGATCTGGTAACAGACGAAGAAATCGACCGCATGATCGACGCCGACGTCCTCGCCTCCGAAAAAACCGAACTAGGCAAACTAGATCAACTAGATTCAGAAATTGCCAAAGAACTAGGCACAAACAAGCAAAAGGATTAACTGTCATCTCCTCACGCCTGATATCAGAATGCCCATCCGATCGTCACCAGGCCAGCCAGCAGCGCCCACAACAAAAATGCCTGTTATATTCGATCAAGCGACCATCACCGAAGCGAAAACCGTAACCGAAAAAAATCAATATCTTCAAGAATTTCCGAAACTTATAGATTCTTTGAATGCACCCATCCCTAGGTTAAACTCGCTCGCTGCGGCAGAAGAAATAACTCGCGGAGGCAAAATCAAATGCCCAAATCAGTTGTTAATGTCTGTCTAATCGGCCAAAAATTCATGGGCCGCGCCCACAGCAACGCCTTCCTAAAAGCCCCAAAATTCTTCGATCTCCCCGCAGACTCCATCATGCACACCGTCGCCGCGCAAGACGAAAAAGCCCTAAAATCCTTCGCCGCAAAATGGGGCTGGAAAAACTTCAGCACCGATTGGCGAAAAGCCATCCAAAACCCCGAGATCGATTTAGTAGACATCACCGCCCAAAACCACATGCACCGCGACATGGCCATCGCCTGCCTCGAAGCCGGCAAGCACGTC
>PMAK01000213.1 GCA_003153655.1 Phycisphaerales bacterium
GCGGTGGTGCTGCTGGCGGCGGAGCCGCTGAACAGGCCGTTAAGGGTGGAAGCTATATCAACAGCCTGGCCGTTTTTCACGGGGTAGATGAAGAAATCTTCCGCCGCGGCGGGATCGGAATCGAGTTTGGTGAGCATGCCGTCGATGACGGCCAATGTGTCGGGTGGCCCGGAAACAACGACGGTATTGGTTCGCTGATCGGCTGATGCCTGGACGTGTCCGGTGTCGCCGGATTCGGCCTGCGCTGCCGCGGCGGCCCCGCCGCCCCCACCAGGCGCGCCGCCACCAAATCCACCGCCGCCGCGTCCCCCGCCGCCNNCGCCACCACCGCCGCCCCCGCCGTTGAATCTGAAGAACGGGAGACCGCCGAATCCGCCGGGTTGATTTTGCGTCTGGGCCTGCTGGGGATTGAAGATGTCCGTAATGAGCTTCGCCGCCGCTGTTGCGTCCGCGTATTTAAGCTGGCGAACACGAATGTCGGTGGCAGAGGACTCTTTCTTATCCAGGCTGGAGACAATCTCCACCACGCGCCGCACATTGGCCGAGGTGTCGGTGATGATCAGCGTATTGCTGGCGGCGTTTGCGGTGAGATCGGCCTCGGTGTTCNNCCTCACGAGCGGTTGAATGTCGGTTTTCAGCTTGACCGCATCGACGCTGCGCACGGGAATGATCTGCGTGATCAGTTCGTCGGTGGTGTCGATCTTGTCCGGATCGTTGCCGATGTGGACGGGGATGTCGGCGTGCTTGGCGTTGGCGAGGGTGGTGATTTTCAGGACCTTTCCCATCTGGATGGCGGTGAAGCCGTCGTTTTTCAGGGCGCTGTTCAGATATTTGACCGCGTCTTCGGGGCTGATGGGCGATCGATTGAAAACGGTGACGCGACCGGTGACGGGGACTTCCTTGATGACGAAGAACCCGGCGGTCTGCGAGAGGTAATCGAGGACGGCATCGATCGAGGCGTCCTTGAAATTCATGGTGATCTGCGTGGCGGCGGGCTGTGTGGATGGAGAGAGAACCTGGCCGCCGGATGCGATCACCTGGTCGGATGGCTGGGTGCTGGGAGTTGGCGGGTCGGTGATTTGCGCGCTCGACCAGGCTGGGTGAATCAATACAGCCGCTAATGCGGCGGTAAGAAGTGTGATCCCTCGCGATTTCCGTTTCATGTTAGCCCTTTCATTCCCTGATGTTCTGATTCAGTTTTTATTTCAGCTTCTCGTCCAAGCGCCATAGGCGTTTGGCGAAGTGTTATTTCAATTTTTTCATCTTGCGGATTCCGCGGCTCTTCGGCGGTGGAGATAATCTTCCATTGTTTCACCGGGCCGGCGCGGGCCTGTGGCCGAGCCTGACGGCTGGGTTGATGCTTGCGGCGAAGACGATCCGGAAACGCCCCACACATCTCCGCCGGCGAGATTGAAGCCGACGTTGACGCGGATCACTTTTCCGCCGGCGTCCTGATAGTCGAGTGAATCGAGCGTCATGCTCACGGCCTTCCCGGTGGAGACCTTGTCGCCAATTCGTACAAGAGTGACCTGGTTGGCGTCCTGGTCTTCCAGGAAGGCCACTTTGCCGTTGTTTGTGAGTGAGATGCCGGTCAGTAGCAATTGATTGGGTGTTGGAACGGAATTGTAGGAACCGCCCAAACTTTGGGAGTTTGCATCGGGGCGCGGCGGATGTTGATTTCCCCGGACAAAGATATTGCGGCTGGCGACTTCCTCAAAAATTGCCGGAAGACTGGAAGAGGCGGTTGAAACCAGCTGCCGGGAGGAAGAGCGATTGCGCCCGTTGCGGAAGGACTGCGCAGAAGGACGGGACGTGGGAGAAGCGACGGTAATTGAGATCTCCGGGCGCGTGGTCGTCTCGGCGGCGATGGCCGCGATCGTCGTGACCGTGCAGGCAATGAGAATGAGGATCCAGGTTTTCATTGCACATCTTCCATTTCATCGGACTGATTGCTATTTGCGCCGGATTGTCCTGATCTCGCGGGCTGCGCGGTCGGCGGCATGTAAAGTGAAGAGACGATCAACTTCACGTCGAGGTTGTCGGTGCCTTCGCGGGCGGTGGTGATTTTCATGTCATTCAGGCGAATGGGCATATCGGCGCTTTCGAGGGACCAGAGGACACGGGCGATCTGCCGCATGGATTGATTGCCGCTGGAGTTGAAATCGAGATTGAAATTAATCACCTGGAACGGGCCCTTCTGCGTGGCCACGTGATCGGAGCTGAGCGCTTCAAGATTGATGTTGGCGGACCGCGCCCAATCCTGAAGCGCCTGCTGGGTTTTGCTCTGCGCGGTGGAATCATCGGCTTGCAGGCCGCTGGCAAGCATATCTTTCCAGGTGGACTGGAGGCCCTCCTGTTTGTAGAGGAGGAGCTTATCATCTTCGAGTGTCTTTGTGTCGGCCGTTTCCTGCTCCTCGAGCGCGTCGCGCTTGTCGTTGTAGGGGGCGATCACCAGGCTGTTGATTGTGAGCAGAGCCACCGCGCTGATGGCGCCGATGGCAATGTATTTTTCTCGTTTGGATAAAACCACATTCACTCCATGATCTTAAAATTCATTTCGGCGCCGCTGTCTTTGCCGGCGTTATCTTCGGCGGCACGTAATTGAACGTTATGGAAAAGAGCCATTCCTGCGTGCGCGGGACTTTGGTTCCGGGGCCGATTTTGATGTCAGTGAAAGCCGTGGGATTGCGCCGCATTTGCTCGCCGAGGGCGGTGACGCTTTCCGGATTGGCGGTGTGGCCCTGAAGCGTTACCGACAGAATTCGGGCCTGGTCGGCGTTCGCGGGCGATCCGGAAGCGGGCGCGCCGCTGGCCTGGGCGAGCGGAGGCGGTTGAGCCTTGATATCGAGGCTCGTCGCATAGGTTTGGCCGTCGTCGGGAATCACACTATCGAGATCGCGGAGACAGGCGAGATAACGGGCCTCTCCACCATGCCAATATTGGGCGAGCGTGACCTTGGAGACGAAATCGCTGGCGGCATCAACCTGGCTTTGTTGGCGGTTGATTTTCAATTGGAGGTCATCAACTCTTTTTTGCCGCTGATCCAGATCGCTGTAGGCGTAGATGCAAGCGCCGATGAGGATGACAACCGCGGCCATAGTGATGTACGCCCACCGAGGGATTCGATGTTCGCGCGGCGCGGCAAGACGCGAGTGGAGGAAGTCGATGCTTGGCCCCGTCTCGTCCATTGCTGAAAGCGCGAGGGCGACAGCGNNCTATTTCGCGCCTTGACCGTTGGCGCCGGCCTGGGCGGTATCGACGCCAAACGATGTTAATTCGCCGGCGCTGACCGTGAAGCCAAGCTGGCGGCCGAGCGATGGCGCATCAATGCCGGCGCCGTCCCAGAGAATGAGTTCGCGGTCGGCTTCGGGGATGACAAGTGTTGAGACGGCGCGGCGGAGTTCGCTGACGAAAGGCGGCTCGGGTGTTGCGGGCCGGAGGGTGCGGAGAGCGGTCGCGGTTGCCTGTCGCTGGGAGGAGAGTTCGCCTCCGCCGGCGCCGAGCGAGAGAACCAGTACGTTCCGCTTGAGCGATGAGCCGGTGAGGGAGCCGAGAACCATCGCGGATGGGGTGATGGCGAGGGCTTGCAACCGGGCGGCTTCGCACATGGTCTCGATGGCATCGATATATCTTTTGGGCGTGGCGGTGAGGAGGACGGTGCGGCCGGTATCCGTGGCTGCGCCGCTTCCAGCAAAATCGTAAACGAGGTCTTTGAGTTCGGTGGAGAATTCGGCTTCGGCTTCGAGGCGCAGAAGCTGGGAGACGGTGGCGTCATCGGCGGGCGGGACTTCCTTGGGTTTGACGACGATCCATTTCAGCGGGATGCCGATGACCGCGGAGCGCGAGGAAAATTCGTTGTCCTTGAGAAAGTGGCCCAGGAGCTTGCCGAGCTCGAGCGGCTGGGAGAAAGAGATTCCCTCGGGATAGACGAGTTCGGCGAGCCGGCGGACCTGTGGACGATCGCCGGCGACGAGATCGGCGGCCAGAAGGGAGCGTTCGCCGATGGCGATTCCGAGGACTTTTTTCTGGGGTTTCCAGTTGGCGCGGCCTCGCTGGGCGGAGACGCGCGTCGCGCTTCGACTTCGCTCAGCGGAGCCGAGCGACGCGGCTAAACGGCGGATGGCGTCGCTTGGGCGTCTAGTGGAACTCGTGTTGTTTTGCGCTGGTTTCAAGGTTTTCCTAGTGGTTCTGGCCGATGGTTCCGGAGGATGTCAGGTTCGACTGAAACGCACCAGTCGGTATCGGCTTGCCTAAACGCAGGGTATCACGAATGCTCTGCGGCAACGGCCAGCCGAACGATGTTAAATCTTTTCGATAAACAATCTTCGAGGGAGACGCCTGGCAATCGACAACGATGCGGACGCGTTTGAAGGCGCGGCCGTCGCCGCTGACGGCGACGATGTCGGCGGAATATTGGTATGACTGTCCGGTGATTGAAGCAGCTGAGATGCCTCCGAGATATGAATTGGCCCAGCTTGTCGTTGTGTAATCCTGACCTTGTCGTTGCGAAACCAGTCCCGCGGCGTTGCCCGGGGACATCCCGAGTGCGATGAGANNACCCGCCCCGCAGGGGTGGGCGCACCGCGCGTCGCCGGCTGGGCACTATAACACGTCAGGTAATTATAGATTCCGCGGCCGTCGTCGCCCGAGCCGCCGCCGGTGAAAGATCCGACGTTGGAGCCGCCGGCGTTGCGCTCGGCATCTTCGAGAATTCCATTGCGATTGAAGTCATAGCCGAAGAGGAGTTGGGGCGTTACGCCTTCGACGAGGAGGAGTTCTTCGACGGTGTCATACGGGCCGTTCTTGCATTCGTAGGGCTCGGAGAGGGATTCGTAATAATTGGATTCAGCGCCGTCGGCGGTGGCCTGGGCGGCGGATTTGCGCCAATCATTAATAGCATCGGCGACGTTTTGCTGCATGACGCAGGGGAGAGCCATGAGCTGTGTGGCCGATGCGGCATTGATGTTGAGCTTGCCGGATTCATCGGTGATGCCGAAGAGTTGATTTTGATCGCTATCGGGATCACTTTGGAGAATCCAGAAATATCCGGCGCCGACCTGGATTCCTTGAGCGGGGACCTGCGTGATGGTCATGGCATCGGTTGTGTAGGCGTCTACCTGGGCCTGGACCCATTGCTCCGCGCCCTGCTCAATCGCCTCGGCGTCGGCATCCGAGCGGCGATTGGCGGAGGCGAGGTTTTCGGTTCTCATGGCCTGTGCGAAAACGAGGACCAGGCCTGTGACGATGATGATGATTCCGAGCGCGGTGACGAAGATCATTCCTTGGTGACGGTGGTGCGAACCCGCGGTGCTGCGTACCGCCGCTAAATGTAAATGGGAATGCTCGCGGGTCATGGCATTGTTACCCCCGTGTTGACGGCCGGATCGACGGCGGCCGTTGAACACAATAGGGGAATGATGCGTTCGCGCGTGACTGGAATTGCTGTCGGGCTGGCGCTTGGATCCTGTAGTTCCACCTTCACCTGAACGGCGGCGGGGATCGTTTTGTCTTCCTGCGTTGAATCCCAGGTTGTGTCCCAATTGCTGCCGTCGAAATACTCAAGCGTGAAGCTGGATACGCCGCGGCAGATGATTTCTTCATCCGGAGCGGCCTGGATTTGTGCGGTCAGATTTCGCGTGACGCGGCGAACGAGGGCGTAATCGTTGGTGCCGGTGAGGTGCTCGACGGTGATTTCGATTTGTTTGACTTCGCCGTTGGCATACGCGTGCTCGGGGCTTTCGGCGGTGGAGAAGAAGATCACATCGTCGGCTTCGTGGCCACGATCATCCTGGGCCTGGGTTCCCTCGAAATTTCCGATCAATGTGGTGCTGACTGAGCCGGCCTGGAGGGCGTTTTGAAAATCGGGGGCGAGATAGTCCATCATGATCGCGGCTTGTCGCGATGGGTTGACGGCGGCTTCGGTGCGCTGGGTGGCGTGATAGGCGAGCCAGAGCGTGGAGGAGAGGGACGCGGCGATGATGACGACCATCGAGAGAGCAACGACGAGCTCGATCAGCGTGAAGCCGCGGGCGTGAGAGAAACGAATATTTTCGCGA
Organism: Phycisphaerales bacterium; assembly: GCA_003153655.1. Taxonomy (GTDB): domain Bacteria; phylum Planctomycetota; class Phycisphaerae; order Tepidisphaerales; family Tepidisphaeraceae; genus PALSA-1353. The sequence goes on from PMAK01000213.1 coordinate 6,057, forward strand.
GCGCGCGTCATTGCGTTTGCGTCCTCTGGTACGCGAGGCTGGTAAGCGTGAGGGTTTCGGCGCCGCCGCGCTCCTGCCAGCTTACGGTCAGGTCGATCTCCTGAATTCCCATTCCGCTGGTGTCCTGATTCCAGGGCTGGACGGTGGCTTTCCACTGATATCCGGGCCAATCGGGGGA
>PMAK01000121.1 GCA_003153655.1 Phycisphaerales bacterium
CGAGATGGTCCTCGTCGCCGAGGATGTCGGTGAGGACGCGGACCTTGTCGCCTTCCTTGACGAGGCCCATCGCGATACCGGCGACGGGTCGCTTGATCGGCACCCCGGCGTCCATCAGCGACAGCGAGGAGCCACACACTGAGGCCATCGAGGATGAGCCGTTTGACTCGAGGATGTCCGAGACCACGCGGATCGAGTAGGGGAACTCCTCGATCGACGGCACCATCGGCGCGAGCGCCCGCTCGGCGAGCGCGCCGTGACCGATCTCGCGACGGCCCGGGCCGCGGATGGGTCGAACTTCGCCCACGCTGAAGCTGGGGAAGTTGTAGTGGAGCATGAATTTCTGGCTGTATTCGTCGATGAGGCCGTCAACCATCTGTTCGTCGCGGCTGGTGCCGAGGGTAACGGTGCACATGGCCTGGGTTTCGCCGCGGGTGAAGACGGCCGAGCCGTGAACGCGGGGAAGGACGCCGACTTCGCAGGAGATCGGGCGGATGCTGTGATAATCGCGACCATCGGGGCGGACGCCGGAGAGGATTGCTTCGCGGGTGACCTGCTCCTCGACTTCGACGAAGATCGAGCGGATCTGCTTTTGCTTGTCGCGCGTGGCGATGATGGATTGATAGCTGGCGTTTGGATCGGTGATGGCCGGGGCCATCTCGGCCATCAGGTCGTCGCGAATCTGTTCGATGGCATCGGAGCGGTCGGCCTTGCCGGCTTTTCCTTTGACTTCGCGGATTTTGTCGGTGACGCGGGCGCGGATGGAATCGACGAAGCCGGCATCGGGCTTCTTGACCTCGCCGACCTTGGGTTTGCCGGCCTTGGACATCAGTTCTTCGATCAGGCTGACGATTTCGATGACGGCCTTGTGGCCGAACTCGATGGCGTCGGCGACTTCATCTTCTTTGATCTCCCGGCCGCCGAGCTCGATCATGTTGACGAAATGGCGGGTGCCGGCGACGACGAGATCCATCTCGCTGTATTCGAGCTGCTCGACGGTGGGGTTCAGGACGAGCTTTCCCTCGACGCGGCCGACGCGGACGTGGGCCGTGGGGACGATCAGGGGAATGTCGCTGATGGCGACGGCGGCGCTGGCGGCGATGCCGGCGAAGATGTCCGGATCGTTTTCGCCGTCGAAGGCGAGAACGTTGAGTTGAATCTGAACTTCATCCATGAACCCCTTGGGGAAGAGCGGACGAAGCGGGCGGTCGATGAGGCGGGCGGTGAGGATTTCCTTGTTTGTGGGGCGTCCTTCGCGCTTCATGAATCCGCCGGGGAATTTTCCAGCGGCTGCGCGGCGTTCGCGGTAATCGACCTGAAGTGGGAAGAAATCGATTCCCTCGCGGGGCTTGGCGCGGGCGACGGCTCCGAAAACGACTGATTCTCCGTACTGAACGGTGACGGAACCGCCGGCTAGCTTGGCGTATGAGCCGGTCTCGATGGCCAATGTGCGGCCGCCGATCTGGCGTTCAACTCGAATGGCTTGCATGGAAAAATGTCCTCATCCGGCCCCTGGATTGATTGTGGGCCACAGATGGACAGATCCTGGGAGGACTGGATGACTCCCCGGGTGTGTGCATCTGTGGCAAGCATCTTGCCGATCCGTCAACCGCGCCGGGGCCGAATGGCTCGGGAGTGGATGGCATAAAACAAAATGGGCACGGCCACGCCATGCCCGGTCAGAACCATTATTTTCGCAAATTGAGCCGTCCGATGATCTGCTGATACCGGGTGCGGTCTTCGCGCGTCAGGTATTTGAGCAGTTGATTTCGCCGGCTCACGAGCTTGAGCAGCCCACGGCGTGAGGAGTGGTCCTTTTTATGGGTATCAAAATGTGTCCTGAGGTGGTTGATCCGCTCGGTGATCAGCGCGATTTGCACTTCGGGAGAACCCGTATCCTTGTCGTGGATCTTGTAGTCGGTGACGATCTTCTGCTTCTGCTCGACGGAAATAGACATTATTTAACTCCCAGACACCTGGAAACCAGCATCATCTGAAAGTCAGAGGAGCCGGTAAGCCGGTCATAAAGGGTTCCGCGCCGCACACGCGGCGTTGTCGGAATGAGGGATAAAGAATAGAGGCGGAAGTCACGGGGGTCAAGTCGGCGGGAATGGGGTGAGTGCGGTGAGAATCGGATCATCCAGGATTTCATATATATTTTGCAATGGTATTGCGATTCGGTAACATCCCGCTGGATTCGACAATAAACCATTGCGGAGGAAACATGAAACACGGGTACAAAATTGCGTGCGGGATCGTTCTTCTGATGCTGGGGGGCGGGGCGAGCGCTTTTGCGCAGACGCAGCCGAGCGATGATACCGATCTCGCGCCGGGCTTTAAGCTGCGGACGACCGGCGGGCTGGACATCGGCGATATGTATCTTGAGGTTGTTCACTTTGATGACAACTGGAAGGAAGTCGAGGAGCATGATGTGTTCCAGCCGACCGTAACAACGCCGACGACCCAGCCGAGCTCGAAAGTGTTGACCGGCGATTTTGTGGTCGGCGGCGGAACGTTCAAATTGACGGAGCAACTCGATCCCACCGACGCGGGTGTGCATTTTTCGGCGACGATGGCCAGCGATAAGGCAATTGCCACGAATGAGATGTCGGTTGCGATTAACCTTCAGGTTGCGACGTTCAGCGGCAAGCAAATCACGGTTGACGGCGAAGCGGTGCCGATGCCGGCTGCGCCCGCACCGAAGGGAGATCCTCATATTTTCGACAAGGATGGAGCCAAGGAGATTGATTTGCCGACGCCGGCTGGGACGCTAGTTATTACTGGGGATAATCTGAGTGTTTTGGTGCAGGATGACCGGGAATGGGGGGATCAGCGGTATGGGCTGCGGATTCACTTTACGCCTTCGGATGGGCAGATTACTTCGAGTAAGATTGATTTGCAGTTGAAGTGGAAGCCTGCGGCGGCGAAATAACTAGGCCGATTTACGCCGCGTGGGACGCGGAAGTTGTTTTGAAAAGTAATCGTCGATCTTGCGGTTGGCTTCGGAATCGAATATTTGCTCGCCGCATTTGCCGCAGCGCATGAAATCGAGGTCTGGAATTGTAACTTGCCTGCGCTTGATGCGAAGTTGGACGCTGCCATGAACAGGCTGGAGGGCGCGGGAACCGCAGGTTGGGCAAGTTCGTAGCGGGATCATGATTTGTTCATTCCGGCCGCTTGGCGGAGATCAGCACATAATAGGTCTCGACGCTCCGCTCAACAAGTAATTTTCCCTTCGTATAAACAACGGTTCCGGTGTAAGTGGTGCCATAGATGACATGAAGCAGTTCGCGGGATCGCGTTCGTTGGCGGCTGGTCGAACGAATGGATTTATAGATTGCGGCCGCGTTAACTATCGACTCGCGGACATCTTGCTCACTTAGACTATCCGCGGTGCGTTCTTCGACTGCCTTTTGCGTGAAGACAATTCGGCCTGCAACGACGGCACGCTTGATGCGAACGAGCAGGTCCATTCCGCAAAAATATTAACCGACTAGCCAACACACGCAATAATGCAGAAATGGGTACGAAATGGCGAAAGACATCGTGGAAGCGTGACTCTTATGCCGCGGGCGGCGGGGCCATTAGCTTTTCCGCCGCCGCGATCAGCTTGTCCAACTTCACCGGCTTGGTGAAATACTCGCTGACGCCCTGACTTTCCGCGAACATCTTGTGACGGGAGCCAGGATTACCTGTGATCATGATTACGAATGGCTTGGCGTTGCGGGGTTTTTTGCTTTTGATTTTTTCCAGGACCATGAAGCCGCTGCGGCCGGGGAGCATCATGTCGAGGATTACCACGTCGGGCTGACTTTTTTCGGCGATTTCCACCGCTTTGTTGCCGTTGCTGGCGGTTTCGATCACCGCGCCGGTGGGCTCGAAAGCGGCCTGCATGCTGGTCAGGATGTCGTTGTCATCGTCCACCAGCAGGATTTTTTTGCCGGTTAATGCGTTGCTCATGGGGTCTCCCGAAAAAAATGGGGTGGGACATCTGCCAGGCAGTTAAACAACTCTCGCTACCGGGCCGGAAAAGGTCAAGGGAAATCGACGATAGGTCCGATAAGTTTTCTTGGGATTGGGCCAAAACAATGAATGAATCGCATCCGATAGCTGGCCCCATTGCCGTTCTGGACAGCGGGCTGGGGGGTTTGACCGTCGTGAACGCGCTGCGGCGGGTTTTGCCGGCGGAAGACCTTGTCTATTTTGGGGATACGGCCCATCTGCCTTACGGGAACAAGTCGCCGGCGACGGTTTGCCGGTTTGTGCGGCAGATCGTGCGGTTTTTGCTGCCGATGGAGCCAAAACATATCGTGATGGCGTGCAATACGGCGACGGCGCTGGCGATGCCTGAGATTGCCGCGGAATTTCCACAACTGTCGATCAGCGGGGTGATTGAGCCGGGGGCTCGGGCGGCGGTTGCGGCGGCGGGATCGATGCGGGTGCCGGCGATTGGTGTGATCGCCACCGAGGCGACCGTGCGGTCCAAGGCGTATGAGCGGGCGATATTTCGCCGGCGGAATCTGGCGCGGGTGATGCTGCGGCCGACGCCCTTATTGGTGCCGATGATTGAAGAGGGACGGACCGGGGATGATCCACTCGTGGAGACCGCGCTGCGGCAATATTTGCAGAGCATGATTCTTCGCAAGGTGGATGTGCTGGTGCTGGGCTGCACCCATTATCCGCTGCTCAAAAAAGCGATCGCAAAAGTCATCGGCCCTCAGGTGCAATTGATTGACTCCGCGGAACAATGTGCCCAAGATGTCGCGCGGCGACTGGCGCGAAAAGGATTGCTGGGCGGCGAAGTAAATACGCCCGGTGAACTGGGCTCGCCCGATGATACCGCCGGGATGGATGGGCCGGAGCCGGCAACCGGGTCCTTGCGGACGTTCGTGACGGACGATCCGGATCGATTCGCGTTTTTGGCGGCGCGGTTTTTGGGAATGGAGATCGAGCGGCCGACGCTGGTCGAGCCGGGGGAATTGGCGGGCGATGTGCCGCATGAATCGGCTGAGCCGCCGCTGCGGGTGGCGGGATGAAATTGGATCAGAGGCGACATGATGCGGAAGTTTTGCTGGGCGATTTGGATGATGTCAGCCGCGGCGCTATGCGGCTGCGGCAGCAGCACCCATGACGCGTCCGAGCCGGGGCCGGTGGACAAGGGGTTTTATCACGACGCCCTCATTGAAAATCGGCAGCGGATCGCGGGGGAGGATCGCCGCGTGGAGCCGCTGTATGAGTCGCCGTTCGTGGCTATGGGGATCGCGCTAAACGTGGTGTTTGTCGCGCCGGTGGGGAACTTTTTCGTTTATATCTCGCATGACAACGCTGCCTACGCGGCGAAGAAGATGGCCGATACCACCTCGGCGGATAAGCGTGTCGAGGGGACGCTGCGGCTCGTGGATTTTGAGTTCGCGCGGCGCGGGATTTATCTGAAGGGGTATGCCTACGAGGCGCGGGACACGGAAGATTTTACGGTGCGGGCGGCGGGGCTGCGAGCGCTGAACCGTTGCCGGGCGCAGGGATATACGTGGTTATTTTTGCAGGCGCTGAATGACGATCAGCCGCTGGTGCGGCTGGAGGCGGCCGATGCGCTGGGGAATATCCCGGATGCGTCGGCGGTGGCGCTGCTCGAAGTTCATCTGGGGGATGCTGAGCCGGACGCGGATGTGAGGATCGCATCAGCCGAGGCGCTGCGGAATTTCCCCACGAGCGAAGTGAAGCACGCGCTGATCGACGAGCTCGAAGACCACGATTTCGCCGTGGCGTGGCAGGCGCGGCAAAGCCTGGAGCTGATGACCGGGCAGGATTTTCGGTACGACCCGAGGGCGTGGCTGAATTATCTGGCAAGCCATGGGACGTGAACGATGCGGGCGCTGGTGTTTGAGCAGACTCTGAGCTTTCGGCCGCGGCAGGCGGAGCCGGCCCAAAACGAGGGCGATGCCCTGATCAAGGTGAGGCAGGCGGGGATTTGCGCAACCGATCTGGAGATCACCAAAGGGTACATGGGATTTGCGGGGATTTTGGGGCACGAATTCGTCGGCGATGTTGTGTCGGCGGATAATAAGGAACTGATCGGGCAACGCGTCGCGGGTGAGATCAACATTGTTTGCGGGCGGTGCGATCTGTGTCTTTCGGGATTGTCCACGCATTGCCGCAATCGCAGCGTCCTGGGGATTTCCAAGCACAACGGAGCGTTCGCGGAATTTGTGCGATTGCCGTCAGTGAATCTGCATGTGCTGCCGCGCGCGGTGGATGAAGATGCGGGGGTATTCGTCGAGCCGCTGGCGGCGGCGTTTCAGATTCTCAAGCAGGTGAAGGTGGAGGGAAAGGCCGATTCAGCGCCGGGGCGGAAATGGGTGACGGTGCTGGGGGATGGGAGATTGGGATTACTCGTGGCGCAGGTGCTGCGGAACGCGAATTGTCCGGTGCGCGTCGTCGGACGGCATTCGGAAAAACTGGCGCTGTGCGAAAAATGGCAGATTCGCAGCCGGCTGCTGGCGGATATTATTCCCCGGCACGATCAGGATGTGGTGGTGGATTGCACGGGAAGCGCCGGGGGGTTTGAACTGGCGATGCAAATGGTGCGGCCGCGCGGGACGATTGTGCTGAAGAGCACGGTAGCGGCTGGAAAGCCGATGAATCTGGCGCCGCTGGTGATTGATGAGATCAGCGTGATCGGAAGCCGATGCGGTCCGTTCCGCGAGGCGATCCGGGCGCTGGCGGAGAAGCAGGTGGATGTGGCGAGCCTGATCCATCGGCGGATGCGGCTGGAGCAGGGCGTCGAAGCGATGGAACTTGCGGAGCGGCCTGGCGTGCTCAAAGTAATTTTGACGATGGACTGAAGCGTTACGGGAGCGAACATGGCGAAAGATCTGGCGATCGTTCTGAATAATGGAAGCATCAACAGCGCAGTGGTGACGGCGATGGCGTCGCAGCGCTATCGGCCGGTGATGATCTTTGCGGAAACGACAGCGGGAGATAGCGGCCGCAAGCGGGCTGCATACGATCAGCAGGTGGCGCACTTCAAGCCATACCGGGAGTATTCGGTGTCGATCGCCCAGGCGGGCGGAGCGCCCGCGCAGAATCTGGCGGCGGCGGCCGATCCGCGGCAGGGATCTACGATGGCGCCGCAGATGCTCGATCTGTTGCCGCTGCTGGCGGTGGCGGTGCGATCGGCGGCGCATCATCAGGCGGCGGCGATTTATATCGGGCTGCGGGTTGGGCCGGAGACGGATGATCTGGCCAAGGCGACGGAGTTTTGCCAGATCTGGAATGAGATGATTCAGCTTCCTTGCGGAATGAGCGAGCTGGAGATCCAGGCGCCGCTGCTGGAATTGGAAGCGTGGCAGGTGGTGGAAGTGGGGTTCCAGGTGGGTGCGCCGTTTGACCGGACGTGGAGCTGTTTGGAGGAGACGAGCGAGCCTTGCGGCTCGTGCCGTGGATGCCGGGCGCGGGAGGCGGCGTTTCAACAGGCGGGAAAGGCGGACCCCAAGCGGATTGTGGCGAGGAAAGCGTAGTGTGGGAAAACCCGAAATCCGAAACCAGAAATCAGAATCAAATCCGAAACCCGAATGACCAAATGAAATGGAGCGGGTTCCAATCCCGGTTTCGGATTTCGTTCATTCGGGTTTGATTCGTCCCCGGCGCGCCGGAACTTTCAGCATTCTGGTTTCGGGTTTCTGGTTTCCCCTGCTATACTCCCGTCTCACCCGGATGGATCCGGCAGTCTTTTTCGGTTGTTCGCATGGACGCGAAGCATTCTCTTGGCGAGCCGCGATGTTTGATCTCCCGCGCGGCGATTCTCCATAACATTGGGCTGATTCGTCAGGCCATCGGGCCTTCCGTGAAAATCTGCGCGGTCGTCAAGGCGAACGCGTATGGGCATGATGCCGATCTGGTTGTCGATACGCTCTGCAATTTCTCCAGCGGGGATGTCGAGCCGCCGATGGTGGATGCGCTGGCGGTGGCGGATATCGACGAGGCGGCGGGGCTGATGGCGTGCGACTTGCCGGTATTTGTGCTGCGGCCGGTGGAGAACGCATATTTGGGGAGCCAGCGGGCGCGGCTGGAGGCGGCGACGCAGCATGGGTGGGTGCTGACATTGCGGTCCGCGGCGGCGGCGCAGGATTTGGCGCGNNCTCGGCGGATGAGCCGGGGAATCCGTTTAATTCGGAGCAGCTATCGCGGTTTTTGACGGTGACGGCGAATCTGGGAGAGGGGCGGTCGTCGCGGCCGCATCTGAGCGTGGCGAATTCCGGCGGTATTTTCTTTGAGCCGCGATCGCATCTGGACATGGTTCGGCCGGGGATCAGCATTTACGGGATCGACCCAACGTGCCGCCCATGCGTGGATCGGAAGCTGAAGCCGGCGATGCGGTGGACGGCTCCGCTGATTGCGATTCGGGATATTCCGGCAGGCAACAGTGTGGGATATGGGCAGACCTGGACGAGTGCGAAGCCGACGAGATTGGGATTGATTTCGATTGGTTATGCGGATGGATATCCGCGGAGTTTGTCGAATCGGGGCGTGATGATGGTAGCGGGCCAACCTGCGCCGGTGGCGGGACGGGTGAGCATGGATTTGACGGTGATCGATCTGGGGAATGTGCCGCAGGCGATGATCGGGGATGAGGTGACGGTATANNCTTGCCCGATCCGCTTTCGCCGGCGAGCGTTTACCGGATTGCGGAATTGGCGGAGACGATTCCGTATGAGATTTTCTGCCGGATCGGGGCGCGGGTGCGGCGGGTGGCGGTGGATGAATTCGGACGGCGGGGAATGGAAGAGGCTGGGGCGGAGCGGGGGCAGCGGGAATAGCGTCGGAAATCCAGATGCAGCCGCCCATTCGACAAGCTCATGGCCCCGAGCAAAGCCGAGGGGGAAGGCGCGAAGAGCGCCCGTTCGACAGGCTCACGGCCCTGAGCGAAATGGAAGGGGAAGGCAGACGCGAAGAATTCAAAAAATAATTTGAAACTCGATTCGGTTAATTCCGCTGTTTGCCCATGATCCGCAGCAGGAGCAGGAACATGTTGATGAAATCGAGATAGAGCATCAGTGCGCCGCTGACGGAAAGACGCGCGGCCAGGGCCGCGTTGCCCTGGGTTTGGGCAGCCATCACTTGCAGCCGCTGGGTGTCGTAGGCGGTCAGTCCCGCGAAGATCAGTACGCCGGCGTAGGAGATCAGCCAATAGAGCGCGCTGTTGGCGACGAACATATTGACGAAGCTCGCGGCGATCAGGCCGATGAGGGCCATGAACAGGATTTTTCCCATCGACGTCAGATTGGTTTTGGTGAACATTCCGTACAGGCTCATCGCGCCGAACATGGCGGCGCAGGCGATGAACGTGCCGGCGATGCTGGGGAGACTGTAGACGAGGAAAATCGAGGCGAACAACAGGCCGTTGATGGCCGCGTAAAGGACGAACAGCGCGGTGGCGACGGCGGCATTAATGCGGTTGATGGCTCCGGAGATGGCGACCACCAGGATGATCTGGACAAGGAAGATGCCAATGAGTGCGCCGCCAGAGAATAAATGCTTTAGCGACGATGTATTTGAAGCGACCAGCCAGCCGACAGACGCGGTGACGGCGAGACCGACCGCCATCCAGGCATAGACCGCGTTGAAAAAGTGGATGGCGGCTTTATCGCGTACGCCCGATCCCGAGGCGTAGTCCAATGGCTGCGAACGGCCGGACATAGGTGAACCCCACATGCTCATAAATCTCTCCAATTGTTGGAACTACTGGCACCGCTATTGTATGTCGAAGTGAGCGGGCAGGTCCAGCCATGCGGTGATGGAAGAAGGGCCCGATGATCTTCTTCAAATATTATTTCTACTATTTCCTCATCGATCCATTCTTCCCGAATCCGCAGCGTATCCCAATAGCCTGTGCTGCCGACATTCACCTAGAATGGTTTCAGCGATGACCGACGACCCCGCGCGCCAAGATTTAGACATCGCGATGGAACTCCATCGCACGGGCGACGCATTCCGCGCCGAGGCGATGTACCGCCAGATTCTGTTGCGTGAGCCAAACCATGCCCGGGCGTTGCACCTGCTGGGCTTGCTCTCCTCCCAGCTTGGCAGGCAATCCGAAGCCCTTGATCTGATCGAGCGCGCCATCCATGCCGATCCACTCGCAGCCGAGTTTCGCACCAACCTCGGCGTCGTGTTCGAAGCGATGGGACGAACTCAGGAAGCCATCGCGGCCTATCGCATGTCCATCGAGCTTCGGCCTGACTTGGCCGATGCCTATGTCAATCTCGGCAACGCCCTCACCCGCCAAAAGCGATGGAACGAAGCGATCGCCGCCTATCGCGCCGCATTGGAACATCACCCGGGAGATGCGAAGATTCATAACAACCTCGGCGCGGCGTTTTACAACTCCGGGCAATTCGACCCTGCTATTACCGAACTTCGCAAAGCTTTGGAGGGACAGCCAAACTTTCCTGATGCACTGAACAATCTCGGCAACGCTTTGTTTCTCAAGGGAGAACTGGATTGGGCCATCACCGCCTACGAACACGCGGTGGAGCTGAATCCGGATCTGATCGACGCCCAGATCAACCTGGCCAACGCGCTCGACCGCGGTGGGCGGCGTGAGGAATCGCTGGAGGCGCACCTNNGCCCCGACGCACGTGGCCATCGGGGATGCATATTATTTTCAGGGGAAATGGGACGAAGCCGCTGATGCGTATCGCCGTGCAATCGACCTGCAACCCAACGACGATCACGCCCAACTCAGCCTGGGAAATGCGTTGTCGGCCAAGATGGATCTGGACGGCGCTGTCGCCGCCTTCCGCACGGCCACGCTCTTGCAGCCCGAGTCGGTCGAGGCACACAACAATCTCGGCGTCGCGCTGAAGGAACAAGGCCATCTCGACGATGCCCTCGAATGCTGCGACAAGGCCCTGTCAATCGACCCGGGCAATGCAGCCGTCCATAGTAATCTCGTTTATCTGCTGTCTTTTCATCCCGGATACGACGGGCCGGCACTGGCCAAAGCCCAGCGAAAATGGAACGACCGCCACGCCCAGCCGCTGAAATCATCCCTCCAGCCGCATCGCAATGACCGTTCTCTCGATCGCCGGCTGAAGATCGGCTATGTCTCTCCTGATTTCCGCCAGCATGTGGTCGGACAAAATATTCTGCCGCTATTGAGCCAGCACGATCGCGAAAGATTTGAAGTCTTCTGTTACGCCACCTCCGCGCGATCCGATGCGTTCACCGAATTGCTCCGCCCTCATGCGGATATGTGGCGAAACGCCGCGTCCCGCACCGACGAAGAATTGGCCGAAATTATTCGACAGGACCAGATCGATATTCTGGTTGATCTCTCCCTGCATATGGCCCACAACCGTTTGGGNNACCGCGCCGGTGCAGGTGACGTATCTGGGCTATTGCGCAAGCACCGGCCTGGAGGCGATGGATTATCGCTTGTCCGATCCCTACCTCGATCCATCCGATGCTGATCTGTCGCTCTACAGCGAAAAAACGATTCGCCTGCCGGAGACCTATTGGTGCTATGGCTGTGCCGGCCCGACGCCCGAGCCATCCCCGCCGCCGAGCGCCGCCGC
>PMAK01000123.1 GCA_003153655.1 Phycisphaerales bacterium
CAGTTCTACTCCGGTACAACAACCGTCCAATTCGTTCCGATGAACGCGCCAGTGCCTCGATTAAAGTTGTCGCAGAATGGAAGCGGCGTCGGCGCGGAAGAGAAAGGTTCTGCGCTGGCGGTGAAATCGCTATAGGCGATGTCATCGGATTCCGCGTAGAGACCAACGCCACCTGCTCCAGTGATGGAAGAATCCTGAACAGCCGCGACGGATTGCCCGTTGTAGAAGAGTGCAAGGGAATTGCCGGACGTGTCGAACTGGAGCGTTCCCTTCGAGGGTGCGGATATACCGTTGGACACCAGTGTCGTCCAAGTGTTGGTGGCATCAGAATAATAGAGGATTTCAGCGTATACCTGGACATTGAAGTAGATGCGAATACGCCCGTAATAATATCCATTCTGCGTCACACGCGTCACAAGGCCTGCGGAGGCATTGTCGCCGCCATTGGATATGTCGATGGACGCGGACACGCTCACATCCTGCGCGCCGATGCCATTCACCGTGACAAGAGAATCCGAAGAAGAATTGACGGCCTGGTCGTTGGAAATGGAAAAGCTGCCTTGCTGCGTGAACCAGTTGGAACCGAGACTGCCGCTCGCGCGGTCGAACGTATCGTTGAAAGGCAGGTTTTGGCCTGTTGGAGTGACGCCAGCTGCATTGGAAACCGCCGATGCTCCGCCGGCGCCGAGGGCGGAGACCGTGTAGAAATACTGTGTCGCCGGAGACAGGTCAGTGTCGGTGTAGTGCGTGACGCCGATCGGCACTGTCGCCACGGGAGCATAGACTCCCGTTGCACCAGCTTTTCTTTCGATGATGAAACTGCTGGTGTTGGTCGAATCGCTATTCCAAGTCAGGCTGGCCGATCCGAGACCGGCTGTGGCAAGAAGATTTGTTGGAACATCGGGCGGCGACTGATTTGGCGCATAGAGCTGGGCTGCGGGAATGATCTGCTTTGCCTGGCTTGCGCTGGACCAGGAGAGCATGGCGACCGCCCCGCCGCCGTCCTGATAGTAATCCATCTCGATGCTGTATTGCTGCCCGGCCTGCAGGGCAATCGTGCCGCTATATTCTGTTGGTCCCTGATCGTGCCATTGATTGATGAGTTCCTGGCCATTGACCCACAGGCGTGCGCCGTCGTCGGACGTTGTGTAGAACGTGTAAGTTTCGGAATACTGTGCCTCAACTGTGCCGGTCCATTTCACGGAGTAACCGGTCTGCGCCAGCGACGGATCAGGCGAATTATTGTCCCAATTGAAATTGACCGTCGGATCGATACGGAAGAGGTCCGGAGTCGTCAGGTTCATGTCGGAGAAATATTCTCCGAGCAGGCCGGTTCCGTTCTCGGCTACAACCAAAGATGTCGCGATTGAAGTGCTTCCGGCGTAGTTGTCATCACCCGCATAGACCGCTGTGATGGAATGGCTTCCCGTCGAAAGCGCGGAGGTGGTGAACGTTGCTTGTCCTGAGCCGTTCAGCGTGCCCGTTCCCAGAGTCGTGGAACCGTCGAGGAAGTTGACCGTTCCGGTCGGAATGCCCGAGCCGGGGGAATTGGCCGTCACTGTCGCGGTGAGTGTCACGGATTGGCCGGAGATCACGGGATTATTTGAACTGGAGACAGCCGTGGCCGTGGAATCGTGATTGACGATTTGCGACAAGGTAGAAGAGGTACTCGTGGTGAAATTGGCGTCGCCGCTGTAGACGGCGGTAATGGAATGACTTGCGGCGCTGAGACCGGACGTGGTGAAGGTGGCCTGTTCGGAAGCGTTTAACGTCCCGGTACCCAGGATTGTCGATCCATCCTTGAAAGTGACGATGCCGGTCGGCGCGCCTGAGCCCGGCGATGTGACGGTTACGGTCGCTGTAAACGTAACTGACTGGCCGGAGACGGAAGGATTCGTTGCGGAATTGATCGTGGTTGTGGTCGCGTCCTGATTCTCGGTCTCGGAAAGCGCGGATGAAGTGCTGGTTGTGAAATTGCTGTCGCCGGCATAGACCACCGTGAGCGAGTTGCTGCCGAGTGTCAGACCCGAAGTGTTGAGCGTCGCTTGGCCGGAGCCATTGAGCATGCCGGCGCCGAGCGTCGTAGCGCCGTCCTTGAACGTAACGGCGCCAGTCGGTATGCCGGAGCCGGGAGAGCTCGCGGCAACTGTCGCTGTCAATATAATGCTCTGACCGAAAACGACGGGATTCGTTGAAGCCACAAGCGTCGCCACTGACGAATCATGATTCACGGTCTGGCTGAGCGCCAAAGACGTGCTGGCTGTAAAATTGGCGTCGCCGCTATAAACCGCCGTGATAGAGTGGCCTGCGACGCTCAGGGCGGAGATGCTGAATGTCGCCTGGGCGGAGCCGTTCAGAGTGTCAGTGCCCAATGTCGTGGAACCATCTTTGAATGTAACCGTGCCCGTTGGCGCGCCGGAACTGGATGAGGTGACGCTGGCAGTAAAGGTGACAGATTGGCCGAAGACAGCGGGATTGGCGGAAGAGGTAACGGCTGTCGATGAGGCGGCTGGACTTGCGGTGAGGACGATGCTGTGGCCGGTTCCACCGACATAGCTGGCGGTATAGGTCACGCCGTTGAAAGCAATCGTGCCGCCTTGGGCCAGACTGGTGAAAGTTCCTGTCTCCGTACCGCTGACTTTGACAATCGTTAGCTGCGAGCCGTCGTGCGTGGTGCTGGCGCCGGAGAGACTGAGCGTGCTGCCGGTGATAATGGCATTGCCAGTGACATTCACCTGATCGTAGCCAGTCCCCGCAGTCGTTCCGTTCACAACACTATCAAGGCTCGCACCAGAAGAGAGTGTTATCACGCCGGTATTGAGGATGGCGGTACCGGAGCCAGAACCGGGGGCGAGGAATCCACCCGAACTAACGTTAACCGCGCCGCTCACAGTGCCGCTACCGCCGAGTGTTCCGCCGCTTGTAACGGTCGCGGTTCCAGTGCCAGTCGCTGAACCGGTGGTGTTATTCGCCAGCAGTTTGCCGGCGCTGATCGTGACGCCGCCGGTAAATGTGTTGGCCCTGGTGAGAACAACTGTTCCGACGCCGGCTTTGGTAAGAGCGAAAGATCCACTGATCACGCCGCCCACCGTAAGCGTGCCGGCTGTGGTGGTAACCGTTCTGGCTGCGCCAAGAGCAACCGCGCCGGTTCCAAGATTGAGCGTATTGCTCCCGGCAAACGTGAAATTCCCGCCCCAAGTCTGGGCGTTGTTATTGCTGTCGGTGATCGCCGCCCCACTCGTATTATCGATCGTCCCGCCGTTGATCGCGAAAGTGCCGGTTCCGATCGCCTTCGCATTGTTAATGTTGAGTTGGCCGGCTGAGAGCGTTGTTCCACCCGTGTATGTGTTAACGCCCGACAGGGTCAGTGTGCCCGACCCCGCTTTCGTCAAAACGAACGCCCCACTAATGATTCCACCTTCGGTGAGATTGTTCGCATTGGTGGTGACGGTTCGAGCGGCGATTAGCGTTACCGCGCCCGTGCCAAGGCTAAGAGCGTTGCTTCCAACAAACGCGAAATTCCCGCCCCATGTCTGGGCATTATTGTTGCTGTCGGTGATCGCCGTCCCGCTCGTGTTATCGATGCTGCCGCCGTTGATGGTGAGCGTGCCGGTTCCGATCGCTTTGGCATTGTTAATGTCCAATAGCCCCGTGGAGAGAGTCGTGCCGCCAGCATAAGTGTTGGCCCCGGAAAGAAGTACGGTTCCGGCGCCCGAGTCGGTCAAGCCGCCGGACGAAACCACTCCTATGACGGCTAACTGATCTCCCGCGACAACATTCAGCGTCTGCGTGGCGCTATTCAAACTAAGGTTCAGAACATTCGTAGCGTTTCCGAGTGTGATCGTCCGAGTGGTCCCGCCAAGACTGTCCGTAATTCCGCCATTGATGGTCAGCGTCTCGGCGGTGACGCTGGAGGATTCAATCGTCAGATTGATATTGCCGCTGTAATTGAGATTAAGTCCCGTTGACACCGTCGTCCGCGAGGCACTTACAAAGAGGGTCGTGTTAGCCGAAAAGGTGGCCCCCGCGAACGAATCGTTAATTACGCCACCCGACCAATTTGCGGTGTTGTTGTAATTGTGTGCCGCGTCGTTGGTGCTGCCGCTGGTGGCGCCGATCCACGACAGAAGAATGCGCGATTCCAGTGGCTCAAGCGCGATGCCGATCGCGCGTTGGATTTGTCCGCGTGCTCGCCGTTTCCGATTTCCTGGCGGCCTTCTATCCCCGATTGCCGCCAAACGCGCCCGCAAAGCCATCCAAAACGACATGAGCCTCCTTCTGCCGAATTCCTTACCGCAATTGTGCGAGATGGGGCAACCAGCAATGGGTCATCTTAGGACACTTTTGAAGACTTTAAAATACATTCCTGGCGAAAATGTAACCTTCGTCAAAACCAAATGCAAATTCCATTTGACTGCCCAACGGGTCGGTGACTCGGCTAAGACGGGATCAAAAAAAACGCACCGGAAATCGAAGACCGGTAAACGACGAATGAGACATGAGAGCGGATTTCAACCCAATGTATGCCCTAGTAACTGGGACATACATTTAGACCTTCTCCAAGTTCCATAAAAATTGGAACTTATAGAAGGTGTTCAAAAACGAACGGAGAGGGGGAGATTCGAACTCCCGAGACCTTTGACAGTCTGCTCGCTTTCCAAGCGAGTGCATTCAACCGCTCTGCCACNNTGCTGCTCCTTCAGCCACTCGGACACCTCTCCAGATATGCTTCTTTTTTTGGAAGCAGTGATGGCAGTTTAGCGGATCGTGACGGGGTTTCCATCCTTGGGTGAATGCTAGGCTACTCCTGTTGCCTGGCGCAGATCTGGGAAATAATCCGGGTACGTCTTGTTCACGCACTCTATGTTTTTGATTGTTACGCCGGGCGATCTTGTGCCGGCTATGGCGAAGCTCATGGCCATGCGGTGATCGTCGTAGGTGGCGATTTCCGCGGGGCGGATTTTTATTGGGGAATCTATTGTCAGGGAGTCGGATTCGATTGTCGCCGTTGCGCCTAGTTTTGTCAGCTCGGTTTGGAGGGCGGCCAGGCGATCGGTTTCTTTTACGCGGAGCGTGTGCAAGCCACGGATGGTTGTGCGGCCGTCGGCGAAGAGGGCGACGACCGCTAGTGTCATAGCGGCGTCGGGCATCGCGGACATATCTACGTCGATTCCTTGCAGCGAATCTGAGCCGGTGATTTCGATTGAGTCACTCGTCAGGATTGCTTTGGCACCCATTCGCTGCAGGACTTCGGCGAAGCCTACGTCGCCTTGCAGACTGCGGCGCCCGAGGCCTTGGATTTTTATTTTGCTGCCGGGATGAATGGCGGCGAGGGCCTGGAAATAGGTGGCGCTGCTGGCGTCTGGTTCGATGGCGTAACGCTGGCCTTCGTAGTGGCCTTGGGGAATGATGATTTGTTTGGGGTCCTGCGTGAGCGGATCGCGGATTAGTTCGGCGGTTACGCCGAAGGCATCCATCATCTGCATCGTCATCGCGACGTANNCTATGGCCAACTGGTTTGGCGATCGGTCAGGTCTACGCGAACTTCATGGCGGGCGTAGGGACTGACCATCAAGATGGCGGAGAGAAACTGGCTGGATTGGGCGGAGCCGACGTGGAGCAAGCCGCCAGGGAGTTCGTCGGCATGGACCAATATTGGGGCGAAGCCTGGATTTTCCAGATAACGGACGCGGACGCCGAGGTAGCGGAGCATGTCGCTTAGTTCGGAGATGGGGCGGGAGCGCATGCGCTCCACACCGTCGAGGATGTATTCGCCGCGGCCTAAGGCGCAGAGAGCGGTTAGGAATCGGATTGTTGTGCCGGAGTTTCCGCAGGAGAGGCGGGCTGCGGCAACGGAGATTTGGCCGCTCTTGCCGCCGATGATTGCGGTATGGGTGGATTCGTTTATTTCAAGCTGGAAGCCGAGTTGTTGAAGGGCTTCGAGCATGACTTTGGTGTCGTCGGCGAGAAGGATGTTGGTCAGGGTGCTTCGGCCGGCGGCGAGAACTGCCAGGATGAGGGTGCGGTTGGTCATGCTCTTGGAGCCGGGAGGCGTGATGGAGCTGGTGAAGGGATGGATGATGGGGGTTATTGTCAGGTCGCTCATGCCAATTGGGAAAGTACGGCGCGGGCGGGGGAACTGCAAACTTGCGGATTTGCGATCTGTGGTTTTAGGAAAAATAAAAGCCCACCGCAGAGCGGTGGGCTTCCATCATGTTGGATTCTGAACCTGCGTTTCAGAGCTTATCGCTGGGGTTCGGGGATCCGAATCTCCAGCCGAGCGATGCGTCGATTCAATCGCTGAATGTTGATTCCCAGCATTCGAGCAGCCGCGGCTTTGTTGAAGTTCACCTTCTTCAACGCTTTGGCAATCGTGCAGCGTTCCATGTCCTGAAGGCTGAGATCTTCAGGGGATTCGGCTGTTCCGGTAGCTTGAAGGCGTGGAGGGAGGTCGGTCACCGCCACTTCTTGCTCGGCCGCGATGACGTGAGCATGCTCCATCACGTTGGAGAGTTCGCGGACGTTGCCGGGCCAGGAATAATCCTGAAGAACATTTTTGGTTTGGGGGGAGAGAGTCTTGATGGTTTCGCCATAAAGCTCTGCTTGTGTTTTGAGGAAGTATTCCGATAGGCGAAGGATGTCATCCTTGCGGTCGCGAAGTGGCGGCAGCTTGAGGACGACGACATTGAGCCGGAAGAAGAGATCCTGACGGAAGGTTCCGTCGCGAACCATTGATTCAAGCGGCTGATTGGTCGCGCTGATGACGCGAATGTCAACCGGACGAGCTCGGAAGTCCCCCACCGGCACCACGGATTTTTCCTGTAGAACGCGGAGGAGCTTTGACTGAAGGTGAAGGCTCAACTCGGCGATTTCGTCAAGGAACAACGTTCCGGTATCCGCAGCACGGATGAAGCCGAGCGAATCACGGGTTGCGCCAGTGAATGCTCCCTTCACATGGCCGAACAATTCGCTCTCGAAGAGCGCGTCGCTGAGGGCGGAACAGTCCACTGGTATAAATGGCTTGTTCGAACGAGCGGAATTGTTGTGAATGAAACGGGCAAGCATTTCCTTGCCGCTACCGGTTTCGCCCAGAATCATTACCGTTGAGCGACGACGCGCAATATCTGCCGCCGTCTGTTTAAGACCGGCAATTACAGGCGAGCCGCCAACGAATTGGACGGGTGAAACCAAAGAAGAGCCGCTGGTCTGATCGATTGATTGTACATCCATATTGCACTTTCCCACACACAATGAGATGCTCAAAAGATAACCCGTATCCCTGTAAATACAACTCATAAAATGCAAACGGCCCGCAAGCTATTCGTTCAAAATCACCTGATATGGTTAAAATAAATCGCGCCAATGCGTTATTGGATTGCGACAGCGGGGTCAGACCTTAAGATCTGTGACTTGCTGTAGATAGGACCGATAATTATTGCGAATCGGTTCAATTACCTGAGAGACGAAGTCTTCAACCTGCTTAGGGGCTCGCCCGATAAATTGAGCCGGATCGAGCACGGCTTTGAGGTTGACGGCGGCAAAGGCAGGTTCTTTTGCCAGCCTTTCCATGAGGTCATTCGGCTGGGCGAGGTCTTTGACCTGGCTTGCGGCGGCTTGGGAATGACGTCGGATAACCTCGTGCAGAATTTGCCGGTCACCTCCCGCCCGGACGCCGGCCATGAGAATTTCTTCGGTGGCCATGAATGGAAGTTCTGACATGACATAGGCTTGTATGATTTTTGGGTAGACGACGAGGCCGCGGGCAACGTTGGCAGTGATGAGAAGGCAGCCGTCGGTGGCGAGGAAGGCTTCGGGGACGCTGAGTCGCTTGTTGGCGGAATCGTCGAGGGTGCGCTCAAACCATTGTTCAGCAGCGGTTTGCAGCGGGGAGGTGACGAGACTGATGACGAATCTGGCGAGGCCGGTAGCTCGCTCGCAGCGCATGGGATTGCGTTTGTAGGCCATGGCGCTGGAACCGACTTGTTCCTGCTCGAAAGGCTCTTCCATCTGCTTCAAGCCGGCCAAAAGCCGCATGTCATTGCAGAATTTGTGAACGCTGGAGGCGACACCCGCCAAAACAGCGATTATTTGGGCATCTATTTTCCTCGAATACGTCTGACCGGTTATAAAAAACGTCTTCAAAAATCCGAAGTTTTTCCCAATCATCTCGTCCAATAACTGCACTTTGGCGTGATCTCCGTCGAATAAGCTGAGAAAAGAGGCCTGGGTGCCGGTGGTTCCCTTGGCACCGCGGAATTTCAGGGTGGAGATGCGATGTTCGACCTCTTCGAGGTCCATTGCGAGTTCCGCGGCCCATAGGGCGGCTCGCTTGCCGACGGTTGTGAGCTGGGCAGGCTGGAAGTGGGTGTAGCCGAGGGTGGGGAGATCTTTCCACTGGATGGCGAACTTTCCGAGGGCGTCGATTGCGGTAGCCAATCGGCCGGCGAGCAGTTTTAAGCCATCACGCATGATGATCAGGTCGGCGTTATCGACGACGAATTGGCTGGTGGCGCCGAGGTGGATGATTTCACGGGCGGCGGGAGCGGCCTGGCCGAAGACGTGAACGTGGGCCATCACGTCGTGACGGAGGCGTTTTTCCCAATCGGCGGCGGCGGCGAAGTCTATGTCGTCTAGCGCTCGCTCCATCTGGGCCAGGGCTTCGGGGGTGATACGGGTCAGGCCGAGCTCGCGCTGGCATCGGGCGAGTTCGAGCCAGAGGCGGCGCCAGAGTCCGAATTTGTGGCGAGCGGAGAAGAGGCGGGACATTTCTTCGCTGGCGTTTCGCTGCACGAGGGGGGATTCGTAGGTGTCGTGGGGCATAAGCGAATCGGATTGTAACGGCTGGGAAAGCTGCCCGCGAGAATCGCGCAATTGTGTGTATTTGCCACCTGCCAGAATGTGCGAAAAGGGGTGCTGGCGGGGAGTTTTTGAGGTATCGGACCCGGTTGAATGGGTTAAATCACACTATGTAACGGGCCGACGATACGTACTGGCGCGACCGCTACAGACCGGGGAGAGTTATGTTTCGGAAAAAGAGATCGTTGTTGGCATGGGGTGTTGCCATGATTTGGGCATCCGCAATGATCAGCGGGTTTGCTTCGCTTTGGCGATATGAGAATACCGCCGGGGCGCAGGCTGAATTTGGGGATCGATGGCCGCGGGATAGTCATGTTTTATTGGATGCGCATCACTTCACGCTCGTGGCGTTCATGCATCCGCAATGTCCCTGCAGCAAGGCGTCGGTGGCCAATTTGGCGCGATTGATGACGCGATGCCAGGGGCGATTGATCGCGCAGGTTCTTTTCATCCGGCCATCGGGATTTGCGGCAGGATGGGAGCAGACGGATCTTTGGCGCGATGCGGCGGCAATTCCGGGGACGTTTGTTTCGTGCGATCCTGACGGAGTTGAAGCCAGGCGTTTTGGAGCGATGACCAGCGGGCAGACGGCGCTTTACGATCCGGCCGGGCATCTTCTGTTTCAGGGAGGGATCACGGAATCGCGCGGACATATGGGGGACAACGCGGGATGTGATGCGATCGTGAATATCGTTCTTCATCAGGATGGCGCGGCGATGACAAGCCGCGGTGAGACCGGCGTATTTGGTTGTTCGCTATTTGATGCACCATCGGTAACGGGCGGGCGGAGCAACGGACGATGACGGCAATCAACTCTACGCGGATGCCCTGCCGAGGCGTTGCGGAACTTTTTGGCGAACATCAGCAGCAGATTTTTCGGCGCACGGATCGTTTGTTTGCGTGGCTGATGGTGTTTCAATGGCTGGCGGGAATTATCGTCGCATGGGTGGTGAGTCCGCTGACGTGGGAAGGATCAACGAGCCGATTGCATCCGCATGTGTTGACGGCGGTCTTTCTGGGCGGGGCGATCAGCCTGCCGCCGATTTATCTGGGCTTTTTTCATGCGGGCCGGACGGTGACGCGGTATTGGATCGCGGTAAGCCAGATGCTGACTTCGTCGCTGCTGATTCATTTAAGCGGCGGGCGGATCGAGACGCACTTTCACGTATTTGGGTCGCTGGCGTTCCTGGCGTTTTACCGGGATTGGCGGGTGCTGATTCCTGCGACGATCGTCGTGGCGGCGGATCATATTCTGCGCGGAATCTATTTTCCGGAATCGGTGTATGGGGTGCTTGCCGCGAGCGAATGGCGATGGGTGGAGCATGCGGGATGGGTTATTTTTGAGGATATTTTTCTGATTGCATCTTGCATCCGTGGAGAGAAGGAGATGCGGCAGATCGCGGAGCGCACGGCGCTGGCGGATTGCCGACTTGCTGATCTGGAGGCAACGCGGGGGACGCTGGAAACCGCAAAAGAGGCGGCCGAAGCGGCGAGCCGGGCCAAGAGCGATTTCCTGGCGAACATGAGCCACGAAATCCGCACGCCATTGAACGGCGTGATCGGGATGGCGCATCTGCTGATGCGGCGGCAACTGAACGTGCAACAGATGCAATGCGCGAAGGTGATCGCGGGATCAGCTCAATCGCTGCTTTCACTGGTGAACGACATTCTCGATTTTTCGANNGCAATGCGATCAAATTCACGGATCGCGGCGAAGTCGTCGTCGGGGTGGATCTGGTGGCGGAGCAGGCGGGGAACGCCACACTGCGATTCACGGTGCGGGATACCGGGGCGGGCATTCCCGCGGATCGGCGCGACCGGCTGTTCAAATCGTTTTCGCAAATCGATTCGTCGATGTCGAGAAAATACGGGGGAACGGGGCTGGGATTGGCCATTTCCCGGCAGCTTGTGGAATTGATGGGCGGGCAAATCAGTTGCGAGAGCGAGATCGGAAAAGGGTCGGTCTTTAGCTTCAACGTTAACCTTGTGCTTTGTCAGGCGCCGGCGCCTCGGCGGCAGGCAAATGTGGGCCTGCAGGGAATGCGCGTTTTAGCCGTGGACGACAACGCGGCATACCGGGAGATATTGCAGAATCAATTGACGAGCTGGGGATTTGAAGCGGTCACCGCGCCGCATGCCGAGCAGGCGATGATCGAACTTCGCAGGGCGCAGGCGTCGGGACAGCCGTTCCGGATTGCGATTCTTGATTATGTTCTTCCGGGCTTGAATGGCATGCAGCTTGGGGCGGAGATCAAGGCAGATCCCACATTGAAGGAGACTCACCTGCTGATGCTGACGGCGATGCAGGAGCCGATCGACGCGGCGGAAATCAAACGGACAGGCTTCACGCATTGNNCTGACGAAGCCGATGCGGCAGTCGCAGATGTTTGATGCGATCGTGGAGACGGTGCTTGCGCCCGATGCGATGGCGGCAGAGCCGGCGGCAAAGGAATTGGAATCCAAGCCGGCGATGTCGGGGACGCGAAAGGCGCACCTGCTTCTGGCGGAAGATAACGCCGTGAATCAGACTGTGGCGAGCGAACTTTTGCTGGAATCCGGCTTCACGTGCGACCTGGCAAATGATGGAAATGCGGCGGTTGAGGCGGTCCAGCGGAAGCATTACGACTTGATATTGATGGATTGTCAGATGCCGGGGATGAACGGGTTTGAGGCGACGAAAAAAATCCGCGAGCTTGAGGCGAGCGGATCGTTCAGCGGGCGGCGGCATCCGATCATTGCGCTGACCGCCAACGCGGTTGCGGGGGATCGGGATCGGTGTCTGGAAGCGGGGATGGACGATTATATTTCCAAGCCGATCGATCCGGATGTGATGGTTGGGGTCATTGAGAAGAATCTATTGAAGCGCGAAACAGTGTCGACCTCCCCGCCGATTGAGGTTGCTTCACTGCTAAAGCGTTGCCGGGGGAATCAGAAGCTCATGGAACGGCTGTTCACGACGTTTTCCACATTGATCGCTGAACAGTTGAAGGGATTGGATCGAGCGCTGGCGGGCGCGGATGCCGATTTTGCTGGCGCCGGTGGCGCCTGCGGCACGGCCGGCGCTGTCACCGGCAGCGGCGGCGGCGCCGGATCGCGCGACGGCGTTGCGTCGTAGCAGACCGCGTCGGGCTTATCGAGGCACTGGAAGCGGCCTTCGAGCGAATAGAAATCGGCCCGCGCCGGGAGCGGTGCGAGCGCGAGGACGAGCGTCGGGACGAGGATGATGGAGCGAGCGAAGCTGTGCATACACGCTGGAAACGCAAGGACCATGCCAGTGCTTTTCACAGGCAAATCCGGGGTGCGACGGTGAGTTCTCGGCAAGATTTGCCGGCCCGAAAACGCCCGCCGCGGAAAAAACCGCCACATTTCCCTTGATTTCGCGCGTTCGCGATGGCCTAAAGGAGGCGATTTTGCTAGCCTCTCGACGGTCCGCATCCGCCACAAGCACGCCAGAAACCCACGGAAGAGAAAGACCATGGCAACCAGCAAAGCCGCCGCCAAAGCACCTCAGTCGACCGTAACCC
>PMAK01000104.1 GCA_003153655.1 Phycisphaerales bacterium
TGCTCCGCCGTACCTCGGCCGTTGTAGAACCAGGTCACGCCAGCGGCTCCGCCCCCCAGGTTGGTGACGATGAACCCCACGCGGGGGAACAACTCGCCCTGATGCCACTCGACTTTCGCCGCGACGCGGTGGGAAGGCAATGTCACATGCCCGCTCGATAGCCCGGCAATATGCCTTCTCTTTGTAACGTTTTCCCGGTGAACGTTTTGGTCGACGGCGGAGATTGCTGCCCGGAACATTGCCGCAGTTGTCCAGCGTTTTCCGGGCCGCGTGAAGCTTCCGGCGACGCTCAGCTTCGGCGTCCGCTGGCGAAAAGATGAACGCGGACAGATCAAGAGTCATGAACGGCTCGAGGATGGACTGCGCCTTTGGCCCGATCCGAATTTCTCGCGCAGGTCCATGATGTTCGGTCTTATGCCGGGGGGGTCGATACGTCCAGATCTTAATCAGCCCGTCACCGCCGCCGTCAATATAGGCTGTCCGCATTGCGCAGATTTCGCCGGGCCCAGCGCCGGTCACCCGCTGCACCATTGCCATGACTTGGGAGGAAAGATACGGCAACGTAGCTTCAACGTGGGCGTCGGAAACGGGCCCGATCGGCTCCGTCTCCCTCGCGTCTGTCCGTCCCTTCTTTAGCGCCCCCACCGCCCGCAAGCCATGCCAAACGACCGCCGGCAGGATTTCATTCTCCGCAGCCCACTTGAAAAGTGCCCGGATTCGGCTCATTCCCTTGTTGGCCGTGCTCCGAGCCCACCCCTTGCGACCATTGGCGGGATGAATCATTCCATCGCGAACGGCCTTGAGCTTCAGCGGGCCGAATTCGCCGGCCACGGTGTCGCCGTAAAGCTGGCGAAGCAGCCGGAGCGATTGGCGGAAGTTGTCTGATTCTCCCGTGGGCGTTCCATCCGCCCGGAGATAGTAATACGGATCCCACAGAAAAANNATTCAAGTGGAATCCGTATAAGTCTCGGCATGGGACCGGAACGAATCCATCAGTTCGTTGAGGGTCAGGTCCGCGGGCGCTTTTGGAAGTTGCTTGCCGCTGGCGTGCCACTCCGCGATCCTCCGCTCATACTCCGCGCGGCTCTCATCCGTGCCATGTTTGCCGAGATAAATGTCCCGGCCGTTGAGCGTGACCACCGCCTGGCCACTCGCGCGGTGAAATCGAAGTGATGGACTAACGTTATGACGCAATCTTGGCATGGGGCGATCCTCTCAAGACGGGATGTACCGTCTTCGCAAGAGATTCGGCCGCCAATGTCCAAGGGGACACGGTGCGCTAAATAGCGCTCAGCCTAAANNTGAGCTACGGCCACCATATCTCCACCTGATCTTATCACCACAGCCACATCCTTCAAGGCCGCGCAAAGACTCGCTTGCCGAATCAAAGCCTTGACACGCCGCGACGCCTGATCGACAGTTCATGTATGCGTGAAACATCAAAATGTTACGCCCTTCGTAAAGCCCGCGGCGATTTCGACAACTTCCTTCACGGGAGGGGAATAGACATCGGCTGCGGGCCTGATCCTCTCAAGATTGAAAATGGCAACGTTCGCCCCTGGGATATCCCCGACGGCGACGCGCAAATAATGGCCGGCGTCCCCGACGCAGAACTCGATTTCATCTACTCATCCCATTGCCTGGAACACATGCGCGATGTTCCTACGACCCTCCACCACTGGGCACGCATCGTAAAGCCCGGCGGCTTCCTCTATTTCGTCGTCCCCGAATACGTGCTCTACGAAAAAATGACCTGGCCCTCAATGTTCAATTCAGACCACAAACAGAGCTTCTCACCCATCATTTCGCGCCGCCATGTTCAGCGCCCCAATCACTATCACACCAGCGAAGATATGGTTCCCCTCATGTCATCGCTCGGCCTGGAAAACTTCCGCATCACCATGGAAGACATGGGATTCAACTACAACTGCGGCATTCTGGATCAAACCCTCCAGCACGCCGTCGCCCAACTTTGCTTCGTGGCTAAAAAGAAATAGCCCGTGATGGCCGCCTGAATAGCTGTTCAGATTATTGAATCGCGCATTTCACCAGGGCCATCTTGGTAGTGGACGTCATCGAACCGCTGGATTCGGATTCGATTTTAACAACCGAGCCCGGAACATCGTCGCTCGTCCAGGTCTTGGAAGTGGTCTTCATTCCGTTCTGTTCAGTCGTCACCTGCGTCCATTTGCAGGAAAAAGTCTTGTCGTCCACTTTGATGTCTTCCGTACCCTGATCCGTCTTGGGAGCATCGCCCGTGGCGGCGGGCGCGGCCGGGGGCCGTTTGATTTTTGCGGTGAGTTCCTGCGTTTGAGCCGGCATGTCCATCTTCTTCCCCGCCACCACCATTGAACTCTGGATCACAATCGTCGCCTTCTCCGGCGTCAATTCCTTAAGCGTTTGCGTCGTAACAATGGCGTTCTTGCTCCCCGCCGCCTCGGAATCCGTTTGATATTCCACCCACGTTCCCGCCTTAAACTTAGCCCAGGATTGATACGCCGGATTGTCGATCATGTCGTCATCAGCATGAGCAATCGCGATAAACGCAAAACAGATCAGAACAGCGCCTAAAGCAGCCAATTTCCTGGGACGAAACATGAATGTCTCCTTCAGATCGCGGTCAATATGAAATGAAAACGGAAGAGACAATCTCCGCCGGCTCACAAGATTATACAGAAAGCCACTCGCCCGTGTGAATATTTTCAGCTTTCCCCGGCGAATCGTTCAGAGATGCATCGCAATGTTCGGCGCAGTTCTGGACTTTGGCTACGGGACGAAATGGGTGGTAAGCTCTGTTTCGCCCGTTCGACTAAGCAACTCGCGCAAGCGAGACCATCTTTCGAACCGAAATTCAGGACAAGAATACATTTGCCATGGCGACTCTTTTGCCGAATGCCAATGTCTCACGCCACAATTTGAAGGGATATCGTATTTTTGTCTTCTCGCACGACCACCCGCATCCAGCCCACATACATTTTGGCAAAGGGAGGCGTTTTAGCGGTTGGGACTTCCAGCGAACGGAATGCATTGATGCTGGCGATTTCTCCACGTCGGAACTCGCGGTTCAACGATCCCTTTTGATACAATACGGAGACGAGATACTAAGGAGTTGGAATGAGCATTGGCGCCGTCAAAACATCCCCTAACCGCGCAAAAGGCCTGCGGTTCGAAGCCAGCCGGCTCATTGTCCTATTCCGCGATGGCCGAGAGATCCACATCCCATTGAAACTCTACCCCACGCTGCTCGACGCAACGCCCGCCCAACGCGCCAAATGGGTCATGATCGGACCCGGCAAAGGATTTCATTGGCCGGATTTGGACCTCGATCTTTCCATTGACGGCCTGATCCTTGGCCTACGCGAATCAATTCCAACATCACCCCGAACCAAGACCCGTCGCAGCGCTTGAATTGATAGTTCAATTCCCTTTGCGGTCGCCCACATCATCGCGGTACTATTCCCCCGTGCTCGCCACCGTTCACTCCTACGTTCTGACAGGCATCGACGCCATCCTCTGCGAAGTCGAGGTAGACGTCAGCCAGCGCGGCCTCGCCAAAACCACCATCGTCGGTCTCGCCCAGACAGCCGTCAAAGAATCCATCGAACGCGTCCGCCGCGCCATGATCAACGGCGGATTCCCTTTCCCAGGCCACGCTCTCCTCATCAATCTCGCCCCGGCCGATGTAAAAAAAGAAGGCCCCAGCCTCGATCTCCCAATCGCCATCGGACTCCTTCGCGCCAGCGGCTCAATCGAAACCGACCTCCACAAACAATTCCTCATCGCCGGCGAACTCGCACTCGACGGCCGCCTCCGAAAAATCAAAGGCGCCCTCTCCTTCGCCCTACTCGCCAAAGACCGCAAAATGCGTGGCGTAATTCTCCCCATCGAAAACGCTCGCGAAGCCGCCGTCGTCGAAGGCCTCGAAGTATATCCCTTCACTCACCTCTCCCAGGCCGTCTCGTTCCTGAACGAACGCCTGCCCATGGAGCCCTTCGAGCTCGACGGCGAAAAATACACCGCATCCTCTCAATCGACGGAATTGGATTTCGCCGACGTGCGCGGACAGGAATCCGTCAAACGCGCCATCACAGTCGCTGCCGCCGGCGGCCACAATCTCCTCATGATCGGCCCGCCCGGCACCGGCAAAACCATGCTCGCCCAGCGCATGGCCGGCGTCCTGCCGCCCCTCAGCCGAAGCGAATCACTCGAAACAACACGAATTTATTCCGCCCTCGGCCTGCTCCCCGAAGGCGTCGCCCTCATGGATCAGCGCCCCGTCCGCACCCCCCACCACTCCGCGACCGCCCAAGCCCTCGTAGGCGGCGGCACTGTCCCGCGTCCCGGCGAAGTCTCTCTCGCCCATCACGGAATTCTCTTCCTCGACGAACTACCCGAATTCGGCCGATACGTCCTCGAAACCCTCCGCCAACCGCTCGAAAGCGGCGAAGTCACCGTCGCCCGCGTGCACGGCTCAATGCGATTTCCCGCCCGCTTCATGCTGGTCGCCGCCATGAATCCAACCGCAAGAGGCTTCGCCTCCGACAACCCGCGCGCCCGCGACCGCTATCTCGACAAACTCAGCGGCCCCCTCCTCGATCGCATCGACATACACGTCGAAGTCCCCGCCGTCCCCTACCCCGAACTAACCGGAAAAAACCGCGGCACAGCCAGCCAAACCATCCGCCAGCGCGTCCTCGCCGCCCGCGAAATCCAGCACAAAAGATTCGGAGACGCCACCATGAACGCCCACATGGGCTCAAAGCAACTCAAATCGCAATGTGATCTAAGCGAACCCTGCCTGCTCCTCATGCGCCAAGCCATGGACGAACTCGGCCTCAGCGCCCGGGCATACGACAAAGTCCGCCGCGTCGCCCGCACCATCGCCGACCTCGAACAAACCCCCGACATTCAACCCCACCATCTCGCCGAGGCAATCCAATATCGCCTGCTGGATCGGCGGCTTTGATCGCCAGCAATCAGAATTTAAACGGCTAAGTCAAAGCCGAAGCAAACCGTTTCGCTTCAGCCCTGGCCTTCGGTAGTCTCCTAATTTCAGATTTGTCTGCTAAATTAAGTATTACCCATATTTTGTCGATCACAGCAAAAGGGAGAAGAACAACTATCGACCATTTCATCCCGGTCAACCATCCTCCGAAGAGATCAGAAGACAGGGAAGTAGAATTATGGCGCTAGCACAATTGATCTATGTGAGCCGCCGAAGGATGTCGTCGGAGGCATTAACCGCAATAGTGGCTAAAAGCACCGTATCGAATGCGAGGCGGAACATTACCGGCGCGCTCTTGTGTTCTGGGCAAAACTTGATGCAGATTCTTGAAGGAGAAGTCGCCGACATCGTTTCACGCTATGAAGTGATTCGCCGCGATGGGCGGCACACCGACGTCCAATGCCTAGTTTGCAAGAACGTCGTAAAGCGCATGTTCCCCGATTCCAAGATGACCCTGGCTGACTTAGACTCGCAAACGATTCTGGACCGGGAACGGCTGATCGAAATGGTTGAAGGCGTCCGGCTTAACACCAATACCTCTCATTACCCGATAGAAGCGCATGTCTTGCTGCGGGATTTCAAGCAGCAGTTGTGTGGCCCTGGTTTTATACCACGGGACCCGGAAGAAAAGACTAGTCATACGGATCCCACAGAAAAACTNNAGAATTCAAGTGGAATCCGTATCAGCCATCCCCCCTCATAGCCTGAGTCAAATCGCCGCCAGCAATTCATCCAATTCCCAAACATGATCCGTGACGCCAGCGGACATCGCTGGAGTAACCCGCGGAGCGACTGTGTTAAATGTCAA
>PMAK01000103.1 GCA_003153655.1 Phycisphaerales bacterium
CGAAAAAGTCATGCTCCAAACACGGTCTTCTCATCCACCAAAAAAAGAGTTCCCATGCTAATTCTTCACACAAAACAGCTCCCCAGGCCGTTAAATCCAATCAGTGGCGTTTCCCACTGCGATGAGACCGGCCCTTGGGCTTTATCTCCAGATCGGTAACCAGCAGCAAATCCACAATGTTCATCGAGTCATCAGGTTGATACACAGTCGCAGTCCGCCCGCTTGGAGAAATCGCAAGAAATTCCCGGTGCAGAACTGGAACCTTCCGCCCATCAGCCAAGTGCATCGTAAACTTATGGAACGGCTCGGCTTTCCAAAGCTGACGAACTCTGTCGCTGGCCGTAACAACATCCTATCAAGATTCTTTTCGCGGCGACTGCTTTTCCACAACCACCTCATCAATCACCGTCCGCCGCAACTTCACATTCGGATCCTGCATAAACGGCTTCTCCTCAATCTTACAGTCACGATAGATCGTCTTCGAGCCCGACACATCCGATTTCATCGCCGCCCGAACATACGCCACCTGCCGACCCAGCCACCCAAGCAACCCCTTGCCAGGCAACGGCTCCGAAGGTTTTGAATTTCCATCGTTCATGGCGATATATCCACCCCAAACTCTTTCTTCGCTTGCCCAATCGCATCCTCCAGCGACCCATGCCACGTATCCCCCACAAACCCCCCGCAATCATCCAGCCGATACAGCACCCAATTATCCAACTGCGGCTCAATCACCAACCGGCTCACCATCCCCGGCATAGGCCGAGTCCCCGTCCCCCGCGCTGATCCCAAATTCATCGCCGCATGCGGCAAACAATCATTGCTCGCCGGCATAGGCTTCAAGAGATTGTGATAAATCTTCCCTGGCATTGCCATCGGCTCATTCCCGCGACAACGGCATCTCCGTCGTCATCTGCTCTGTCTTCGGATCATACGTATCAATAAACCGCGTCACATCCCCAATCATCCGCTGGCTATGCCCAAAAGTCTTCATCTCCGCCGTCGTCCGATCCTTGTCATAATTCAGCACGCTCCGCTGATAAGCCGCCACCATCATCCCCGTCCGCCGCACGCCCTGCGCACAATGCACCAAAACCGGCTGCAACGCCGGGTCCCTCGCAATCGTCAAAAACTGACTGATCTGATCCCCGCTCGGCCACCCCCCCAACAAAACCGGAATCCGAATCACCCTGATCCCGTGCTCCCGGCAATAAGCCAACTCATCCGTAAACGGCTCCTGCGTAATCTCCCGGTCATCCACCAGCGATACAATCGTCCGCACATGTGTCTTCTTCGCCGCCAGATCAAACTGATGCATGTTACGCACACCATCGCGATACAACACGCCCGCGTTCACTGTCGCCAGATGATACGTGTCAAAATACACCCAGAAAATCCACCACCCCGCCGCCGCCAGTATCGCGACGCCAAAAATTATCGGACCAAGGATGTGAAACCTAACTCCCAATCATCTCCCAGTTATTCCGGCTCAAACTCTTTATCCTTCCCCGCCGCATTCCGCACATCCACAAACCCCGACTGATCATCCGCGCTCAGCGATGCGGTCGTAAACGCCTTGCCGCCATTCCGTGAAACAAATACGTTGGCCGAATCCTTCTGTGCAATCAGCGTCACCGAGCTCGCCGAACCCGGCGAAGCCATCTTGATCGACGCCTGATCCTTATCGCATGTCATCCAGAGCAATGCCCCATCCACCGCCGTCCGCACCTTCAAACTCCGCACGGTCAAATCCCCAAACTCCGCATCCGGCGCCGCATTCGGCTTAGATGCCCCCACCGCAACGGCGGCCACAACCACCACCAAAAATCCCAGCCGCCATCGCCGACAAGAACGCTCCAGGCGCTCCACGCGCTGTTCCAGTGTGTGCATGATTGTGCTTTCGTCTATGAAATCGCTTTTATGAAATCACTGTTGATGAAACCAACCGAAAAGGCGAGAGGCTCAATGCCCATCGCCTTCATCCCACGTCACCGCGGGGTCATGATAGTCGTTCGCGCTGGCCGGCAATTTCGCAATCAATTCATCCACTGTTTCCACAGTCAGATTCTCATGCAAAACATCATTGATGAGCATCACCGGCGCCGTCCCGCAAGCCCCAAGACATTCCAGCTCGACAAGCGTAAACCGCCCATCCGCCGTCGATTCCCCTTCTTCAATTTTCAGCTTCTTAATCAGATGATCCGTGAGCTTCCGCGAATCACAAATCTCGCAAGAAAGCGATCGGCAAACCTGCAACAGATACTGCCCCTTCGGCCGCAGCCAATATTCCTCATAGAAAGTCGCCGTATCCAAAACCTCCGCCGGCGACATCTCCAAAAACGCCGCGATCTCCTCCATCGCCTGCACCGGAATCCAGTTGTAAGCGTGCTGAATCTCATGCAGCGCCGGCAGAAGTACAGCGCGCTTATTCGGATACCGGGGAAAATACTTGGCGGTCAACCCCGCCTTAATCTCCTCAGTCAAATAAGGCTCGCTCCGCCGCTCAACCGTTGCCGTCCGACGATTTTCGGTGATCCACGCCATATTCTTCCAATGCTACACGAGGTTTAACAACCGTTCCATAAGAGTATCGCTAATGACCTCGGCGATTTTGCGAATATCAAGCAGGGTTTTGCCGCGATCTTGGCCGCGAGACTCCTCCCGTCAGCGGAGCGATTCGGCCTCCGAGTTGCTGTCGACGAAGGTCATGCCGTTTGTCCCTCATTCCGCGCATCTCGCGCAGATCCTCCGGGGTCATAAAATCTTTGAACGTTCCGAAAAGCTTAGTGATCTCTCGCAGCTTGTCGCGTCGCTCGTAGGCCTCCAACGCCAACACGACAGCTTCACGAATTGTCTTAGACCCGGATCTCTTCATGACGGATTTAAGAAGCTTCTCAGGAATATTGACGGTAGTCTTCATGTCGCAACCGTTTGTATGTTGGATCCTCAAGTAAACGTGATTTGAACTCTTTGCGCGCCCAACATCTATCATTAAGGGAAAATGTTTGGCTTGCCCGCCAGCGGGCCATTTCCCGAAACCATCGACAATACAGCCTTCGCTTTGAAAACCACACTTTCGCTCGGACCAGTGACTATGCGCGTATATGCCCATCGGACAGGAAATGTCTGTTGAAGGCCGCCAAACGAGAGAAGAAATGTATTCTCCCCAAATTGCGAATTACGGACCCAATTTCCGCAACTCGCCGACTTTCGCATGACTTCACCGATATAAGCTCCAAGCGCAAGCGAACGTACCTGTAGGCCTTGTTCAGATATCGGTATCGCTTGGTTTTCCTCGTACATCTGCTGCAGGACAGACTCGAGCTTTTCGAGCGACTCCACAGAATAATCCAGAATAACGCCATAACCCTTCGCGCTGGAACTCACGGTGGTGGCAGCCATTCTCGCACAAAGAGCCTCGGTGTCCTCTTGCGCATCCGCCATTTGCGCCTCTACCGATCCAATTCCGCCGCGATCACGTTAATGCTCCCCAGCACCGCAACCACATCCGAAATCATGTGTCCCTCAATCAACTTCGGGAAAACCTGGTAGTTGATATAACAAGGCGGCCGCGTCCACACCCGCCACGGAATATTCTCCCCAGCCGACACAATATAAAAACCAAGCTCACCAATCGCGCTCTCAATGCACCCGTAAACTTCCCCCTTCGGCGCTTCAAATCCGCGATTCGTCATGATCAATTCAAAATGCTGAATCAATCCCTCAATGCTGCTGAACACCTGGTCCTTCGGCGGCAAAACTTCCTTCCCCTCCGGACTCACATTCACCGGCCCGCCCGGAATAATATCAATCAGTTGCCGGATAATGCTCAGACTTTGTTTCATCTCCTCTAATCGCACCAGATAGCGCGCATACACATCCCCCGTGCTCATCACCGGAACCTTGAAATCAACAGCCGGCGCACCCTGCCCATCCCAGTTATCAGCAAAGCAAAGATACGGCTCGTCCTTGCGAATATCCCGCCGTACGCCGCTCGCCCGCGCCATCGGACCCGTCAGGCTCCAGTCAATCGCCTCTTCCCGGCTGATCACGCCAATCCCCTTCGTCCGATCCACGAAAATCCGATTCTTATTCAACAGCGCTTCAACATCCGCCATCGCCGGCGGCATGTCCTCATTCACAAACTTCTTCACCATCCGCTTGAACGTCGCTTCATCCGGCAAATCCATGTTCAGCCCCCCTACCCGCGTCCAACTCGTGTGGAACCGCTGGCCGGACATGTATTCAACAATGTCGTAAATCGATTCGCGCTGATTAAACCCATATAAAAATGCCGTGAACGCCCCAAGATCCAATCCGGCAGCGCCGACACAAAGTAAGTGCGATTGAATCCGCCCCAGCTCCCCCGCGATCGTCCGCAAGACTTTGCACCGCGGCGTCAATTCAATCCCCATCAGCTTCTCAGTCGCCCCATGCCACGCAAGCTCGTTGTAGATCGGAGCCGAATAATCCATCCGGTCCACGATCGTCACATACTGGTTGTAATTGAGATGTTCCCCCAGCTTCTCAAACCCGCTATGAAGAAACCCAATGTGTGGCGTGGCCCGAAGAATTCGCTCCCCATCCAACTCCAGCACCAGCCGCAAAGTCGTATGCGTCGCCGGATGCTGCGGACCGAAATTAAGGGTCCAACGATTCTCTCCGTCCGACCCACCCATCTCCGGCGGCAGGACCTCGCTTGATGCTTGACTCAAGGTAAATGGCATAGCCACGGGATTATAGCGGCCGACCCATTACGCACCAGCGCTCTTGGCATCAGCAACCCATCGATGCGCCAAGCTGACATGCCCCAGAGGAATACCCAGGGCAATTCACGATGAAAATAAGAGATTCTGGAAGAATATATGAGATCGGACCCAGTGAGGCCTTCATTGCATTAAGCAGGATCCATAAACCCTGGGAAAGCGAGTTCGCCATTATCATTAAATTAGCGTTCACTAACTTATTGGAACAAAAGATTGCGTTTGCCGGGGGCCATGCTAGATTCCTCAGAGTTAATCGATTGTTCCACGTGGAACAATCAATTGCCCACCCTTCCAAGGAAAGGAGTCCTTGCCATGGCCCAAACAATGAAAACCAAGCCGCGTCTCGGCCGAGGATTAAGCAGCTTAATCTCAATCTCGAGCTTGCCCGTGGAAGCCGATGTCTCCCACGCCGACTCAGCATCCGCCCTGCCGTCGCACTCGCCATCTAATGGCCGTGCCCTCATCACCGGCGAACCCCTGCTAGTCCCAATCGCCACAATCCGCGCCAATCCCCACCAGCCGCGCAAAACGATGAATGACGCCTCGATTGCCGAGCTCTCCGCCAGCATCAAATCATCCGGCATTATCCAGCCCCTGGTCCTCCGTCGAACAAAAGACGGCTTCGAACTCATCGCCGGTGAACGCCGCCTCAGAGCCGCAAAATTAGCCGGACTGACCGAAGTCCCGGCAATCATCCGCGACGTCGACGGCTTCACTCAGGCCCAAATGGCCCTCATCGAAAACGTTCAACGCGAAGATCTGAATCCCATCGAGCGAGCCCACGGCTACCGAACCCTCATGGATCAACTCGGCCTAACCCAGCTCGAACTAGCCGGCCGCATGGGCGAAGACCGCAGCTCCATCGCAAACTACCTGCGATTACTCGACCTCTCCGAAGGCGTTCACACCATGATCCGCGACGGCCGCCTAAGCCTCGGTCACGCGAAACTCCTAGCAGGGGTGCCCGATCCAACAGAACAACTTCGCCTGGCTGGCATCGTCATCGCCCAGGGCCTCTCCGTCCGAAACCTCGAACGCCTCCTGCAAACCGGCACCCAACCCGCCACAGTTCGCAAACCCGCCAGCTCCCCAGCCCATATTCAGGATCTGGAAAAAACCCTGGCCAGACAACTCGGAATGCGGGTCGAGGTCCGATCGGCCGCAAAAGGGAAAGGCAAGCTCATCGTCCATTACGGCTCCTTGGATCAGTTCGATGACCTTCTCCAAAAGCTCGGAGTCCGACCGGAATAATCTGATGTTCCACGTGGAACATTGAATAAACCCTCTATTTCCTACCGATTATGTTTTATATATATAAAACATTTTGCGAGATATGGAACGTCTTTCATTAGTCCTTTAAATTCCCCCTATGTCCGAAAATCACAACAACGACAGTCAGCCAGTAGATGTCACCATCATCGGCGGGGGGCCCACGGGCCTCTTCGGCGCCTTCTACGCCGGCCTCCGCGGAATGTCCGTCAAAATCCTCGACTCTCTCGATATCCTCGGCGGCCAACTCACCACCCTCTATCCCGAAAAATTCATCTACGACGTCGGTGGCTTCCCCCAGATCCTCGCCAAAGACCTCGCCCAGGCACTCATCGACCAGGCCAACCAATACAAGCCCGTCGTCTCCCTCGGCGAACGCGTCGACCGCCTCGAACGCGATGTCTCGTCTGGCATATTTACTCTACATACGAAGTCACAAAAGCATCGCACCCGTTCTATC
The DNA here is from genome assembly GCA_003153655.1 of Phycisphaerales bacterium. Classification (GTDB taxonomy): domain Bacteria; phylum Planctomycetota; class Phycisphaerae; order Tepidisphaerales; family Tepidisphaeraceae; genus PALSA-1353. The sequence continues at coordinate 6,496 of PMAK01000103.1, forward strand.
CTCATCGCCGCGGGAATCGGCGCCTTCGAGCCCAAAACGCTTCAGCTCCCCGAAGCCGAGGGATTCGCCGGCCGCGGCCTCCATTACTTCGTCAAAGATTTACAGTCGCTCCGAAACAAACGCGTCCTCATCGTCGGCGGGGGGGATAGCGCCGTCGATTGGGCCAACACCGTTTCCCCCATCGCCGCCTCCTGCACCCTCATCCATCGCCGCGACCAGTTCCGCGCCCACGAGCAAAGCGTCGCCCTCATGCGCCGCGGCCAAACCAAAATCCTCACGTTCTACGAATTGAAACGGATAGGAGGGAGCGATCGAATCGAAAATGCAACGGTCTATGACAATCGTAGTAAAGAAGAACAAATCATCGACATCGACGCGGTCCTGGTCAACGTCGGATTCAATAATTCCCTCGGACCCATCAAAGAGTGGGGCCTGGAAATCGAAGGCGGATCAATCAAGGTCGATGCGATGATGCAAACCAACATCCCCGGCGTATTCGCCGCCGGCGATATCGCCACGTTCCCCGGAAAACTAAAACTCATCGCCACAGGCTTCGGCGAAGCCTGCATCGCCGTCAATTTCGCCAAGCACTACCTGGACCCGAAGGCCAATATCTTCCCAGGCCACAGCTCGAATATGAAACGATAAAGAAGCGGTTACTGGTTTTCAACAAGAAATCCGAAAACGTGATCCGTCCTGAACGCGCAGCCTATTATTGACAGCATGATCGCTATGTTTCGCCGCAACCTGCTGATCTCAATCGCCTTTCTGCTCGCAACCGTTTCAATAGCGGTAGGGGGGCAAACAACCCGTCCATCACCAACCGATTCCGCTTCATCGCTGGTCAGCGCCAAAGGCCCGCTCCTCCTCCATCTCCCCGGCGTCGCCGGACTAATCGGCGCCGATCGGCGAATGCTCGCCGGCCTCCGCGACGGCGGCGTCACAGCCAATATCGTCATCTACGACTGGACCGAGCACGACCCCGGCATCCACGCCCTTCAGGCTTACGCCCGCAATCAACACGAAGCGCAAACCATCGCCGGCCTGATCGAATCTCACGCAACGGCCGATCCGCTCTCACCCATCTACATCACCGCCCACAGCGGCGGCTGCGGTCTCGTCGCCTGGGCACTGGCCGATCTCCCAGCCGATGTAAAAGTCCAGACCGTCATCTTCATCGCCCCCGCCCTGTCGCCCAGATTTGATCTCTCCGCAGCCCTGCGACATGTGAATGGAAAGCTGTACGTCTTCTCCAGCCGGTTCGACACCGTCGTCCTCTTCACCGGCACAAGAATCTTCGGAACAATCGACGGCGTGCAAACAGAAGCAGCGGGTTTCAGCGGATTCATTCAGCCCAAAAACGCCGACCCGCTCATGTACGAGAAGATCGTCCCGCGCGCGTATCAAACAGATTGGGCCAAGTATGGAGATTCCGGAGATCACATCGGAGGAATGCAACGCGACTTCGCGGCCGCCATGATAGCGCCGCTGATTGTCACCGCCCCCACAACGCAGACCGCCGCACAAACCGACGCCCCGCAACATCCTGGTGGGTGATACGCTCGGCGCCCTAAGCCGACAGAACGTCGAGCAACTGTTTCAGGTCTGTTTTCTGCGGATCATCCGGGTTATTGCGCAGATATGAATCAAGCCACATGCTCGCCGGCCGCGCCATCCCGATGCGCGCCAACACCAGCGCCAAATCGCGCTGCAAATGTCCCTGTTTCGGCCAGAGCAGCATCTCCATTTCCAAAACAGCCGCGACATCCGCGTACTGATTGTTGGTGCCGAAAATATGCAGAAGGTTTTGCAAAATCCGCGTCAGCCAATGCCGATGCGATGCCGGCCGGAGCATTTCATCCGACCACTCCATCTCCGGCCCGAACAACTCCTGCAGCCGCGCATGCGCTTCGTCGCGCGAAAGAGTCCGCCCGCCGCTAAACGGATCAATCAGCATGATCTGTTGCGGAGCCTCTTCAACCGCCACGAGAAAATGCCCCGGCAATCCCACGCCCCATGTCCTGAGGCCCAGCCGTTCGCCGACAATCTTGTAAACAAGGCTCAACGTGATCGGCAAGCCCCGTTTCGTCGACACAACGGCGGGCAAATAGCTGTTCGCCGGGTTGTAATAATCTTCTGTATTGCCGCGAAAATCCTCTTCGTTAAACAGCACATCGTGCATGTGCGCCAGCACCGCCTGTGTCTGCTGGCTGCGAACCCGCTTGCGAACCGTATCGACGTAATGTTGCAACTGGCGATCGACGCGCAGCGCATTCGCATCCGGCATATGGTGCGTCGCAATGGCGATCGCCCCATACAGCAACGCATCCGTTGACTTGAGAGTCTCAACCTGCCGCCCCAGGAGCTTGAACGCCTCTGGCGAGCAGCACTGCGGTAGGGCGGGGCGATTCATGAATTGACTCCGGTTGTTGACCGAGGCTTATATCGGTCAAAACCGGCATTTTTCATGCGTAAATGAGTCAGGATGATGCCAAGCAATGAGTTGGCCCGCTGTCGGTAGGGTATTCAAACTCAGCGTGTGGGCAGCCGGCTAATTCCGGCCTGTCGGAACTCTACCATTGAGCAACTGCCCGCGAATCCATCTCGCCGACTTCATCGATTTGATCTATTTTTCACGCGACAAAGCGTCCCCGCGCGTAGGAGGTGGCTCGCGCCAAATCAATTCCCATGGCCCACATGGCCCATTTTATGAGTGAAGGTTTTATTGCCTAAGATCAGAGTTGTGAACTATGACCCGCGCGATCCGGATCAGCACTGGATCCGACGTAAAACTTGCCGGCGGGATTCCGAAGAATATAAACTCAAAACAAACTCGGCAGGCAGGACTCGAACTCCGATTTATCGGGATGTTCCACCTGAAACCAGCCGGTTAATCCCGACTCGTCGGGGCTCTACCATTGAGCAAGTTCTCTCGAATCCACTTCGCTGATTTCATCGACTTAATTTGCCGCTCCCGCTTCATAGCCTCCCCCCCCGCGTAAGATGGCATTCCCGCCAAACAAGTTCCCAAGGCCCATTTTTATGCGTGAAGGTATTCTTCCCCAGATCAGAATTGTGCTCAGCAACCC
>PMAK01000240.1 GCA_003153655.1 Phycisphaerales bacterium
AAAATATAAAAAATCCAAAACCTTCGTCTGGTGGAGCTATCGCAGAACGCCCGCCGTCGCTCTCGCCTATCAACTCGCCAAAGCCGGAAAGATCGGCCGCATCTTCCACGTCCGTGGCTACTATCTTCAGGATTGGGCCGGCCCCGATGTTCCCCTCATCTGGCGCTTCGATAAAAAAGTCGCAGGCTCCGGCAGCCACGGCGATCTCGGCGCTCACATCATCGACATGGCCCGATTCATCACCGGCGAAGAGATCACCGAAATCAACGGCGCCATCACCGAAACCTTCATCAAAGAGCGTCTCCTCCCATCCGTAGGATCGGCAGGGGGGATCGCCGGCGGAGCAAAATCCGGCCAAGGCCGCAAAGGAAAAGTAGACGTCGATGATGCCACCCTCTTCCTATGCAGATTCTCCGGCGGGGCCGTCGGCAGCTTCGAAGCCACCCGCTTCTCCACCGGCTATCAAAACAAGAACGGCGTCGAAATCCACGGCGAAAAAGGGGCCATCAGCTTCAATTTCGAGGATATGAACCACCTCATGTGGTTCGACAACACCGCCCCCGCAAAAACCCGCGGCTGGACCAAAATCATGGTCACCCACGCCCCCGATCACCCCTACGCTCACGCCTGGTGGCCCGATGCCCACATCATTGGCTACGAACACACATTCATCAATCAGGCCGCCGATGTTATGATGGCCCTCGGCGGCAAGGAACCCGTGGTTCCGCTCTCCGATTTTGCTGATGCATACGAAACCCAGCGTGTCCTGGAAGCCGTCTGCATCAGCGCGGATCAGCGCCGCCCCGTCAAACTTTCGGAAGTTCGGTAAATCAAAACCAGACTCGAACGATATGGAATTCTTATGATTCGTTTGCGATATGCGTCCTCTGTCGCGCTGCTGACGGCAACATTCTTCCCCCTCGCCGGCTGTTCGCTCCTCAATTCTGATAGCTCATCAAGCACCATCAGCGCCCCCGAAGAGCAAACCTACACCCTGACAATCTACGACATCGATAAAAAACAGCGCATCCAATACGTCAACGATCACGTGGCTGCGTATGTAAATCACGCCCGCCAGTTGCCCGGCTCCACGGAATTCATGCAGCGCATCATGCTCAGCACCGTCTTCGACGACCTCTCCGATGTTCTCCCAAAAATCGCCGGAGCCGATCCCGGCGCGGTATTCCGTCAGCAATATCACATCGTTCAATCAACGCATCCGCAGCTCAATTCACTTCCCCTCGATTCGTCATCCGACGCGATCGTCGAAGCGGGCCTGCGAGCCGCATCCGACGCCTTGGAAGACATCAGCACCCGCCTCTTCGCCGATCAAACCGACATGGCCACAGACATCAACGACCTGAATTCCAAACTCGATGATCTGGACACGTCCCCAGTCGAAACACATCGCCAGATCGAAGCCGACGCGGTCAAAAGGATCGGTACGATCATGCAGAACATGAGCGCCACGCTTACCCAGCGATTTCAGCCGGCGACAGCTCCTTCAAGCCCCATGAACACGCCGGCCAAAACGCCGTCGTAAAAAAATCATGGCCTGGACCAGCCTCTGCGATCTCGATGACCTCACCGAAGGCCAAGCCAAGCGCGTGGAAATCGACGGCTTCTTCCTAGCCGTCTATCTGCACGAAGGAAAAGTCTTCATCCTTGATAGCACCTGCCCCCACGCCGGCCACGACCTCTCCGGCGGCGCAGTAGAAAACGGCTGCGCCGTTTGCCCGTACCACGGCTGGAACTTTCGCCTCACAGACGGCGTAATGCCCGCCTCCCCCGGCATAACAATCCCGATTTACAAATCCCGCGTATACCCCCGCCCCGGAAACCCCACCCTCGTCCAGGCCGATCTTCCGATATTCTGACCAAACCAAATTTCGTTCACTTCAAATAAATAAAACTGGCCGCAGAGACGCAGAGGCCGCGGAGACAGACGCAGAGAAGACAATTCGCCACAGATCGAATTCAGATTCACACAGACAAAAATTCGATTCTTCTCCTCCGACCTCTGCGTTCTCCGCGCCTCTGCGGTCCAATTTTTGCCCCGGAACTTAAAGAAATGTGCGGCTAAAAAATGAGTCGTGTCAACGATCCGTCTTCGTCTCAATCTCCCGCGGCAACGTCTTCCTCAATCCCCGAATATCCAGCAAAAATTCCTTCCGCAATACATACCGCGTCAATGTCGCCAGCCCAAACGAAGCAAAAAACGTCTCCCACAACCCCGGCTCAATCACCCGCCGCCCGATCCACCACGCCGCCATCATCGCCACGATCCATTCCGCCACCGAGATCACCACAAAATCCATCCAAGGCGTCTGCCGCGACAAAAATTCCCGTTGCGTCCGCACATACCGGATATGAAATATCGCCGTCACCGCGATCGCCGGCAGATACGCAATCGAAATCGCATGAACCCGCCCATCCCCGCCCCGAATCAGCGGCAAATAAACGCCCAATCCCACCACCCAGCTCGCAACCGTCGCGATAAAAAATTTCACGATCGGCGACGCCCGCGGATAAGTGAAATCATACAGCCGGCTCAGATGCTCCAAATATCGAAACTGCTGCTTCAGCGACAGCTTCGATTGCCCCTTCTCCCGCATCCCGAAATGAATCGGGATCTCCCTCACCCGCTTCACCCGGCACTTGCACATCAGCTCCAGCGCGATCTTGTACCCCAGCGGCGTCAAATTCGTCGCGCTCGCATAACTCTCCCGCCGAAGCGCGAAAAACCCCGCCATCGGATCAGTCGTCTTCCCCGCGAATGGCCGCGCGAGAAAAGTCGCCATCTGCGAATTGAATTTCCGGAAAACACCCCACTCCGCCTCGGTGCTCCCACCCGGCATATACCGCGACCCCAGCACAAAATCCGCCTCACCCGCCCGCAACGGCTCCAAAAGCGCCGGCAATCGCTCCGGCGGATGCTGTAAATCCGCATCCATCACGCAAAGAAATGTCCCGCGCGCCTCAGCCATCCCATGCAGCACAGCCCCGCTGAGCCCATTCGCAGGTTCCGTCCGCACCAGAAGTTTCACCGGATATTTCCCCGAAAGCTCCGCACAAACCCGAGGCGTAGCATCCCGACTATTGTCATCAACAATAATCACTTCATATTTCACACCCACCATAGCCGCCGCGACCCGCTCCAAAAGTGGCGGCAGATTTTCCGCCTCATTAATCGTAGGAACAATGATCGCAACGTCAGGCTCAGATTGAGAAAAACCGTCACTTGTCATTTGTCACTGGTCATTTGTAATGCAAACCCGTCGTATTTAACAAATGACCAATGAAAAATGACGAGCGAAAATTCAATGACTCTGCTGCATCGTCGCCCCATCAATCACCACACCCAGCGCATTCCCCACGCTCCGCTCCACCGACAAATCCACCGCCAGATCATGCCCATCGCTCGGACGATTGATTAATTGAACTTTTCCCTGCCCATCCCGCATCACCAGCGTCGTGCTCCCGCCCCCGTCCAGCGCGATCGCATCCCAAGCTCCGCGGGCCATCATTTCCTCCGCCACCCGGCGATACGTCACTCCCGCCGAATAATCCGGCCGTCGTCCATCCGCGACAAACAAAATCAACTTCTTCCCCGCCCGATCAATTCCCATCCCCGTCCTCGGCGCCGACTGCGCCAGACTGCTCGCATCCGCGGTATTATGTCCATCTGTCACAATCTGAAATATGCCCGACACCACTTCCCGCGCATCCCCCGGCAAATTCTCAAACGTCCCAATCCGCACTTCCCCCCGATCATTCACCACCAGCGAAGGCCAATTCCGATCATGCGGATACAGGCTATACACCACGCCATCGCTCATCGCCCACCCGCACACCAATGCCGAATTCCCCGAAAAATAAGGCACCCGTCTCCCAAAAATCCACGGCCCCTCCCTTGCCATGAATAAATTTCCGTTCACTGCAATGCTGACCCCATCCCGCTCAGCCATCTTGCTGACAGGCATCAAAGTCGTCTCCCAAGGCAAAGCCGGAATCGCGACCCCGCTCCCCCGCAAAACTTTCAAATGCACCCGCGGATCGTCCAGGTTCACGCTAACCACAAAATATTTCAGCGGCGGATCATTCTCAACCCCACGCTCAAACGTAACCCCCGGCATTGGCCGGGTCGTCTCCACATCCGCGCAAGCCAATGACGCGGCAAACAGCACCGCAACCATTCCAAAAAACACACGCCGAACCATGCCATTAAGCGTAGCAAAGGCCCACCTCACTGACAAAGCAGTCCATCCGCATAGTTTAATCGCTCGGCCTTGTGTCACGTTTCGAAGTTTTTAACCTCCGCGCACGACAAAAATACCATTACGAAGCTGTAAAATAAGTTGAATTTCCGCGTTTAACGTAGTTTATGGGAGTTTTTCATCACGTATTTCCTGGGAATCAACCGGCAATGGCTCGTGTAGCTTCCGTTCCACGAATTCGTTGACCACGGCGTCTGGTTTTCTTTCGATCGCGGGGGCAGGGTCGATTGCGCGGGTCAGGGGGTTCCATTGGTAATACGCTTTGCTGAAGTTGGGGGCCAGAAATTGCATGAGAGAGGCTGCGAAGGAATCGTTGTACATCAGCAGACGCGGGGCATGGGGGTTGGGGCCGTCAGTGTAGGGATGTGCGAAGAGTGTTTTGAGGCGGTCGGGGTCTGTGTACAGATCGCCGCGCACCAGCAGGGTTGTTTGCTCGTGATATTCGAAATATAGATCGAGATCCTGGGCGAGATCGCCGGAACGCGTGGCGGTGACGGGCACGAATTCGGCGAGAGTTTGCGGAAGGAACTTTCGGCTGGGGAGGGCCTGTTGGATTGCGCCGAGCAGGACGCGATAGGCAATGAACGCGCCTTGGTCATTCCAATGAGAGTCAGTCTT
>PMAK01000101.1 GCA_003153655.1 Phycisphaerales bacterium
TTCATCTGGTATTACCTACCCTTTCGAGTAGCTATCCCAGAGTTCAGGGTACGTTAGCGATACATTACTCACCCGTCCGCCACTGGTGTATTGCTACACCCGTACGACTTGCATGTCTTAGCCACGCCGCCAGCGTTCAGGCTGAGCCAGGATCAAACTCTTCAATTAAATTTCTTGGCACTGGTCGTTCCTGATGCCCGATGTCAAAACCCGTATTCGCATACGAATCCCTAATCGAGACTGACACTTTCACAACCAGCGTTTATCCTCGAAACGAGTCTGTCCACCGATCGGATCAAGACAGATCCAATCGGCTGTTACTGCCCCAACGTCGGCTAAGACGTGGGGTCAGTCGATCACATTAGTCCCCCAAATAACTCACCGAAGTGAATCACTCAGGTCTATCTGCAATCGAACTATGCAAGGCTCAAACATCTTCGATGGCTTACTCAAACTTGATCAAGGAAGATCACTTTGCGTGCACCACAAGGATGTTTGAGATCTGACAAGATCGTCCGGACAACGTTGTACAAAAACGCTTCCGAACACACATCCTCGCGGCTGTCCGACTATTCACTTGTCAAAGAGCAAATACACTTATTCAAACTACTAACCAACCGCAAACCATTGCCGTAACTTCCGTTACGGCATTTTCTGCGCCCACAAAAAGCTTTTGAACTTCAGCGGGGAGGCAGATGTTATCGTTTGTTTAGCCGTTGTCAATCCGTGTCGCCAAAATTCGCGACCAACACTCCGGACTGCTTCAATCGGCCAAACGCAGGCTACTTCTACAATCCAATGGCTACAACAACAGTGGCACTTCCACCATTATCAGCCAACGATCGTGTCAATCTTGTGCAACCTGCACTAGCGGCTTACGTCGTTCGTGTCGCAGTTCACTCACCGCAACCGACGCCTGCCGGGGAAAGGTGATGACCAAGGCATTCNNCCGTCAAGACAATTCATCCGGAATTTCCGATTCAGACTCCCCATCCGTCTCCTGCCCCATGCCTTCACCAGCCCCATGTTTAACTATTTTCTCGATCTGCTCATCGCTCGCTTCATCCAGCGAAACACCCGCTTTACGCGTCGGTTTCCCACGAAGAATCAAGCTGATCGGCACTTCCGCGTAGGGCAGCAATTCCCGAAACCGATTGATCATGAACCGCTGATACGCTTCGTCGAAATATTTCGTGTTATTCACAAAAAGCACAATCGTCGGCGGCGCCACCCCCGTCTGCGTCGCGTAATAAATCCGAGCCTTACGTCCGCTCGGCGTGCTCGGTTGCTTTTCCGTTAAAATCTGCCGCACCACCCGATTCAACTGCCCCGTCGTCAATCGCATGTTCGTCTGCTTGAATAAAAACTGCGCCTCATCCACGACCGCCTGCACATTTCTCCCATCTTTGGCCGTGATAAACGCGATCGGCGCATATTTAATATGCTTCAATTCCTCGTCCAGATACTCGCGAAATTCCTCCATCACCTTCGCATCATCCACAGTCCCATCCGCCACTTCCTTGCGAGTCTCCTTCAATTTCTTCAGCGTCAAATCCCATTTGCTCACCACAATCAGCACCGGCTTAAACTGATCCGCGATATATTTCGCCAGCTTCTTATCCGGCTCGCTCACCGGGTCCGTCCCATCCACCAGCATCATCACCACGTCCGCACGCCGAATCGATCGCTGCGCCCGGTGATAGCTGTAAAACTCGATGTCGTTGGTCACCATCCGGCGCTTTTTCCTCACGCCCGCCGTGTCAATCACGATCAGCGTCTTCCCATCCTTCTCCACGCGAACGTCAATGCTGTCCCGCGTCGTCCCCGGAATCTCCGAAACAATCACCCGATTCGGATCACCCTGGTAAAGCCCCGCAATCGCATTCACCAGTGTGCTCTTCCCCGCGTTCCGCTTCCCCACAATCGCCAGCATCATCTGCGGCAACGGCATCTCCGTCGGTGCATCCGACAGATCAACATCCTTCTCGATCGCCGCCAATATCAATTCCAAATTCCGCCCGCGCAAAGCCGACACCCCGATCGGCGTCCCCAGCCCCAGCCGCGCAAAATCCCCCAGCACGACATCCGTATTCGGCCCATCAGCCTTGTTCGCCACCAGAACCGTCTTAATCCCCTTCCGCCGCAGCAGAGCCGCGATCTCCTCATCCGCCGTCGTCAATCCATCCTGGCAATCCACGATAAACAGCACGAGATCCGCCCGCCCCATCGCGATCTCGATCTGCTCGTGAATGTTCTCCGTCAACTGAGTCGGATCGACGAACCCGTACCCGCCCGTATCTACAAGTTCGACAAACCGCCCATTGACCCAAAGCGGAATCGAAACCCGATCCCGCGTAACCCCCGGCATGTCCTGAACGATGCTTATCCGCTTACCCGTCAAGGCATTAAGCAGACTACTCTTCCCAACGTTGGGCCGGCCGACAATCGCAATGAAAGGCATGGTTGGCATAAATAATTTCGCAAAAAATAGGCCGGAATTGGCTCGATGAATAGCTCACTTCAAGCGTTATTACCAAGAAAAGCAAGCGCGTAACCCACCAGCCCCGAATTGAACGCAACTATTTAGCGGGCGACCAAAGGTCGCCGGATTCCCCGCACGACACCCCAAAAAAATCTAAAAAATCCCCGGATTTCTCAAAAATACGACCAAAACCTTCACCCAATGCGCACATAGATAGAGGGCTGCGCTTTTTTTTAGTTGCAGGCGCCAGGCAATACCAGCGAGGAAATACCATGATCACCCATTCAAAACCAAAACCCCAAGAGCCAATCCAATTCCGAGGGAGAAGAGAGGGGGAAAAATCGAAAAACCGGACATTCCGAGACATTTCGGGACATTCCGAGACATTTCCGGACATCAAACTCCCGGCCCAAGCCGGTTCATCTCACATCCACCGGCGAACCATTCTTCCGCGCTGACTCATACATCGCCTGAATGATCGCAACCGCCTTCCGCGCCTCCGGACCAAAAGTTTCCGCCTCTTCCCCGCGCTCCCATGCTTCATAAACGGCAAGCATGTTCTTACCATGCAAATCCAATCCAATATCCGTCGCCGCCTTCCCACCCCCGCTGTCCTTCGCCTTCGCTGGACTCAGCCGCTCAAGCAATTCCGCATCCCCAGGCAACGGCGTCTTAAACTCAAATCGCTTCAACCCATTCTCACTGATCGCCGTCCCAAACTCCCCGCCAATCTCAATCCGCACCGGCCCCCCGGGCCACATCCCGGTCGTGCTCACATACGTGCCATACGCCCCATTCTCAAATTGCAGCGCACACGTCAGCGTATCCTCAACCTCAATCTTCGGATGAATCCGACTCGAAGCATACGCGCTCACCGTCTTCACCGGCCCAACGATCCACTGCATGAGATCAACCTGATGCACACCCTGATTCATCACCGCCCCGCCGCCGTCCATCTTCCACGTCCCGCGCCATCCCCCCTCTTCATAATATTGATCCGTCCGATACCAAGGCGTAATCACCCCCGCCCAGGAAATCCTGCCAAACCGATTTTCCCGCACCGCCTGCCGCAGCGCCCGATTCGCCTCATTCCACCGATTCTGAAAAACCCCGGCCAGCTTGACGCCCCGCTTCTTCGCAACCGCAACCATCTCATCAATCCGATCCGGCTGAATCTCCATAGGCTTCTCAACCAGAACATTCAGCCCGCGCTCCATCGCCGCAATCACCGGCCCCTTATGATCCCCGCTAGGCGTGCAAACATGCACCGAATCCAGCTTCTCCTTCTTCAACATCTCCAAAAGATCGGTGTAAATCGGAACCGAAACGCTATTCTTATCCAGCGCCTTCTTCCCCTTTTCATTCTCAAGATCACACACACAAACAAGCTGGCAATTGGGCAGTTTCTTCATGGATCGCACATGCAACTCGCCGACCACGCCCGTACCAACCACCGCGATGCGCCATTGTCGAGACATTGGACTAGCCTCCCAGAAATAATTTGGAAATCGAATGCTAAGGCACCAGCGCGCAGCGAACAAGCAGGAGCTATTGCACAGTCCAATCTTCAATCGCCAAATCTGGAATGCGGCTAAACGCGCTATCGCGCGTCACAAGTGTCGCTCCGAGATCGGATGCGGTGGCAGCGATCCAAAGATCGTTTTCAGCCAAGGATGTGCCGCGCGATGCCATTTCTCTTTTGATGACCGCGTAGTGATCCGCGACCCCTTCAGAAATAGGCTGGCATGCAATGAATCCAAATAATCCGTCCGCACGGGTCTGCAAAGAATCTCGTTTCTTTCCAGCAGATAAGCGCGCGATGCCGTATAGAATTTCGCCTCTGACAATTGCCGATGTACAGACGCGATCTCCTGGCGCGACCGCCGCAAGCTTGGCGGTTACATTCGGCGCGTCTTCCATCAGGTCGCTGAAAACATTTGTATCGATCAAGAAGAGCAATGCTCGGTTCCCCTTGGTGATTTATTTATCTGTGTCCCGCACTTTGTCGAATACGCCCGTAAAATCCGTTTTGGATGCGCCTTCTTCTATCAGGCGTTCCATTTCCGCCACGTCCTCCGCCGAAACCTTAGGCAAAGTTTTCATGGCTTGCAGAATCGCCGACGGCATTCCGAGTTCAGCAGGATGGGAGCCGGAGTATTGGATTTCGACGATCTCTCCCACCGGCAATTGGACCGCTTTTTCCGGCACAAATACTTTCCCATCGAATCGAGCCCGAACCGTTGACATCTCTTCATTATACCGTTCGTCGCGGAATAATCTTGAAAAAACTACGGGTTAGGTCACGCGCAATTCCGGCAAGAGCCGGGCAAACTTCCGGTTTCCGAGTTGGATGACTGCCGAGTCGCTTAGCTCTATTATCTGCGCCGCTTGGCCAGGCGATAACTGTACTGACTGTGGTTTTGGATTGTGAAAACGCACAGCAACGTCGTGTTGAAAGTACTTATGGCCGTTAATCCGCACTGCGCCCTCTTTAATCTTCCGAAAGCCTTCACTCTTGGAAGTAACAAATCCGACGATGACGAGAATTGTCGCAACGCTTTGAACGCTGTAGCCAATCACCCATTCCGGCATTTCCTCCGGCACACCCCCATGCGTCGTCTTCACAAACTCCGCCTCCGCCGCATCCGCAGCCTGCGAATCATGCAACCACGAAATAATCCATTTCGCCAACGCCGCCTTCGCATCACGCGGATTCTTCGCAATCGCCGGCTTAAACTCCTCCGGCTCAAGATCCGTCAGCAGCGTGTAATAATTCTCCAGCAGATGGTCCGGCAATCGCATGATCTTCCCAAACATCCCGTCCGGCCCCGACGGCGCATCCGTCACGCCAACATAATTCCCCTTGCTCTTCGACATCTTCATCTGCCCATCGGTCCCAACCAGCAGCGGCGTCACCATCACAACCTGCGATTCCTTCCCTTCCTCTTTCTGAAATTCGCGCCCGACCAGATTGTTAAACAGTTGATCGCTGCCCCCCATCTCCACATCCGCATCAATCACAACGCTGTCCCAACCCTGCAGCAGCGGATAGATAAACTCATGAATCCGAATGTCCCCGCCGGCCTGATACCGCTCCTTAAAACTATCCCGATCCAACATCTGGGCCACCGACTTGCGGCTGGCCAGCTTGATCAGATCGATCAGGTTCATCGCCCCCAGCCACTCGCCGTTATATCGAACCTCGAGCCGCTGCGGATCCGTCAAAAGAATCTTCTCGATCTGCGAAACATACGTCCGGGCATTGGCATCAATCTGCTCCCCGCTCAACACCGGCCGTGTGGCGTTTCGTCCCGATGGATCCCCCACCCGAGCGGTATAGTCCCCGATGATCAAAACCGCTTTATGCCCAAACTCCTGAAACTGCCGAATCACTTTCAGCGGCACCGCATGCCCAAGCGTCACATCCGGAGCCGTAGGATCCATCCCAAACTTGATCCGAAGCGGCTTCCCCGATTCCGCGCTCCTCTTCAGCTTCCGGCGCAAATCCTCCTCGGTAAGAATTCGCTCGCAACGACGAGAGAGCGCCCGGATTTGATCGTCGATCGATATTGGCATTGGGGACGGAATTGTAAGAAGCACGCCCGCATCCGGCAACGAAGGGCGTCGCGTCGCGCTTCATTGCCAAAGACCCGGCACGCTTGTAGCTTCAGACCCCATGCGAAGAAGCGAGGCGCTGCCGGCATGGGGTTGCGCAGCCGCCGTTGCCGTCGCGTTTTTTCTTACCTGGCCATTCGCAGACCTTCCGTTCAACGACGACTGGTCCTACGCATTCACCGCCCGGCAACTCGCGCAAACGGGCCACCTGACCTACAACGGCTGGGCCGCTCCCTCGATTATCCCGCAGGCGTATTGGGGCGCACTGATTATTCGCATTTTCGGCTTCTCGTTCACCGCGCTGCGCATCGGCACTCTTCCGTTTGCGATGGCATCGGCCGCGATCTGCTATTTGCTGGCGCGCCGCTGCGGGCTGTCTCGCAACTCCGCCGTCTTCGCCGGCCTGACCTTAGCGCTTGGCCCCTTATTTCTTCCACTGACCACGTCGTTCATGACCGACGTTCCCGGCTTGATGTATATGCTGCTGTCACTATATGCCCTCATTCGCTGCGATGAATCAACCGTTTGCACTAAGCAAAAGTCCTGGCTCACTGTCGGAGCGCTGACAGCGCTCCTGGGCGGAATGAACCGGCAAATCGTCTGGATCGTCCCGCTGGCGATCTTGCCTTATCTGATGATTCGACGTCGCCGCGACGCCGGATTCCAGGCCGCCGCGGCGGTGGCTTGGATCATCGTGCTAATGGGCGCGATCGTGACCACCCAGTGGTTCAACGCCCAGCCCTATGCGATTCTCGACATCACGCTGCATGAATCCCTCAGCTTGATTTTCCAGGCGCCGCAGCGTCTGTGGCAAACGTTCCTCGCCCTCTGGCTGACAACGGCGATGCTCGCGTTACCGGCACTGCTGCTTGCGAGCCTCGTAGCCCTCCGCGATCTGCTGGCCCATCGGAAAAGTCCGCGCGCCCTGATGGCGCTGGCGACGATGACGGTCATCGTGGTGTTCCTGATCCGTTTTCCGCGGTTTCTTGAGATGCCATGGCTCGGCAACATGCTGACGCCGCAGGGAATTCTTGGCAAAGTCGAAATCCTCGGGCATCGCCCGACGGTGTTGCCGCGATTGCTTCGTCAGATCGTCGGAGCCATCGTGTGGGCGGTGACGGCATTGATTGTGACCGATCTCGTCACATCGTTCCCGCATTCACGCAAAGCCGGCGCACGGCTGCGCGATCGTGTCAGGAGAATGCCGTCCGCGGTAATCTGCCTCGTCATTCTCGCGTGAGCTTACACGGTGGTTCTCCTCTCGCGCGTCGGGCGCGATCTGGTCTTCGACCGCTACGCGCTTCCGTTGGTGCCGCTGATCGCAATCCTGGCGCTTCTCTGGTGGCAGAATGCGTCCATCCGGTTTCGCCTACGGCAACAGTCCTGGAAAATAGCCCTGATTCTCCTAGGCATCTACGCGCTTTTTGCCATCGCGAGTACGCAGGAAGTCTTGTCCCTCGGCCGAGCGCGAGCGGAGGCGATGCGCACCCTGCAGGCGGCCGGCATTCCATCAACGCAGGTGGAGGACGGAATTGAAGAGATGGCCTGGACGCAACTTGAAATCACCGGCCACATAGACAATCCGGAGATCCGAAACCCGCGACGCACGTATGAATGGGGTGGACACTTTGCACCAAGCATCACAGCCCGCTTCGAGGTCGAGGTATCGCCCGACCCGCGATCTTCAGCCATATTGGCGGGCGACGTGGAATATTTTTCAATGTTGCCGCCGTTCCATCGGCGGATTTATATTTACCGCGGCGCATCCCAGGAAAATTGGCCATAATCCATCACGTTCGATATCTTTGCGAACGTGGCCATTCGCGCCCTGCTGTTCGATCTGGACGACACCGATAATCGCATTCGGTTAGCCGCGTCGCTTGCGACGCGCGACCGCACCAAGCCGATTAATCTACTCCGCGAACGGCCGGACGAACGACCAGACCTGCTTCCGCTTTCCCTCTTTGAGCGGATTATTCTCGACATATCGGATCGCGCGTCGAACATCTTCCGACGACGCAAGATAAACCGCCCAACAATTACGCCCCCAAGGTCCAGCAGCCGAAAACGTGTACTTCCCATCCGCTTGCAATTGACATGTTGAGGCGGCCTTCAGATGTCCAACGATCCGCCGGATGGGTCGCGTATGATCTTGAACAACCAGATGAACATGGTCCGGCAAAATACAGCAGGCATGAATGACATAACCGCCATCTCGAATCGCCGTGGAGAATCCCCGCGCGATCGACAGGGCCTGTACGCCGCTGAATCGAACCGGCGAATGTCGCAATTCCATCTTCGCCGCTCGGCGACGATCGGCATCATGTTGGATGTGTGCAACCGATCTTCGGGTGGTAACGGTCGTGGCCTTCCCGAATTTCAGCAAATCCCACGACGCAACAAATTTCGACCACGATCCTCGCGGATCGTTAGGCAACCAGAAACCGTAAGCGGAAAAGATNNAGCGATTTCACCAACGAGATTAATCCACCGGCTCCGGAATCGCCGTCTCCATCGGCCGCCGCCACAGCAGATGCAATCGCCAATGCTCATCATCCCGCGTCGGATAATCCACGCGGTAATGCGCCCCGCGGCTCTCCGTGCGCGTATACGCCGCCGTCGTGATCAAAAAACAAGCCGTCAGCATGTTCTGTAATTCCCAGCCGGGGATCGCGTCTTCGCCCATGTCCGCCGGCGAAAAAGTTTTGTCCATCACGTACCGGCTCCAAAACGCGATGATTTCCCGCGTCTCGTTCAGGCGATCGCCGTGCCGTTCGATCGCCGCGTTTCGCCACATGATGCTCCGAAGCGAACTCTTAACGTCCGTCAGATCCAGTTCAGTTTTCGTTGACTTGGCAATGCGATGCTCCAGATGACTTGGAAACTTCACTTCATTCGCCACGGCCCACCGACCGGCATCCGCCCCCGCGCGCGCACCAAACGCCAAGCCCTCCAAGAGCGAATTGCTCGCCAATCGGTTCGCCCCATGCAACCCGCTGCAACCGGCTTCCCCCACCGCATACAACCCGCTCAGGCTTGTTTTTCCGACCGAATCGCAATGCACGCCGCCAATCATGTAATGCGTCGCCGGCTGAATCGGAATCAGATCGCGAGCCGGATTGATATCAAACTGCGCCAGCAACTGCGCGAGTTGCGGAAACCGATTCTTAAACGGCTCCGTCGGCAAATGCCGCACATCCAGATACACATGCGTGAAATTCGTCTTGCGAATCTGATGCACGATCGCCAAACTCACTACATCCCGCGGCGCCAGTTCACCCGCCGAATGATAGTCCTTCATAAAGCGATAACCGTTGCGATCCACCAGATGCGCCCCTTCGCCGCGCACCGCCTCCGTAATCAAAACCCGGCTCGCCCCGGCAACGTAAAGCGCCGTCGGATGGAACTGAANNTGCAGCGCCGTCGGATGGAACTGAACCATCTCCATATCCTTCAGCGTCGCTCCCGCGCGATAAGCCATCGCATGACCATCCGCCGTCGCGATCTTCGGATTGGTCGTCTCCCGAAACAATTGCCCCGCGCCACCGCTGGCGATAATCGTCCGCTTCGCCCAGATCAGATTGATCTCCCCCTTGATCATCGCGAGCGCCCCGACGCATTGGCCCTGATCCGTCAGCAGATCGATCACGAACGACATCTCAGACACGCGGATATTCTCGTGGCTCTTCACATTGTTGATCAGCGTCTGTGCCAGCTCCTTGCCGGTTGCATCGCCGTAAGCGTGAACGATGCGCGCAAAGCTATGCCCCCCTTCCAACCCAAACGAAAGCTCATGCGCATTGCCCGGCTGCTTGTCGAAGTGCGCCCCCCAAGACAACAACTCCAGCACTCGCTGCGGCCCCTCCTCGATAACAATATGAACCGCCTTCTCATCACACAGCCCGGCCCCGCAGGCGATCGTGTCCTTCTCATGCAACTCGATGCTGTCCTCCGGCTGCAGCACCGCCGCAATTCCCCCTTGTGCATACCATGTGTTCGATTGGCTGATCGTGTCCTTGGTCAGCACCAGAACATCCGCCCCCTCCTTCGAAGCCGCGATCGCCGCGCGAAGGCCCGCGACTCCGCCGCCAATGACCAGCACATCCGCAACCTGCTGCGCGAGACGCGAAGCTTTGAACGGAATGAGATACCGACGTTGGGTCAGGGATTCGAACATTGTTTAGATCAGACGCCCGTAAAATGCCTTCGTATCGTAGTCGAGCCGCACCTTGCCGTCCTCGGCATGGTCTTCAAACGCCTCGTGCAGCGCCTCCAGCATCTCCTCGCAACCCGGCTGGCCCGGAAGCGGCAAATAAGACGACGACAGCGCCCTGGCAATCACGCCGTCCAAATCCAGGAACTGCGGATTATCGAACGATTCGACCGCGTAACCCAAGGGCCGAAAAAAATCCGTCATCGCATCCGAGTCCGTCGCGGTGATGTTCTGATGTGCAACATGCGCAAGATCGGTCCCGAATTGCCGGACAATCTCTTCGTAGTAATGCGCAAAACCGGCCTCCACGGACCGCCGCTCGTTCCACACCAGGACAACCCACCCGGTCGGACGCAGAATTCGCTTAAATTCCGCCCGGCAGCGCACGCGATCAAACCAGTGAAACGCCTGGCCGGCCACGACGAAATCAATGCTCCCTTTCTCCAGCCCGGTCACCTCGGCGGTGGTATCCTTACTATGAAAATGAGCATCATCCCCAAGCAATGCTTCACCGGCGGCGCGCATCGGAGCATTGGGCTCTATCGCCGTCACGTCGTAGCCGTTTCGCACAAATAGTTCGCTGAGAAATCCGGTCCCAGAGCCGATGTCCGCGAGATGATGCCGCGCCAGCAGCCCCAGTTTGGTTCTGCAAAATTCCAGAAATGCCAAGGGATACTTCGGACGCGAACGAACGTAAAACTCAACCCGATCCGAAAATCGGTTCTTGGAATCGCGCTGGGAATCTGGCGGCGGCACGCGGCTACGCCCCTTCGCGCGTCACGATCTTGTAATCCTCGCGCTCGCCCACGCCACGGGCCGGATAATCCTTGCGCAGCGGATAACTGCCAAACCCGTTCCATGTCAGGATTCGCCGAAGATCCGGATGCCCGACGAAGATGATCCCGATCATGTCGTATGCTTCGCGCTCCAGCCACTCGGCTCCGGACCAGATGCTCGTCACGCTATTTACCTTCAGGCCCGGATCGCCTTTATCCGCAAGCTCTTCATCACGCGGAGCGGTCTTCGGCAGCGTCGAGAGCGTCGGATCAAAAAACACTTTCAGCCAAAGACGATTGTTATGCGGGATGCTGAGCAAACAATAATTGATCGCGAAACGATGCTCCGCGCCGGGATAGTTCAGATAATCCACGCCGTTGAGTTCAACCAGCATGTCATACCGGAGGCTCGGCTCATCCCTCAGATATTTGCAGACGCGCAGAATATCCTCGCGCGGAACGACGACTGTCACCATATCGCGCAGTTCCCCAACCAGAAATTTCACGTCGGGAAACTTCGCCTTAAGCGGCGCCAACGCGGGATGAACAATCGTTCCATGATGCGGCATGACAACGATTGTTAGATAAGCCGGGCGTCCCGTCAAGAATACGGAAATACAAGCCGTAATACCAACTGCTAACGTTGATAGATCGGATGGCTATCCTGCACAAACACAGTAGGCGACGGCTTGGGGGCATCAACCGCCGTGATGATTAGGTTATCAAACATCGCAGTGCTTCTGCCAGTCCCCTCTCCAGCGGCAACAAGCCCTGCCNNCTTCGGTGCTGATCACCTGAACGCCATCGACGAAGCCGGTAATTTTCGAGCCTGCAAAGCGTAGCCTGACGTTGTGCCAGCGATTCGAGCGCCAGCGCTTTGCGCTGCCGGCCGCAAGCTCCCGCTCGCGTGAGCCTTTGATCCGCTAATTCGCCATATAAAGTTCGCAGCCGCCATCCGGATATAGCCGCAGGTAATATCCGTTCGGGTCGCCATCCCATCCGTTGCCTGTGCTGTTGATACGCCCCATGACGCCGGCCCATCCGCCGTTATCTGGAAAAACATCGGCACTGACCTCGTAGTCCGTCCATGACGAATCTCCGAGGACGGTATATGGCATCCATTCAGGAGCCCAGCTTTGCGCTTTTTGATCGAGCACCTGTTTCAAGCATTGCCCGCGACCATCGGGACGATCCGCGATCTCGAAAACGCCGCAAATATCCGCCGTGTAATGCGGCAAATAACCCCAGCGCTGCGGCTGGGCGTAGTGATCGAAGTCTTCGTAGTATGGCAGCGGAAAGGGTTTGGCCGCGGGCACGTCCTTGAACGACCCCTTCTGTTGTCCGGTCGTAGTGGAGAGCGAATAAATGGATTGCGGATCCGCGACCATCGTGAAGATGCCATTCAACGGAACGATATCGCTCTGCTTGACGAACTGTTCGCCCCGATTCGTGCGCCAGACGCACAAAGACCGCGTCGAGAGCCCGCTCGCGATGTTGAACGTCAGGTTCTGCTTTTCACGGGCGCCGCTGGTCTCGATGATTACGCTGTAGTCCCTATCGGGCGACTTGAGCGTCACAAACGTCCCGCCGCCCGCCAAGTTTCCGCATGCGCCGTTCACATATTGCCAGCCGATTTTTGAAAACTGTCCGTAATGCGCGTAACTCCAGAGAACAGGCTTAATGGAATAGTGCCCGCTCCAGGGCGAATCCGCCATCATCGCCGGAGGCTGCGTTGCATACGGTTCGATTCCATAAACCGAGCCGACGAGATACCAGTTAATAATTTTGGTCGCTCCGCTGGTGATGTAATTCTTGTTGAACTGATGTACGGCCCCGATCGCACAATCAAAATCGTCGCCATACGTATGCTCCTCGTCGGAATAGATATGCTCCTCGGTATTCCAGATCGGCTTGCCCAGCCGATCGGCCAATGCTCTCACCGACGCGGGGGTCGCAACGACGGACATCGTATGGTTGCTGATGATGTCCACCGCCTTATTCAATTCATCATCGGTGGCCAAATCCGCGCACCAGTCCCATTTCCGGTCCCCGTTGCCGTCGAAGGCATGAATTTTGACCTGGCTCAGGCCATTGCTGTTGAGCGTGCGCTTGAGCATTTTGACGAACGGCTCGACCGCGCCTCGTTCGTTTCTACAGCCAAGCGCATCCAGGTCCAGGCCGTAAATGCTTTTCAGCCCTTTGATCCAGGAAACATAGTAGTCGCACATGTCCTGAGTCCAGAACTGGCCGTTGCCAACCCAGCCCGGACAGCTCCACGCGCACGCGTCCAGGGAAAGCGACGGATTCCGGTTTTTCGCCTCCCGCATGATCCACCATTCGTAGCCTCGGGCATAATTCAGATCCCTGCGGGAATGCATATGGCTCGGTTCAGAACCCTGCGTTGAATTGCCGTCGCCCGGGACCTCGACATAAAGCGCGGACATTGAAGCACCGAAGTTGGGCTTGAACAGGAGATCGAGAATCTGACTTCGCTGCGGTTCGGGATAATCTTTGAGCAACACCGAAGTAGCTCCGCCACCGCTGACCGCACCGATGCCGTCAAAGCGCTTTCCGCCTGTCGTTCCGTCCACGCGAATTGTCTGATCCGCATATACGGGCGACATTAGGACCGCACCCATCGAAACGAGAACCGTAATCACAAGACCGATGGCGACGCGGTAGTGTTGGATCTTCATGCGGCTTTTTCCTCGATCACCGTAGGCGAACAGCAAGCGGTTTCTTCTCCGAAAACCAGACGGTTTGGTGATCGTAGCAGGCGACCCTTTTATTTCAATAAACGGTATCGTCGGTGTGAAATCCGGATTCCTACAGACCCGCCAATTCCCGCACGACAGATGCAACCGCCTCCGCCGCATCCGGATGCCTTAGCCCCTTCGCCGCCTCCGACATTCTCTGCCGTCGCGGAACCTCATACAGCAGCGATTCCAGAATCGGCCGCAGCTTATCCGCGTTCTTCTTCCGGTCCTTTTCATCATCGACCAGCACCGCCGCTCCGGCATCCTCCAACACCTTCGCATTCGCCCGCTGATGCAAATCCTTGTGAAACGGATAAGGCATCAGAATCGACGGAACCCCGCACGCCGTCAGTTCCGCGCAACTGCTCGCCCCCGATCGGCTGACGGCCAGATCCGCCACCGCCCAGACGTCCGCCATATCCGGCGTGAAATCGATCACTCGCGCCGCAATATTCTTCTCGCGATATCCGCCGCGCACCGCCTCACCATGCTCCCGCCCGGCCAGATGCAGGATTTGCCAGCCATTCAAAGTGATTGTGCCCGCCAGCGTGAGCATCGCATCATTCACAGTCACCGCGCCCTGACTCGCTCCAGTCACCACGAGCGTATGAAGCCGCGGATCGATCTCTAATCGCCCTGCCGCCTGATCGCGCGGCGGAAGCTGCCGGATGTCTTTCCGGATCGGACAGCCGGTCACCCTGACCTTGTCGCGAAATTCCGCCGGGATGTGTTGCCGGGCCTGCGCGAATTGGCAGCAGATCACCCGGCTGTATCGCATCAGATATTGATTCGCTTTTCCCGGAATAACATCCGGATTGAGAATCGCCGCGGGAATCTTTCGCTTCGCGGCACTCTTCACCGCGACACCCGCGGCGTATCCGCCCAGCCCCACCACCGCGAGCGGCTTTCTCTCCGACAATACCCGCTGCACAAGATCGCGCGTCTCGCGATACGTCCGGAAAAATTTCAAAACATCCGCCAGCCGCGGCGGAACAATGGGCTGACCGATGAACTCAAACCCCGTCGGCTCCAGAATCACCCGATCGATCTCACGCGTCGTGCAAAGAAACAGCGGTCGGACATTCGGCAAAACCTCACGCAACGCCTCAGCCACGGCAATGCCGGGGTAAAGATGCCCGCCGGTACCGCCACCGGCCAGAATGATCGTCGCTGCTTCAGACATCAAAAGTGATTAAGCTCCCGCGACAGAGCATATCGTCATCGACGCCGATTGGGAGCGGGGGGAACTTCAAAACGACAGCGAATGAAGGGTTATCGGACGCGTTTCGACGTTTTCAGGAGCGATAACGTTAGTCCCCATGCGTTTGCCGCAGACGCGAACTAAGCCGCAGCATGAGTTGCATGCGTTCGATTTCCGCCAGCCAGTCGGCAAGCGTCGCGTTCAATTCTTCCTTGTCCGGACCGACGATCCCGGTGGGACATGAAGCCCCGAGTTGGCGCTGCGCGAGCGCGCGATAGCGGTTGATCGTGCGATCGCCAAAAGCCCCGCAGAATTCAAAATCTTCAGCCAGAAAAATCGTGACCGGCACGCGATCCCCGGCGTTAAGGCGAAACGCTTCCGCCAAATCACGATGCTGATCCCGGTCCACAATCCGCAATGAAATCTTCTCTTGATTGCCCTCGGCAATTTTCGCAATCAGCGGGCATTGCTGAACACAATCACCGCACCAAATCCCGCTGACGATCAGCACATTCATTTGCCGAACGAATCCGCCGACGAGATTCTTCTGCGAATCGCTGAGCTTCGCGGCATCGTACACCTGCTTCCAGCGCCGCTGCTGTTCCTCCGTGCCGGTTTCAACGTAGCGGTCATACGGCAGCGCCAGAGCGAATTTATCCTTGAAATGAGCGGGGTTCATGCTGCGATTCTAGGCCGGGGATCATCACCGAAGCTTTGATCGCACGGAATCAGCTAATTCTTTTTCCATCGCCTCGTCGCGCCCCGCAGCATACCAATAGCGGTTGGGCACGGTTGCTCCCTCATCGGTTACACGCGTCGGTGATTCAGCAGCCACGATAAACGCCCCAGTGAACTGCGACACGGAAGACAGCCTCCGCTCCGGATGGGATGATTGTTCGATCAGCACCTTCGGCCGCGCGATATACGAGCCATCCGCCTCGCGCGCCAGCTCAAATCGAACGCTCCGGCGAACCGTTTGCAGCGAATCCAGCATTACATCATCAAACGTCCCCGCATCGCTCCGCCAAAATTCGAAGAACTGCATGGAAATCATCGGCCAGGTCGTGAGAATCCCCTCACGGTAATCCTCCTCCTGAATCTCGAATTGATCGTTGCGAAGCGTCTGGCCGCAGGCCTTCCAAAGCCGCTCGTAATCCTGACTTGAAACTGACGCGACAGCCGGCTGCGCCAGCCAATAATCCGCGGTCCCGCGTTCGGCTGGAATGGACAAGAGCGCAGGTCGAGTGGCTGGCAGATCCTGCGAATTGCCGGCACATCCCGCGAGAAGGGAAATCGCCGCGAAACATGTGGTGAGCCGAAATCTCATTTCCATGCCGTATCAACGACCTGATCGCTTGCCAGATGATGATCGACTTCGCCGGTCCAGCGCTCGCCGACCGTGTGAATGATGATGCCATTCACAGTTCCCGGCGTTCCCAGCGCAGCCCCGGCAACAATCACGATCCGATCACCCAGCGTCGCAAACTCACGCTCCTGCACCAGGATATCGACGCTATCGACGAGATCGAGCATTTTCTCCGGCGGAGACATCTCATGCGGAATAACGCCAAAATGCAGAGCCATCTTTCGCAAGGCCCGGTGATCGCTTGAAAGCGCCACGAGCGGCACCGGAAACCGCCCCTTGGAGAAAATCCGCGCCGTAGCGCCGGTCTGGCTCCAGATCACCACCAGTTTCACATGCAGATCGTTCACAATCTCCAGCACGCCGCGGGCGACCGCCGCCGAAAAACGCAGCGTCGCCGATCCCGCCTTCGACACGATTGGCGAAGTGGCGGTTGAGCGGATCAGATAATCCTCCGTCACCTCCGCGACGTGCGACATCGTATTGACCGCCCCCAGCGGAAATTTGCCGACCGATGTTTCGCCGCTGAGCATCACCGCATCGGTGCCGTCGAAAATCGCGTTGGCGACATCGCTCACCTCGGCCCGCGTGGGGCTCGCCTGCTCAATCATCGATTGCAGCATCTGCGTCGCGACAATTACCGGCTTTCCCGCCGCCTGGCAGCGGCGGACCAAGTCCTTCTGAATAATCGGCACCTCCGCCACATCCATTTCCACGCCCAGATCGCCCCGGGCGATCATCAGGCCGTCGGATACTTCGAGAATTCCGTCGATGTGAGCCAGCGCCTCCGCCTTTTCGATCTTGGCGATCAGATGAATATCAGCCGACTTATTGCGCAAGTGTTCCCGAAGAAGTTCCAGATCATCCGCGGACCGAACGAACGAAAGGGCCAAGTAATCCAGGTCGTTTTCAATCGCCCAATCGACGCATTCCCAATCGCGGTCGGTGATGCAGGGACTGTTGATGGTGGTATCCGGAAGATTGATTCCCTTGGAGCTTTTGAGGATTCCACCCATGATGCAGTTGCAGCGAAGCTCGCTGAAGTTTTTTTCCGTGCAGGTGAACCGAAGAAGCCCGTCTTCGATGAGCAGCCGATGCCCCACCTGCACTTCATCCACGAGATTAGCGTAGATGCTGCTGACCCGCCCGTCTTTCCCGACGCACGAGCCGCGCTGAATGATCAGATCATCCCCGACGGCAATGGGCATGCCATCAAAACCAGCCTGAACGCCAATCTGACCCAGACGTATTTTCGGCCCGCATAAATCTCCGAGAATGGCAATCGGCTGATTCCAGCGCGCCGCCGCTTCGCGGATGTTCCGCAGCATCAAAAGGTGCTTATCCAGATCCCCGTGCGAGAAGTTCAGCCGGCAGACATCGACGCCGGCCTGAAACAGCGAAAAAAGCGTTTCGACATCGCCACAGGCAGGACCCAACGTTGCGACGATTTTGGTACGAATCATGTTACTGCTCTTCAGCGCGGGCTAAAAAGCGATCATACGCGTCGTTAGCCCGCGCGGCAAAGGGCAAACCCCCGCCATTGACGCCGATAGGCCCGTCTTCTAGCATTTACTGTTGGTTTTTCGCTTTTTTTGGAGTCTGGATGGTCGCTCGACGCAAAACGCGCAAAGTTGTGATTGGTGATAAAGCTCATGGCTTCGTCGGCATCGGCGGCGACGCGCCCGTCGCTGTTCAGACCATGACCTCCGGATACACCTGGGAAATCGATAAATGCGTGGCGGAGATCAACCGGATGGCGGCAGCCGGCGCGGATATCGTCCGCGTAGCCGTCCCGGAACGAAAGGATACCTCCGCGCTGAAGGAAATCCTGCCCCGCGTCACCGTACCCATCGTCGCGGATGTCCATTTCCATTTTCAGCGGGCGATTGAAGCCGTTGAAGCCGGCATCCACAAGATTCGCCTCAACCCCGGAAACATCAACGATCGCGACCAGGTCAAAGATGTCATTCAGGCCTGCAAGGCGAAGAAAATCCCCATTCGTGTCGGCGTCAATGAAGGCTCCATCATCGAGCGCAAAGACAAGCAAAAGCGCATGAAGGAACTGGGCGGCGTCTTCTCAAATAATAAAAATGGCCATCTCCTCGCGATCATGATCGCCAAGCTTGAGGAATATCTCGACATCTTCCACGAGGAAGATTTCCACGACATCGTCATCAGCGCCAAGAGCATCGATCCGGAAGTGGTGATTGATGCGTATCGGGAAATCAGCCAGCGATTCGATTATCCGCTCCACCTCGGCGTCACCCACGCCGGCCCGAAAGAAACCGGAACGATTCGATCCGTCGTCCCGCTCGGACATCTGCTCTGTAGCGGAATCGGCGACACAATCCGCATCAGTTATGCCAACGATCCGGTTTACGAAGTCGAGGACGGGCTGGAATTGCTATACGTCCTCGGCCTGCGAACACGCGTCGGGGCGGAGCTGATCGCCTGCCCCACCTGCGGCCGGATTCAGGTCGACCTTTTCAAACTCGTTCAGGACGTGCGAAAGCAACTAGCCAAGGAAATCAAGGTCCCAATGAAGGTCGCCGTCATGGGATGCGTGGTGAACGGCCCCGGCGAATGCGAAGGGGCGGACATCGCCATCTTCGCCGGCGATCGCAAGGGAATCATCTATGTGCAGGGCGAAAAAGTGGCAAACGTGCCCGAAGAACAAATCCTGGAGCGATTGCTGATCGAATGCCGCCAATTCGAGCAAAAGGTAAAGCGCGGCGAAGCCAAGCTCGGCGAAAAGAAGGTGGATATCCTTCCGCCGGACCCGATCGGCGATCTCGGCAGTGGCTGGGAAAAGATAGAAAAAGATCGGCGCGCCCTCCCGGTAGTAAAGTAGACGCGTACCGGCGCGACCGGCTGACATTTCACAGTCGCTAACATCAGGAGCAGCCATGAAACTTATCTCGCATCTTCTGATCTTGCTGGTGGGGGCGGCCCTCGGCATTTGGTGGGGCGTGAACCATCCGACTGAGGCGCAAAACATTCACGATCAGGAGCAGCAACAGGCCGCCAAAATACAGGAGGCTGTGTCGCAAGAGAAGATTGACCTGATGAACCGTTTGCTTGGCCACGACTCCGTTAAACCCGCCGATACCGCCGCTTTCAAACAAATGCTGAGTGACGAACAGCAAAAGCTGCAGGACGCCAAATCAAAACTGGCCAACTGAGTCGCCATCGCGAAATCCACTTTTATTAATCCTTGAACAAATCCGCAGATTTTTTCGGATGGCGGACGGCAACAGGCGTAGTATCCTCCAAGGCCTTAAATCAAAGGAGATTCTCCCATGAGCAGCACAATGGAAGTCGGAAAGAAACTGGTCGATCTTTGCCGCAAGGGCAAGGCGATGGAAGTCATCGAAACGATGTATAGCCCGAACATCGTGAGCATCGAAGCCCATGCCAGTCCAGCGGGCCCCGCGCGCACGGAAGGCCTCGCCGGCGTCAAGGGCAAAAGCGAGTGGTGGATGAAGAACCACGAAGTCCACAAGGCCGAAGTAGCCGGTCCCTGGCCGCATGGCGATCGATTCATCGTCCGATTCACGTATGAGATCACGCCAAAGGCGGGCCCGATGGCGGGAAAGCGTATGACGATGGACGAAACTGCTCTCTATACCGTCAAAGGCGACAAGATCACGCAGGAAGAATTTTTCTATCACATGGGCGGGTGAAGATGAATCACCCTCTCGTGCCTTAGCGCGAGAAATCCATTATTCTTACCGCCATGTCCATTCGAGTCGGCATTGCGGGCGTCAGCGGATACGGCGGCGGAGAGTTGCTGCGCCTGTGCGCGGGGCATCCATCTTTCGATGTCGTCTATGCCGCCGGTGATACATCCGCCGGACAGAAACTTGTCGAGCGATTCCCCGGAATATCGCCGAAGTTGGCGGAACTTGTCATTCAAAAATGGGATCCGGCTGCGTTACCGAAGCTTGATCTGATTTTCGCTTCGCTACCGACAGGTCAATCGCGCGCGGCNNCCCAAGATCGTCGACGTCGGAGGCGATCATCGGTATGTCGAGGGATGGACATACGGACTAGCCGACGTATGGCCGGAAAAGATTCGCTCGGCTACGCGCGTGGCGAATCCCGGGTGTTATCCGTCGGCGGCACTGGCGGCAATCGTGCCTCTGGTCGCCGGGAAAATGGTGAATCTTCAATCAGCAATCATCATCGACGGCAAGACCGGCGTGAGCGGGGCCGGGCGAGGCGGAATTGATTCCAAATTCGGATACGGCGAAGTAAATGAGGATGTCTCAGCCTATGGGCTGCTGAAACACCCGCATGTGCCCGAAATCACGGCCACCACGAATCTCGTGTCCCAGGAAACCGGCGCCAAAATCATTTTCGCGGCCCATTTAATTCCAATGACGCGGGGAATTCTGACGACCTGCTATCTGAGCGGCGATGCCACGGCGGAAGAGTGCGCGGCCGCGGCGCGGAAGTTCTACACGGACCGGCCGTTCGTGCGGGTGGTCGATCAGCCGCCCCATACCAAGTGGGCGACGGGATCAAACCTGGTTTTCGTTTCCTACGCCTCGCCCGTTCCCGGAACAATCATCGCACTGGGCGCGGTGGACAATCTCGGCAAAGGGGTAGCCGGGCAGGCGGTGCAAAATGCCAACCTCATGTGCGGGCTGCCGGAAACAACTGGTCTTGAAGGCGCTCCACTCTGGCCGTGATTGATCGGCCTGTTTCTTGCCGATAAAAATCCTGGCGCCTGGCATCGATGCAATTCCCACCGCGGCAGACTTGGCCGTGATTTCATTATCGGACCAGCAAAAAACCGCGATTTCACAACAAATTTCTTATTTAGCCGCGCGCCCCTAAAAGCGATATAGCCATCATAGATGGGTTTCGCCCCCCCAAAAGGATCCCAAGATGGCTCGCGATAAATCATCCGCATTTCTGACAGCTGTCACCGGCGTCACGCTGGGAAACTCACACTATGTTCCGACCATTCGCAGGCGCTCGCGACGTGGACGGCTCGGAACAAAGGTAGTGATGGAATGCCTTGAGTCGCGCACGATGTTATCGGTCGTGACAGTCAATACCTCCGACACCCTTCGCACCGTCTCCACCAATGATCTTGGCGTGAATCTTGTGAATTGGGATTCGAGCATGACCACCGCGCAAACCCTGCAAATGGTGCAGGCCGCCGGCCTCAGTTCATTCCGCTTCCCCCAGGGCGATCCCGATACCTTCCATTTCAATGTCGGACCCTCCTGGAACACCCAACCGACCGCCGCGCAAGTCGCAAGTCTCATCGAGGCCGTCGGTGCCACCGGCTTGATAACCGTCGATTATGGATCCGGCAGTCCTCAGGAAGCGGCCGCCTTCATGGCTTACCTTGACGGTTCCACAACCGACACCACTGTGATCGGATCGGGGCCGGAGTACGATAATGGGGCATGGGAAACGACCAACTGGCAAACCGTCGGATATTGGGCCAGCCTCCGCGCCGCCGCGCCGCTGTCGACCGACGATGGGCTCAACTTCCTCCGTGCAGATCATGCCGCTTCATTTGGAATCAATTTCTTCGAAGTGGGCAATCAGGCCTATCAGACTTATAACGGCACCGACCATCACGGGTCCGGCGGCGGCCCAGGCGTGGCATACGATCCTACCACCTACGCTGACTTCGTCATGACGTTTGCCGGCTTTGCTCAGGAGATCGATCCGACCGCCCTGATCGGCGTCGATTCCGCCGGCCCCAGCGGCGACTGGAGCAATTGGCTCGGTCAGATTCTTACGATCTTCCACACCAACAACTACACGCCCGGTTTCATTTCTGACCAAATGTATCTGCAGACCCCAGGAACCGAGAGCGACGCCTTCCTGCTCGACGGCACCACAACTGACACCGGCCAGACCGGCGGCGATCCGACCGATTGGGTGGACCGCGCCGCTGATTACGAAACCGACCTACAAACTTATCTCGGCAGCACCGATGCCGCCAACGTGCAACTATTGGAAACGACTGTCAACGACACGAGCTACAGTCCCGGCAAGCAAACCACCAGCCTCGTCTCCGGACTCTGGCTCGCGGACTCCATCGGCGGCATTCTGGGAACCACCTGGGACGGGATGTATTACACCGCCCTCCGCGCCTATACGAATACAGGCAATGCATCCTCGAGCCTATACGGCTGGCGCGGCTTTGGCGATTACGGCCTGATCGGCAGCTATGGAACCGCCCCCGAAAGCGGCGCCTACGTGGTCTATCCAACTTACTTCGCGGAAGAACTCGCCGCCAAGCTCGCACAGACCGGCGGCATCGTCGTCCAGGCCAGCAGCGACAATCCGCTCCTCGATGCCTACGCGGTGCTTGAGCCCAACGGACATCTCGACCTGATGGTCATCAATAAAGATCCCAACAACGACCTCACCGAGCAGTTCCAGATCAATGGATTTACTCCCAGCGGCGTATCTCAGGAATGGACATATGGCGAAGCCGAAGATACCGCTCAAAGTCTGACCAGCGACGGATCGGCATCGCTCACC
Source organism: Phycisphaerales bacterium (assembly GCA_003153655.1). GTDB lineage: Bacteria > Planctomycetota > Phycisphaerae > Tepidisphaerales > Tepidisphaeraceae > PALSA-1353. The sequence goes on from PMAK01000101.1 coordinate 22,923, forward strand.
TACTCCACGCCCAGTTTGACGGTGAGTGGAAATAACTTCAGCTCCACGTTCTCCAAATATTCGATGACGGTGATCGACCTGACGGCCGCCAGCGGGCCGGCTCCGACGGCGACCGTTTCGGTCAATGCCGGCCAGACCATTCGCGAGACCGAAACACAGGACCTGGGTGTGAACGTTGTGCAATGGGACTCAGCGCTGACGACATCCCAGACGATGTCAATGGTGGAAGCCGCCGGGCTCACGGCGTTCCGATTCCCCGGCGGAGGAATCTCGGACCAATTCCATTTCAACAATCCAGCCAGTTATAACGGCCAAGGTACCGCCGCGAGCATGGCGAGCTTCATTGCTTCCGTAGGCGGTGTCGGCCTCGTGACGCTTGATTATGGCGAGGGAAGTCCGCAGGAAGCCGCGGCATTTATGGCCTACCTCGACGGTTCGTCGGCCGACACAACGGTGATCGGCAGCGGACAGGAATATATCGGTAATCCAGGCTCTGGAACGTGGGTCACGGAGAATTGGCAGACGGTTGGATACTGGGCCAGTCTCCGCGCAGCGACGCCGCTGGCGACCGATGACGGGCTTAACTTCCTCCGCGTCGATCACCCGGCTTCTCTTGGAATTCAATATTTCGAGGTCGGCAATGAAGATTACGGCAGTTGGGAAACGGACGAACACGGCTCTGCCGGAAGCCCCGGCGCAGCTCACGACCCAACGACCTATGCCAACTTCGTCATGCAATTCGCCGCTTTCGCCAAGGAGATCGATCCGACGGCGTCAATCGGCATCGACTCACCCGGCCCGAACCTCACGGATTACAATGGCTGGCTTGGCAGCATTCTCACAATTTTCGCGGCCGACAATTACACGCCAGGATTCCTTTCCGACCANNCGACCACTCCTATCCACAGAACGGTGGAAGCGAAAGCGATTCGTTCCTCCTCAACGATACAGTTTCCGATACCAACCAAACCGCGGGCGATCCGTCAGACTGGGCGCAACGCTCCGCCGATTATGAAGCGGACCTCACGCATTACCTGGGCGCCACGAACGGGGCCAAAGTGCAACTCCTGGAAACGGAGTTGAACTCCACCCTCGCTCCCGGCAAACAAACCACCAGCCTTGTAAACGGACTGTGGCTGGCCGATTCCATCGGCGCCATTATGCAAACGAACTTTGACGGCCAGTTTGTGTGGGATTTGCGTAATGGGTGGCAAACGACGGGAAACAATTCCTCGAGCCTCTATGGCTGGCGCGAAGGCGGGGACTACGGTCTCATCGGCACCTCGGGCACCGCCCCCGCCACGGGAACATACGTGGCCTACCCGGACTATTACGCCGAGGAACTCGCCTCGAAATTCGATATCGCCGGCGGCAGCGTCGTTCAAAGCATCAGCTCCGATACGAGCCTCGACGCGTATGCAGTTCTGGAAGCCAACGGCCAACTCGATCTGATGGTCATCAATAAGAGCCCCACCGATGACATCACCTCGCAGTTCGATGTAAATGGATTCATTCCGAACGGGCAGACTGAAGTCTGGCAGTATGGCGAAGCCCAGGACAACGCCCAGGCTGCGACCTCCAATGGCGCCTCCGCGCTGGCCAATTTCAACACCGTTCTCCCGCTGAGCGGCGTGGACTTTAATTACACCTTCCCCGCGTATTCGATGACGGTCTTGCAACTGTCCGCCTCGGTCAGCCTGACCGTGGCAGTGGCGGCGGCGGCCTCGCCCAATCCTGTGACAGCCGCAATGACCAATCTGTCCGTCCTCGGAGCCCAGGGTGGGACCGACGTGGGCCTGACCTACACATGGACGGTGACTTCCATCCCCGCTGGAGCGCTCAATCCCACTCTCAGCATCAATGGCACCAACGCCGCCAAGAACACCACCGCAACGTTTTTCAGCACCGGCAATTACACGTTCCTGGTAACGATCAAGGACACTCTTGGCGTCACAACCGCAAGTAGCGTAAATGTAAACGTGGCCCCGACGGCGACGAGCCTCACAGTCACCCCACAAACATCCATCGTGGGCGATAACGCCAGCAAACAATTTACCGCGATAGTCCACGATCAGTTCGGCAACGTAATGACGCCGGCCCCGGCGATCACCTGGACATTGCAGGCCGGCAGCGTGGGTACGATTACCAGCGGCGGATTGTTCAGCTCGCCGGGTGTGCTTGGCTCCGCGACGGTCATCGGCACCATCGGCTCCGCCAGCAGCACTGCGACGATTACTGTGGATAATCAAGCGGCTTCGGTTTTGGCAATCGGCGAACAACCGAATGCCGCCTTCGTGGACGGCGATATCACGATCGTCGTTGATGTTAAAAATGCCCTTGGCCAGATCGTGACCACGGATAATTCGGATGTGACGCTCGGCATCCTCAGCGGTCCCACCGGCGGCACGCTGGCCGGGATGGTCACCGTTGCCGCGGTTCATGGCGTGGCCATGTTCAGCAACGTCGCCGTGACCGGATGGGGCTCATATACGTTTGAGGCAACCGACGGCTCGCTCACGGCGAGCGCTCTCGGCACCGTCGCGGTTGTTACGGCCCCCACGATTCACTTCTCCCTCAGCGGAATACCGCTCAGCCCCGAGGCCAGGGCATTCCAGGAACGTGATCTGCTGGATCAGGCCAGCCTGAGCATGCTGATGACGCTCGTTGCGACGACGCCTTCGGCTATTCCATACGCCCCAATCCCAATCTCGGCGTTCCAGGAATGGGTTAACGAACATGCTGATATCGTCTCCAGCCCAGTAGTCGTTTCAGCACGTTTCGCCTTCAGCAGACGTCCGAATGGGCTGACGTTCGATGGAAGCAGCGGAGGCGCTGACACTGTGCCGCCAAACGCTCTTCTCGGCAGTACCAGCAACAATCTGGATACGCCCAACGATATCTTGAAATAGCCGCTGATAGAATTTGAAGACTTGAGCAAACAGGGACTCTCGCGAGTCCCTGTTTTTATTCCGCTTTATCACCGACAACCGGCAGCGGCATCAATTGGCTCGACTCTTTCCGCGATCGGCCCTGGAGCGCGTGAAGAGCGATGGGAATCAGGGAGATCGCCACGATCGCAAGCACCACGATCTGGAAATGCGTGCGGACGATCTCAATCTGGTTGAAATAATACCCAGCCAAGGAAAGCGTCACGACCCAGAGAACGCCGCCGCTGATGCTGAAGCCGATGAAGCGGNNACCAGGATGATCGTCTTGCGGCCATGCTTTTCGTAGAAGGCATGGGCTTCTTCCAGGTGCCGCTTGTTGAGCAGCCAGGATGATTCACGGCTGAAAATCCGCGGGCCCACGCGCCGTCCGATGGAGTAGTTCAGCACGTCGCCACAATTGGCCGCCAAACATAGAAGAGCGATCACCCCTGGCAAACTGATCGGCGAGCCCGAGGCTGCCGCCAGCGCCCCCACCGCGAAGAGCAGCGAATCACCGGGCAGAAATGGCCAGACGACGAGGCCGGTTTCGCAGAAAACGATTATCCCTAAAAGCAAATAGACGCCGACCTGATGGGCTGACGCATAGCTGTTAAGGTGCTTGTCGATATGAAGAAATACGTCGAGGGCGTTATGCAGAAACGGCAAAGAGGCTTTCCTTGTTAAGAACGATCCCGTTTATCGGCAAACCGTCGTCATTATGCAAGTTTGGCCGAAGTCGATCCTTCGACTTTATCGAACGTATTATTCAAGCCGATATAACGATGTGGCGTCTTAGGCATCTTGATTATGGGTATTACCCCCCTACAATCGATGGCCTTCCAGCCGCGGCCTTTAGTTGATAACGATGGCTGCGCACTGTGTTTGAATTCTCGGTGAGGGGTCGGCACTCAACCCTGCCGGCCAAGTAGGAGATGGACATGTTTGAACGTTTTACGGATCGCGCCAGGAAAGTAATGGCCCTGGCAAATCAGGAAGCCCAGCGCTTCAATCACGAATACATTGGCACCGAACATATTCTGCTCGGCCTCGTCAAAGAGGGAAGCGGAGTCGGCGCTAACGTCTTGAAGAACCTGGACGTCGATTTGCGAAAGGTACGCCTTGAAGTTGAAAAACTTGTCAAGAGCGGCCCCGATATGGTCACGATGGGCAAGTTGCCCCAGACGCCAAGGGCCAAAAAGGTCATTGAATACGCCATCGAAGAAGCCAGGAATCTGAATCATAATTACGTAGGAACGGAGCATCTATTGCTCGGCTTGCTGCGCGAGCATGATGGTGTAGCAGCCCAGGTACTGATGAATCTGGGTCTCAAATTGGAAGAAGTTCGAGAAGAGGTTCTCAATCTTTTGGGAGCTGGTGTGGAAAGCGAAGAACCCCAGGCACAGGAAAAACAAGGCCCAAGCCGCAAAAGCAAGACCCCCGCACTCGACAGCTTCGGTCGCGATCTGACCGAGTTGGCGCGCGAGGGACAGCTTGATCCCGTCATCGGTCGAATGAAAGAGATCGAGCGGGTCATCCAGATTCTTTGCCGGCGGCAAAAGAACAACCCCGTCCTTCTTGGCGAAGCCGGCGTCGGTAAGACCGCCATCGTCGAAGGACTTGCCCAGATGGTGATCTCCAGCACCGTTCCGGAATTGCTGCACGACCGACGTATCGTCGTGCTCGATCTGGCGATGATGGTTGCGGGCACCAAATACCGCGGACAATTTGAAGAGCGGCTGAAGACCATCATGA
>PMAK01000236.1 GCA_003153655.1 Phycisphaerales bacterium
GAACAGATGTCGGACTGATCCCAAATGCTCTGATCCAGAAACTAAGGATGAAAGAATAAAGCGGCACGTTCCCGGCAAAAAATTCGCCGCTATGCTGGTAAGGCCATGCCGTCGATGTAAAACCATGGCCTGTCGCAAGATTGATGGCAGGGTCCGCGAAGTAGACCTCGTCCGTCCAAACGAACGGCGAGCGTGCCGCGGTGAGGAGATTGACTGCCAGGAAGGCGAAAAGAATTGTTGCCAGGATAATAATTTCCTTCAGAGATGATTCGGAAGCTACGTCGCCCCATTGGCGCATCATTTGGCCTCCTGCAAGCCGGCGCCATCGCCGACATCCCCATTCCCTTTCGTCGGCCGCCCGCCGCTTTCCGCATACAAAATCATGTGCTCCATCAGCGCCGTCGCCGACGCCGGATCGTATCCCACAATTCCATCCACCGGCTCTCCGACCAATCCGGCGCTGATATCCTCGGCACTGAAAAACACCCCAATCCGATCCCCAACTTTAATCCCCCGAATCCGCGGCATCTTCAAATCCTCCGTCAGCACATGCCGCGCATAAGCCCGATACCCCACTTCTTCAATCTTGCTCCCAACCTCCGTGTACAAAATGTGCCCGGCCCGCAGCGGCTGATCAACCTCATTCGCATCATCCAAAAAAGCCGACGCCAGCCCGGCCCGAATATCCTGCGCGAATGTCTGCGAACCCCCCGCCGCATCGATGATCAGAGTTCCACCGTTCTGCACAAACGAATGAAGTTGAATCCACTGATCCAGATTCAGCCGGATATGTCCGGGCCCGGTCAGATGCGCAACCTTATAATCGCTGAGATTAGATTGCGGCCCAAGCTCAACCGTTTCCACCTGCAAATCAAGCTGATCGCGATTGTGCATCACCGCAGCCAATCGCCGCCAGCCGCCCGGCTCCGGGTCCCACATCCCATCGTATTTAATCCGCGCCACCTTCAGCGACCGCGTCGTTTTGATCCGCGAGCTTGGCTCCACAATATACGTCTCACCCTTCTCCCGAATGTTCCTTTTCCCCGACGCATACAAAAGCAAATCCCCGCCCAATTCAAACATCGTCTCCCGCGACGAAGTAAGTTGTGACTGCCACGCCCGCGACGGATCGGCCTTCGGCAACAAAATCATCAATTCCCGCACCCCGTTGCTCAATCCCAGGATCACAGGCGGATCTTTCCATTCGCTCCCCTGAAACTGCTCGCTCTTCAAAATGGGATGATCCGTCGGCAGCTCGCGAAACTCCCCGATATCCGGAAACATCTCCGCCGCCATTTTTTTGACGGACGCCGTAAACTCCCGATTCCCGCCATTAGCGTTCAGCAGCAGCATCCCGCCCTGCTCGATAAACTTCTTCAGCTTTTTCTTATGTGGCTCTGACAGATCAATCCCCGCATCCCCGGAAATGTAAAGGATCGGGGCATCATGGAGATCATCAACCTGCGCGTCCAGGTTAACCACCTGCCAGTTCAGAAGCCGATCCAGCTCGACTTCCCGGCTCATCCACTGATCGAAATTCGCCAGATCGCGAGGCCGCTGATTCCAATCCCCTTCCGTCTGCTGGCCATCCGACGAGACAAAATATTGCAGCTTATTCATCCCGACCGGCGCACGCCCGCGCGCCAGAAACAGCAATCCATACGCGGTATCCGTCGCCGTCCCATTCCACGATCCATCCGACTTTTGCGTGCGCACCAGAAAATCCGCCCCCTCCGCATACCAATCCTTACCGCCAAAATATTTGCGCCCGCTCGCCGCCCCGATTTCCTCCAGGCCGAACAACGCATAATGCGGGCTATCCATTTTAAAAATCTCAGGCAGATGATCCCCAAGCCAGCCCAGCCCGATTTCAATCTCATCTCCGCCCGCACCGGCCTTATGTGAAAGATCGGTCCCAGCAGAAAGCTGGTCCTGCGCCATGAACAACATCCCCAACGCCCCGGTCGTCATCGTCAACGATTGATTGAAATCAACTTCTCTTGGCTTCGGACTGTAATTCCAGCGTCCATCGTCCCGTTGCGATTTTCTCCACGCCGAATCAATCGTCTTCCAATAGTGGGTGGGAACTTCCATCCCTTCCTGCGCACAAGCCCAAACCCCCTGCACGGCATAAGGACTCAATCGATGATCCGGCCGAGCCGGAGTTGTATCCAGGAAATCGTTGTACATGCCGGTCTCAGGGTCCAGCGCCTTAACCAACCGAGCCCCATCGCGCCGCAGCGCCGCCTTCAATTCATCATCCATCCCCAGCATTCGCCAAACCTGGCATCGCATCCCCAGCGTATATACGCCGGAGAACTCAGGGGTTCGCAGATAATCGATCGCCTGCGCGAGCTTCGGATTTTCCGGACTCTCCCCCGCGGAAAGCAGCGCATATATAGCCGTCACCGTCACCCCGCCCGGCTGATTACGGGCAGGCGAATAAAATTTCGTCGACTTAACTTCCCAATTCCCATGCTTCTGCTTCGAATAAAGAAATTGCACCGAATTGTCGATCGCGTTCTGCACTTCATCCGGCGTCGCCGCGCGCACTAGACCCACCCACGCCAATATCCCCATCATCAGCCCGATCCGAAATCGCATTTTCATCTCTCACCCAGCCCGCAAACCCAAATCAATTCCCCCGCCATAAAAGCAGCGGCCGCGCCGAAAATAAATCCTCCACCGCTCGCGCATCCACACTGAATCCGTCAATATTCACCATCGCGGACGACGCCCCGGATTCCCCGCGCTGAATATTCGACCGAGCCGTCAGTAATTGCAGCAATGTCGCGTTCGGCGTGTATCGCACCACCGAATGCCCAGCCAATCCTGCCGCACTTGCCGCATAATCATACGCCTTCTCCGGATATCCGATTTTGTCGATGAGTCCCCGATCCAGCGCATCCTGCGCGATAAACGCCTTGCCGCTGAACACATCCCCTTTCTTGTCCGTCAGGGTCGCCTTCCGCCCCGTCTGTACGACCGCCTTGAACTGCGCAAACGTCCCATCAACCAGCCCCTGAAGATACGCCTCATCCTGCGGATTCTCCGGCTGGAACATCGACCCCGCGTTTTTATACGAATGCCCCGGCACAGTCGCAGTAATCGTCGTTTCCGCTATGCCCCACTTATCGAACAACTTGCTCATGTTGAACCGTGGAAACAGCACGCCAATATTCCCGGTGAGACAACCCGGCTCCGCAAAAATATAATCCGCGGCACACGAAACGTAATATCCCCCGCTCGTCGCCATCCCGCGCATCGCCACCACCACAGGGATCTTCTTATCATTCTTAAACTGATCGAGCCGATGATACATTTCATCCGAAGCCGTCGCCGACCCGCCCGGCGTATCAATCTCAACCACCAGCGCCTTCACCCCTGAATCCTTCTCGACCTCTTTCAACTCCTTGTCGAACGTCTGCACGCTGTTGCCATCAATAAGCCCATCGATCGGCACCACGGCAATCTTGTCGGCCCCCTCGCCGGAAATGACAGTCTGCCGAATATCCCCTCCGGCCAATGTCGTGCCGAATTGAACCATGTTGACCAGCACTGAAATCCCCAGCCCGATCAGCAGCATAACCACAACGATCCAAACCCCAACCCGCCGCCGCGGCTGATAAGGCGGCATCGGCGGAAACATCATCGGCCCCGGCATCGCCACTCCCGGCGGCATACCGCCCGGCGGCGGCCATCCACGCCCGCCACCTCCCGGCCCTGGCGGCATCCCAAAAGCGCCCCGCGGATCAACCGGACCTTGCCCTGGTGGAAGTGATTGTGTCATAGACTAATAAATTCTAACAAGTCTCCGCCCCCCCGCCATCGCCCCACCAATCCGACCCAGATAAAAAATGACCTACAGCGCCCGATAGCCCAAAATCCCACAACACCCACTATCGTGGCGGCCCCACCGGCTTCGGCCGTCCCGCGCTACCATCCGCCGCGGCCTTCGCCGACCCAATCCCCCGCACCGACATCTCCAGCGATTCCCGATTCGTGGCATTCTGAATCGCCTCGCTGTGCGTGATCAATTCCTGATGGAACATCTGCAGCAAATGCTGATCGAACGTCTGCTGCCCATTCCCCGCACTCTTAAGATAATCCCCAAGCTCTAGCGCCCGTCCCTCAAGAATATATTTCTGTGGCACCGGCCCACCCCGCAAAATCTCCGCCGCCNNCAACAGCAATTTATGCTCCGCCGGCGGAAACATCGCCACAATGCGCTCAATCGTCTGCGGCGCGCTGGCCGAGTGAACCGTCGAAAACACCTGATGTCCCGTATCCGCCGCCCGCAGCGCGATCCGCAGCGTATCCATATCGCGCAGCTCCCCCACCAGCACCACATCCGGATCCTGCCGCAACGCCTGCCGAAGCGCCTGCTCAAAGCTCGGCGTATCCGTCCCCACCTCCAGCTGCGCGATCAACGACATCTTCGCCGTATGCAAATACTCCACCGGGTCTTCGATGCTGATGATCTTCGATGACTTTGTCTGATTGATTAGATCGATCATCGCAGCCAACGTCGTCGATTTGCCCGATCCCNNCAGCCCCCGCCCCGACATCGCGATATCATTGATCACCGTCGGCAGATTCAATTGCGCGATCGTGGGAATTTTCGCCTTAATCAGCCGCATCGAGATCCCCGCAAGCCCAAGTTGTCGATAGGCCGAGCAGCGGAATCGGCAAATCCCAGCAGCCGCGTACGAAAAATCCAACCCCNNCCCCGCCAAAAGCCGATCATCCAAATTCTCACGCAGCCGCGCCGGCGCAATCGATGCGATGAATTGATGAAGCAGCTCATCACTCACAACTGGCTGATCCACCGTGTGAAGTGTTCCCTGAATGCGCAGCTTAGGAGAAATTCCAGCCTGAATATGAATATCCGACGCCCCGCGCTCCGCCGCAAAACGCATAAGCATCTGAAAATCCATAGGACCTTTCGATATGACGATTCTTCGAGCCGCCAGTTTACCCCTTCAATCCCCAAGGCCGCAATCAAAATCCAATCCCGGCGATTGCCGTCCCATTCGGCGTTTTTCAGCAACTTGATTTCGCGATCAACGTGCAAGATCATTCGCCCCTCAAACAACTGAAGGAGCGGAAGTGTTCAAACGTCGATTTATCGCTTCGATCCCCTCATCAATTTTGTGCGCGCTCTTGGCGATCCCGCCAGCCGCCCGCGCCGATACCGACATACTCACTCGACAAGCCGCCATGGGAGACTGGACGACCGATGCCCCCGGCGTGCGCCGCGTGATCCGCGTCGCTGATCTGCCCGCGCCTTACCAAACCCCTTCAGACGCCAACGGCCCGCACATCGTTCCTCGGCCCCAAGGCGCATGGCCGAAAGTTCCCGCCGGCTTTCAGGTCGATCTGCTGACAACCGGCTTAGGCAATCCGCGAAAAATCGTCACCGCCCCCAACGGCGATCTTTTCATTGCCGAGAGCGCCCCAGGGCGCGTGAAAATCCTCAGGCTGGA
>PMAK01000303.1 GCA_003153655.1 Phycisphaerales bacterium
CCCCGGCGCGCCGGGACAGGCTGCAGAGAAATAAATTTGGTCTGGCCGGATTTGAGATTCGAGCTGCGCTTGGCGGTTGCATTTAGAAGCTCGATATGCGAAACCCGTTGCCATCATGGCTCGGACACGCATTGGTTCTTTTCCTATTGGATTTCGCCGCGCTGGGAGTGATTGGCAGAAGAACCTCGCTCATGTAATTGCCTTTGCGAAGGACAATGGATTTGAGGGGATTGATGTCGGTGATCTGGCTGCCGAGGAGATCAAGCCGATTCTTGCAGCTGGGTTGACTGTGGGATCGGTGGATATGAAGAGGCCCTGGTCGGCTGTTGCGTCGGGGGACGCGGGAAAGCGGAAGGATGCTGTCGCGGCGGCAGCGGAGCATATCAAGTCGGTTGCTGCGCTGGGGATTCGTAATTTCTTTGCCGTGGTTTTTCCGGATGATGATTCGCGGGATCGTAGGGAGAATTTTCGGTTGGCAGTTGATGGATATTCGCGGCTTGCGGAATCTATTTCCGCTTGCGGTGCGCGCATTGTGATGGAGGGTTATCCTGGGAGTTATCCGTATTATCCGGCGCTTTGCTGCACGCCGGAGAGTTTGCGGGCTTTTTTCCGGGAGGCGGCGAGCGAGGCGCTGCTGATCAATTATGATCCTTCGCATCTGATCAGGATGGGGATTGATCCGGTTCGATTCTTGCGCGAGTTCGGTGCGCGCATCGGGCATGTGCATGCGAAGGACACGCAGATTTTGGAAGAATCGTTGTATGAGTTTGGGAATTTGCAGCCGGCGACGCTGGCTAAGCCGCATGGTTTTGGTGGATATCATTGGCGATATGCGATTCCCGGGCATGGAGAGGCGCCGTGGGCGGAGATTTTGGGTGCTCTTAAGGAATTGGATTACCGCGGGTTGATCAGCATTGAGATGGAGGATGAGGATTACAACAATACTGAGGCGGGGGAAAAGCGTGGGATGATCGAGGCGCGGGATTTCTTGGCGGGGGCTTGACGGCCTGATTTAGGTTTACACAAGTTTACATTTCGTTACACTTTCCAAAAATTTATTAGTGATAGCTAACATATTATTTGCGAGCTAACAGCATTATTCGCCGGCAGATAGAATTGAAGGTGGATGCCATTGCGGCGGTCGTGTTGAAAAAGTGTAAAGTAGGAGCGGGGGCAGCCGAGGTGACGCGTGAGTCTTGAAAATGACAAGGTCAATAAGCCCAGGACCGGGCGGGGCATTGGAGTTCCCGTGATCGCATGCGCGCTTGATCCTGCGAAGCTTGAGGAGCGAAAGGGGGCTCTTTGGGGAATTCTTGGCCGGGCAACCGAGCGCGTTGCGACGGCCGATGGATATCAATTCTCGTTTGATGGCGAGACAGTCAGCTTGAAGGAGCTGACGGACGTGATCTCGCTCGAGCAGAAATGTTGTCCGTTTTTGCGTTTTGTTCTGACCGTCGAGCCGGGGGATGGACCGCTTCGATTGCAACTTAGCGGCCCGGATGGAACCAAGGAATTTTTCGCGTCGCTATGGCCAAATCGCTAAAGAGGCGAACTTGCTTTCCCGCTTTTCTCCCCCGCACTAATCGGGCTTGGCATCCGTCGCAGGGGACCCATACTGTCCGGCGCTTGATCGTACCGATACACTGATGGTGACGGTCCCGCTCGACCAGACTCATCGGTTGCGGAAGGAGCCCAGTCGGTGGCGCGAAACTTGAAGCAGTTCGTTCTCCTGATTGCATTCACGATTATCTATGTCGCGGCCGGCAAGCTTGGATTGTCGATGGCGTTTCTCAATGCCAGCGCGTCGCCGGTTTGGCCGCCGACGGGATTGGCATTCGCGGCGATGCTTTTGTTTGGGTATCGGTTGTGGCCGGCCGTGCTGGTGGGTTCATTTATCGTCAACCTGACGACCGCGGGGACGATTGGCACGTCGGCGTTGATCGCGGCGGGGAACACGANNCCAAGCGGTGGTGGGCGTGATGCTGGCGCGGCGTTTTGCCGGGGGGCTTGGGGCTTTTGATCTGGTGCCGAACATTTTTCGGTTTACCGTTTTCGCGGCGATTCCGAGCACGATGATCAGCGCTACGGTGGGGGTTACATCGCTGGCGATGGCGCACTTCGTGCCGTGGAATCTGTATGGACAGGTGTGGATGACGTGGTGGGCGGGAGATCTGGCCGGCGAGCTGCTGGTGGCGCCGCTGATCGTTATCTGGGCCACCGCACGGCGAACTGCGCTCGCATCGCAACCTGCGCTCGCATTTNNTATCTGCGCTGACGGCGGCGCGTGTGTGGGAAGGGGCGGCGCTGGGGGGCGGGGTGATCGTGCTGGGTTATCTGATCTTCATGCGCTGGCATTCGCAGTATGGCCGCACGGAGGCGCTGGGTTATCTGGCGGTTCCGCTATTGATCTGGGCGGCGTTTCGTTTTCAGCAGCGTGGGGCTGTCACGGCGGCGTTTGTGCTGTCGGCGATAGCCGTTCGAGGAACGCTTGCGGGGGCGGGGCCGTTTTCCAGCGGGAATGCGAATGAGTCGTTGCTGCTTTTGCAGACGTTCATGGGGGTGAACACGTTGATGGCGCTGATTCTGGCGGCGGTGGTTGCCGAGCGGATGCGCGCGTACGCGGAGCGGGAGGAGATTCTTCGGCGTGAGCGGAGCGCGCGCGAGGAAGCGGAGCAGGCGAATCGGGCGAAAGACCAGTTCCTGGCGATGCTGAGCCATGAACTGCGGACGCCGCTGACGCCCGTTTTGCTTGCGACGACATTGCTGGAGCGCAGCCCCGACTTGCCGCGGCATCTGTGCGAGCAGGCGCAAATGATTCGGCGGAACGTTGAATTGGAGGCGCGGCTGATAGACGATCTGCTGGATTTGACGCGGGTGAGCCGGGGCAAGCTGCAACTGAATCTTACGACGACGGACGTTCAAGAGGTGCTGGGGCGAGCGGTGGAGATTTGCGGAGCCGAGCGAGGGAGCGATCTGGTGATGGAATTGGGGGCGGCGCGGCATCACGTTCGGGGCGACCCGGCGCGGTTGCAGCAGGTGTTTTGGAATCTGATGAATAATGCGGCAAAGTTTACGCCGGTCGGTCGGCGGATCACGATACGATCGCGGAACGTGGAGGATGATGGCGTGATTGAGATCGACGTATCGGACACGGGGTTGGGGATCGAGCCAGAGATTCTGCCACGGTTATTCAATGCATTTGAGCAGGGAGATTCGACGCGGGCGCGGAGGTTTGGCGGGCTGGGTTTGGGGCTGGCGATCACGAAGGCGCTGGTGGAGGCGCACGGAGGGACGGTGACGGCGCGAAGTGGCGGGCTTGGGATGGGAGCGACGTTTACGGTTCGGCTGCCGGTTGTTGCGCCGGCGCCGGAGCGCGGGTTGGAGCCTGCGGAGCAAGGCGAGCAATCGATGCAAAAACGGGCGCGGGTGTTGCTGGTCGAGGATCATGATGAGACGTTGCAGGTGATGGCGATGCTTCTGACTCGGCTGGGTCATGAGGTTACGACGGCATCGACGATCAAGGGGGCGCTGGCGGCCGCGGGTGAGAAACGTTTTGACCTGGTGATCAGTGATTTGGGGCTTCCGGACGGATTGGGATATGAATTGATGCGGTCCTTAGGTGCGGGGGAACGATTGCGTGGAATTGCGCTGAGCGGGTATGGGATGTCGGAGGATATTAGATTGAGCCGGGAGGCGGGGTTTGCGGAGCATTTGGTTAAGCCGGTAGATTTGAGGAAGTTGGAGGAGGCGATGGCGCGGGTGTTGGGTGGGGAGGGATGAAGCGAACCCTGTTGAATCCTGGCTTTTGAGCCCCGCATTCAAAACTAACGCCGACTAGAACGATCCTCCGATTTCGTAAAGACCTATTTCCAAGACACAAAACTGGTGCGAAGCCGGATTTTTTGCTGGATTTTATGTTTGGTATTTGTTAGGTTTCTCCCGGGTAACTGTTCAGTCAAACCT
>PMAK01000155.1 GCA_003153655.1 Phycisphaerales bacterium
TCTGTGGGATCCGTATGAGATCATTGTGACTTTGTCCTCGGTGACTGACCGATGTCCGGCATTGTCTGGAAATGTCCCGGAATGTCCCAGAATGTCCTGTATTTCAACTATTGTCCGCTCTTTTCCTGGATCATTTGGCCGGGATTTTGGATGTTGAACTTGCGCTAGTGGACATGGGGGCTCCTGGTGTTTGGTGATCTTGCGGATGTTGGTTGAGAAAAAAGTGTCTCCCTCTGTACAAGCGCAACGTGGGTGAAAGGTCTGAACCTTTTTTTGGAAAAATTGGAATTTTTATTTTTATTTTTTCAGGCGTATGAGCCTGAGGGGTTTGAGCCTCGCGTTGTGCGGGAGGATTCGCGCTCGGCGGATACCTTGGCTTCGTAGCCACTGGCGCGGTAGGCGGCTAGCGGGTCGGGTTCCAAGTTCTTCTTTTTTCGCCACTCTTGCAGCATTGGGCGGACGTCTGTGAAGAAGGCGTCCTTTAAGCATTGCTCGGCGTCTATCACGTTTGTTGCCATCTGGGCGTCGCGGAGTTTTTTGCGGTCTACCAGACATGCCTTTGCATATAGCTCTTGCGCGGTTGCGACCGTCTGGATTGTGGCTTCGATTTTTGGTTTCAGGTTGTGGCTTTGGTCGATCATGTAGGCGATGTCGCTTACGTCGCGGTCGTGCAGTTCGGCGGCATTGCGGATTTCGTGGAAGATGCGGAAGACGGCGTAGGGGTCGATGCTGCCCATGGTGAGGTCGTCGTCGGCGTATTTGCGGTCGTTGAAATGGAAGCCGCCGAGCATTTCTTCGTCGATTAAGAGGGCGACGATTTGTTCTATGTTTTGGCCTTGGAGGTGATGGCCGGTATCGACCAGGACGCGGGCGTTTGGGCCGGCGTCTTTGGCGAAGATGTAGGCCATGCCCCAATCGGCGATGTCGGTGTGATAGAAGGCCGGTTCGAAGGGTTTGTATTCGATGAGCATTTTCATTTCTGGGGGCATCGCTTCGTGCCACTGGCGGAGGGCGCCGTGCATGCGGTGCTTGCGCTCTACGATGTCGTCCTGGCCGGGGTAGTTTGTGCCGTCGGGGAACCAGAGGCTGAGTGTTTTGCTTTTGACGGCTTTGGCGATGGCGATGCAGCTCATCATGTGGCGATGGGCGTGGACGTGAACGGATTCGTCGGGGTTGCAGACTGAGCCGAACTTGTAGACCTGATCCTGGAAGAAATTTGGGTTGATGGAGCCGATGCGTATGCCGTGTTTTGCGGCGACGGAAGCGGTGGCGGTGGCGTCTACGCCTACGGAGAAATCCCACTGGACGTGGACGGCGACCGTGGGGCAGCAGCCGGTGTAGCGGTGGACGGTTCCGGCGTCGGCTAATTTTTCGTCGATGGTGGAGGCGGCGGCGGGTTGGAGGTATTTGCCGAAACGGGTGCCGGTGTCGGCGTAGGCCCAGGTTGGGGTTTCTATGTTGAACTGATCCAAGAGGGGGAATAGTTGGTCGCGGTCCATTTGTGCCATTATATCAAATATGGGAGCCGCAGAGACGCAGAGACACGGAGATGGACGCCGCGAAGAATTTTAGCCACAGATAAAAATCAGATGCACACAGATGAAAATGCAATTNNATCTGTGTGCATCTGATTTTTATCTGTGGCTAAAACTCTTCGCGGCGGCTTGGCGGCTGAAAGTCCCGATTACATCGGGGTTCGATTGTTTTTTTAGGGGAGGAGGAAGATTTGGACTAGGCCGGGGCCGTGGACTCCTGTTACTAATGCGCCTTCTATGTCGGCGGTTTTGGAGGGGCCTGTTATCAGGGTGATGTTTGGGGTTCGGGGGTCTTTGGTTATTTTTTGCATCAGGTCGATCAGGTCGGGGAGGATATTGGTTGTTTCTACTATTGCTATATGGATGGGCGGGATCAGGGAGAGGGCGCGGCCCTGGTTCTTGCTCGGGCGGATGACCAGGGAGCCGGTTTCTGCTACGGCGGCGTAGACGTCGGTGATGCCGCAGTCCTGGTCGTAGGTGGAATCTAATGTGGTTTCGTCCCAGCGATTTAGTGTCAGGTTGGCGGCGCGGATTGCGGGTTCGATTTTCAGGTGATCTAACAGGGGGGAGATGGAGATGCCGATCTTTTGGCATTGATGTAGTTGGAGGAAGGCTACTATTCGCGATGGGATTTGGTCTGGGGTTGTGCGCTCTATTTTGAAATGGGCCTGGGCTGCGGATTTTGTGAAGAGGTCCGGCAGGTTGGCATCGCGCGGGGCGAGGCGGGCGATGGCTTCGGGAATCTCGGGTGGAATCGGGGGATTTTTCAGGGGCTCGGTGCGGCCGAGGGCTTTGCGGACTTGGTTGATCATGGGATTAGCCTCGGGGCCGCGGCCTGGGCGGCTGGGGTGCATGCGTAAATGGTTCGGCCTTCGCTGATGTCCGCGTAGACGATCGGGAGAGGCCATTTTTCGGCGCTCAATAGATAGGGTAATGCGCCGGCTTGTGCCAGATCGCGGGCCTCGGTGGGCCAGTTTTCGGAGGTGGCGGGATAGCAGGTGCGATCGGTTGCGAATTCCACGAGTTTGTTTTCGAGGCGGGATTGTTCGATTACCAGGAACGCGGAATTGCCGGGGAGTTTGGCGGCGAATTCGCCGACGGTTTGGAAGTTGGGGGTGTTGGCGTTGATTTGGGTTACTTCTGTGGCGACTTTCAGGTAGCCGGGGGCGTGGCTGGTTTTCCAGAAAGTTATTGCTAATAGGATTGTGGCGAGGGTGGAGATCCCCACGGCGGCGCGGTGGGCTTTTGGGGGGAGCATGAGTGTGTGGAACAAAACTCCGACGGCTAATGCGGCCAGAACTTGCCAGAGGACCCAGAGGTGTTGGCGCATGATGGCGGCGAAGGCGGTTGGGTGTTGGCCCCAGTTTTCCGGGCGGGTGGGGATGGAGTTGTGGTTTAGAAATAGGAGCGCGAGGAGCGCGGAGGTTAGCCAGGCGCCGAGGGCGAGGCGGTCGCGTCGGGTGGCGCGGGAGATGAGGTAGCCGAACATTAGCCAGGCGGCGGGCCAGCCTATGAGGGTGGCGCACATGGGTTTGGAGGTGGCGAGGAGGTTGGGGAGGATGACCCCCCCCGCCCAGGCGAGGATGAGCCAGTGTTCTCGTTTTTTATTCTGGAATGCGCGGAAGAGGAAGATGATGCCGGCGGCGATGATCGCGGGGTAGTAGACGTGGAAGATGTCGATCCAATAGTAGAAGACGACCTGGTCCCAGGGGGCGGCCCAGTTTTCGATGTTTTCGTTGAGGTGGTGAAGGATTTCGGCGTTTTCGTGTAGGAATTCGTGGGGGTAGCGGATGGCGATGGAGAGCATCCATGGAGCGATGGTCAATATTGTTGTAATTAATAGGATTGCAAATTTTCGGAGATTCCGGGGCGGCACGCCCCGGCTCTGTGGGCTCTGTGATGCGGTCATCAACGCGATTAGAGCGAGAGGGGTGACGATTAGTGCGGGGTATGTTTTTGAGAGAAAGGCTAAACCTTGCGAGATCCCGCAGCAGATGAGCGGCCATTTTTTTTTGGAGGTCATAGCGACCGTCAGGAAATAGATGGAGAGTTCTGTCCAGAAGAGGAGAGAGATGTCTACGTGATCGCTGAAGACGTAGCCGTGGGTGAGCATGAGGATGACGGGATTGAAGGCCTGGAGTGCGGCGGCGATTAAACCCGCTGTGCGGTCTAGTAGCCGTGCGCCGATTAAATAGGTCAGGCCTGCGGCCAAGGTGGAGAGGATTACTGAGGGGAGGCGGAGGGCGAGCGTGTTTACGCCGAGGATTGCGAAGGACGCGGCGATTTGCCACATGGCGAGCGGGGGTTTGTGGAGCCAGATGTGGTTGGAGAGCCAGTCGTCGTGGTTATAGGGGAGGAAGGGGTGATCGACGAGCGTGGGGGTGAATGGATGCTTCAGGAAATTTCTGGCGACGATGGCATGGAAGACTTCGTCGAGGGGTTTGATGGCTGCGTGATCGAGGTTGTGGATTTTCAGGGCGAAGGATGAGCCGAGGATTAGAAGCAGGAGAGCGCCTGCCTGACGCGCGGTCACTTGCGGCCTTTCCAGATTTGGTGGAATGTTTTTTTTGCAGGTGCGGGCATGTCGCGGATTTGGGTCCAGCCGGCTGTGAAGGTCGGGAGGGAGCGAATCCAATTGGTTTTGTGGGCGCGGCGGCGGAGGTCGAATTTTTGCAGGGCGCAGACGATGTAATAGGTGAATGGCGTTTTCATTGCCCAGGCCCAGGCTTTGTAGATGAAGCGTTCGGAGTTGGTGTTGATTTTTCGATTATTGATGTCGCGGCGGAGATTGATGAGGTGTTTGGGGATGTTGATTTTTACGGGACAGACTTCGTAGCAGGCGCCGCACAGGCTGCTGGCGTTGGGGAGGTCCTGGAATTTTTCCAGGCCCTGGAAGAGGGGCGTGATGAGTGCGCCGATGGGGCCGGGGTAGACGCTGCCGTAGGCGTGGCCGCCTATTTTGCGGTAGACGGGGCAGGCGTTAAGGCATGCGCCGCAGCGGATACAGCGGAGGGTTTCGCGGTATTCGGGGCTGGCGAGGATTTCGGTGCGGCCGTTGTTGAGGAGGACGATGTGAAATTCTTCGGGGCCGTCTTTTTCGCCCCCCTGCCGCGGGCCGCCGAAGATGCTGGTGTAGATGGTCATGGGCTGTCCGGTGGCGCTGCGGGCGAGGAGTTTGAGCATGACGGCGAGATCGGAGAGACGGGGGATTAGTTTTTCTATGCCGACGAGACTGATGAGGACGCGCGGGGTGGTGATGGATTGGCGGGCATTGCCTTCATTTTCGACGACGCAGATTTGGCCGGTCTGGGCGATGAGGAAATTTCCGCCGGTGATTCCGAGGTCGGCGTTGCGGAATTTGTTGCGGAGATAGATTCTGGCCTGTGCGGTGAGGGCCGGGGGATCGTCGTTGTATGGGGTTTTGAAATATTCGCTGAAGAGTTTGGCGATGGAGGCGCGGTCTTTGTGCATGACGGGGGCGACGATATGGCTGGGTTTGTCGTGACTGATCTGGATGATGAATTCGCCGAGGTCGGTTTCGACGAGATCGAGTCCTGCGGCTTCGAGATGCTCGGCGAGCTCGATTTCTTCGCTGGCCATGGATTTGCTTTTGATGACGCGGGTGCAGGCGGATTTTTTAGCGATATCCGCGATGATTTTTTGGGCGGCTGCGCCGTCGTGGGCGTAATGGACATGGCCGCCGTTTTGCTGGACCGCGGACTGGAATTGCTCGAGGTAATAATCGAGGTGATCGAGGGTGTGCTGCTTGATTTCGCCGGCTAAGGCGCGGAGGGCGTCGGGATTGGGGAGGTCGAGCATGCGGTCGCGGCGGCCCTCGTATTGGCGGAGGGTGTTGGCGCTGACGGCGTTGCGGAGGCGATCATCGGCGGTGGATTTTGTGCTGAGGGCGTGGAAATCGAAATCGGGGGTTGTGGAAGCCATGGGTTGAGGGGACTGACGATGGAAGTTTACCACGCGTGGATATCGATTCCCATTGCTTCGGCGATGAGTTCGGCGATGTGCTTGATGCGGGTTTGCATTTTTTGGCGGTGGCACATGCCGGAGATGTTCATGGTGCAGCCGGCGTCGTTGCAGATGACGGTTTGAGCGCCGCTGCGGGCGATGCAGTTGATTTTGTCGTCAACGATCGCGCCGCTGATGGCGGGATATTTGATGGCGAAGGTGCCGCCGAAACCGCAGCATTGGTCGGTGCGTTCGAGGGGTTTGAAATCGACGTTACCGATTTGGCTGAGGAGGCGGACGCCTTCGTCTTTCAGGCCGATGCCGCGGAGGTGACAGGTGTAGTGATAGGTGATTTCCTGTTTGGCGGGGAGCTTGAATGGGGTTAGATCGACTTTCAGGATTTTGTCGAGGAATTCGACGAACTCGAAGGTTTTGGCGCGGAGATCGTTCATGGGCTTTTGCCACTGGGGATCGTTGTGGAGGAGTTCATGGTATTGCTCGCGAACCATTGCGCAGCAGGAGCCTGAGGGGGTAACGACGTGTTCGTAGGGCGCGAAGATTTCGATCATGCGGGTGGCAAGGGGGCGGGCGTCGGCGTGGAAGCCGTTGTTGAAGAAGGGTTGGCCGCAGCAGGTTTGAGATTCGGGGAAGACGACCTGGCAGCCGAAATGTTCGAGGATTTTGGTGACGGCGACGCCGACGTGCGGATAGAACTGGTCGGTCAGGCAGGTAATGAAGAGCGCGACCTGGGGCATTGAGGAGGACTGTAGCAAATCAATTGATGAAATGAAAAACGCCCCCGACCTTTCAGGCCGGGGGCGTTGTTACGCTCGTGAGAAAGGATTTTTCGATCCGGTCAGATTCTATTAAACATGTTGCAGCAGCGTAAGCACGTTCTGGGGCTGCGAGTTCGCAGTGGACAGAACCGTGGTTGCCGCCTGCGACAGGATCTGATCCCGTGTCAGGTTTGAAGTCTCTGCCGCGAAATTCGTGTCCATGATCGCCGATTCGGCGGACGACACGTTCTCGTAAGCGACGCCCAGACTGCTTACCGTCGAACCGATGGTGAAGGTCTGGAACGCACCCAGCCGACCTCGAAGCGTGCTCACCTGTGTGATGGCGCTGTCGAGAACGTTCTGAGCGGTCGTCAGGTTGCTGCTGGAGAGGTCATTGGCTCCGCCGCTTCCGAGTGAGCTCAGGAATCCGTTGAAGGAGTCGCCGAGATCGCCTGTGGAAACCGAACCGATGCCGATCGACGCTTTGCCGTTCTCAGAAACCTGAGAACCGAGTTGGAACGTCGCGCCGCCACCCGTGATGTAGAAAGTGCTGGACTGGGGCTTATCGAAGGTCGACGCAATGTTGAAGCTCACGTCGAGCGAGGAGTTACGATAGCTGATGTCCAGACCGGTGGCTTCAGCTTGAGCGCCGTTGACGGTCACATTGGCATCTTTGCCAGTGGTTTCATTGCCGCTGAAGGCTGTTTTCAGTTTGCCGGAAATGACCTGCACGCTGGCGAACTGGGCCGAGCCGTACTGCGTGGAGTTGATGCGGAGGCCGCCGGCGCTGGTTTGCGCCGAAAGACCTGTCGCGTTCTTCACGCCGTTGATCGCGGTTGCGATTGAGCTGACGGTTGCACCGGAAGCGAAGGACAACTGGGTGCTGCCCAGATTGCCGGCGACTTGCAGGGTGACGGTGTTGCCGCTGATGTTGCCACCGGTGTAGGTCAGGATCGCTGTTTTAGCGGAACCGACGACCTGCACCGCAACGGCGACCTTGCCCCCATCGGGAACAAGCGCGCTGTTGATTGACAGATTCGTGACCGCGGAGGCCACGCTGCTGGTGGTGTAGGACAGGTTGCCGTTCAAAAGCTGACGGCCTTCGAAGGTGGTTGACTGCGAGATGCGATTGATGGTCGACAAGATCGAGTCGACCTGCAATTGGTTAGCAGCAACTTCGGAGCTGCTCAAACCACCGGTGTTAGCCGCTTGTCCGACGAGGCCCTGAAGCTGGGTCAGAAGCGAGCTGACTTCGTTCAAGCCACCTTCGGCGGTTCCGATAACATTGCCAGCGAGGCTGGCGTTGCCGATGGCGGTCTGAATTCCGGTCTGTTCCTGTTGCAGAGCCAAACCGGCGATGAGGCCGGCCGGGTTGTCTGCACCACTATTGATCTGCAAACCCGTGCTGAGCCGTTCAAGGCTCGTATTCAGGGCTGTATTGTTTTGCAGCAGAGAATTCTGTGCAATAAGCGAACTGACGTTCGTGTTAATTACGCTACTCATATGTGTCTCTCCGTGACGGAAAAGCCAATCCCTGTAATCATGATCGCTGGCAGGTCAGGGTAAACCTCCAGCACCCACTGGCGCTGAGCCGTTACGCGACGGCTCTGCGCGGATCAATTTCCGGCTGCTCCTTTCTCGCAAGTATGCCGGGCGTTAGACGAATCACTCGTCACCGCGGGGCATACGCGGCCTATCGACGGAGGTATGGAACCACTTTAGGCAACTGGGATAACTTTTCCGGAATAAATGGATATGACGTGAGACCCGGCGGCGGTAGACGCCAAAGCGTGAATTTATGTGACGTGATGGAGCGATAACGGGGAGATTGCGAGGCTACGAAAAAAAGGACGACCCGGAAAATCCGGGCCGTCCGCTCAAAATTCAACTATTCAGGGCCGAAAAACTAGTGGCCCTGAAGGAGCGTCAATACGCTCTGCGGCGTGTTGTTGGCGGTGGCGAGAACGCTGGTTCCGGCCTGCACCAGAATCTGGGCACGGACGAGATTGGCGGTCTCCGAGGCAAAATCGGCGTCGGCGATGTCGCTTTCGCTGGAAGTGACGTTTTCAAGCGTTACCTGGAGGCTCGCGGTGTTTGTCTCAAGGGTGTCTTTTTCAAACGCGCCCAGCCGTCCTTGCAATGTCGCGACCTGCTGACTGGCAGCTGCGACGATCAAGCTCGCTTTCTCGGCGCCGCCGCCGACAACCGACGCGTTGCCTCCAGTGACAATGTCGTTGAGGAACCCGACGACATTGTTACCCAGGGCGCTCGCCGCGACTGAACCGATGCCGATGCTGACCTGCTGCTGACTGTTGACCTGACCGCCAAGCTGGAACAGGGCCCCTCCGCCGGTGATAGCGAAGCTGGTCTTGCCAATGCCAAGGGAGGAGTTCAGCGTCAAATCAAGGTCGAGGGAGGAGGTGTTGAGCTTGAGATCAAGGCCGTTTCCGACGGTGAGTGCGCCGTTGATGGTGGCAACGGCATCAGCGCCGACGGCCCGCTCTTTGTCTGAGCCTTTCGTATCCGTCGTCTGGAAGGAGCCGCTTTGGGCTTGAATGGACACGTAGCTGGCAGAACCGTAGCCGGTGCTCTTGAAGGCGATGCCGGAAGCGGCGTTTGCCGCGTCGATGAGACTGGCGGTGACGCCGGTGCTGTCGGAAATATTGTTGACGGCAAATCCGATCGCCGAGGCGGTTGTTCCGCTGACGAAGGAGAGCGTCTGCACACCGATATTGCCCGCGATCTCGAGCGTGATGCTTTTGGTGATCGAACTGGTGCGGAACTGAAGGTCGGCAAGCTTGGCGCTGCTGATGACGTTGACGTCGACGGGGATGCTGGTTGCCGTGCCGAGATTGGCCTGGGAAATGGTCAGTCCGCTGATGGCGCTGGTCGCCACGCCGCTGGTGACATAGTTGAGACTTCCATCGAGCAGGTTCAACCCCGCGAAGCTCGTGGTGCCGGCGATTCGGGTGATGCTCTGCACGTCCGAGTCGATCTGCAATTGGTTGGCTTGCAATTCGGCGGGCGAGAGAGCGCCGGCGTTGGCGGATTCGACGACGAGCCCGTTGACATCGTCGAGGAGGGAATTGACTTCCGTCAGCGCACCGTCAGCGGTGGTGATGACGTTGGTCGCCTGAGCGCTGTTGTTGACTGCCTGCTGAAGGCCGGTCATTTCGCTCTGCAGGTTCTGACTGGCGATCAAACCCGCGGGATCATCAGCACCGCTGTTGATGCGCAGACCGGTGCTGAGCCGCTCAAGCGAGGTGTTGAGCTGCGATTGTGAATTGGCCAAAGCGTTCTGGGCAATCAGCGACGAGACGTTCGTATTGATGCTACCCATGTCAATCCTCCATGACTGTTAATGGGAAAAGGCGACAGTCGCCTACTTCTTCTGTTCATTGTCTTGCTTGCTATCGATCTTTCCAAATCCCGAAAGATCCTCGGGTTTCACCTGCGCCGCGGCTTTATTTTCGCGGCGAATGGCGTCATAGACTTCCTTGCGGTGAACACTGATCTCCTTCGGGGCATTGATGCCCAGTCGGACCTTATCTCCACGAATATCGACAACGGTGACCTCTATATTGTCACCAATCATGATTGTCTCATCGCGCTGACGAGAGAGAACCAGCATGTTCAGGCTCCTTCCTGCTTTTTATTCCGCATCGCAGCACCGCTTTCGCGGAGGAGCGACCGGCGCTCGCCCTGACATCCCTGTCGGGGCACATCCACCCTCACGGACTNNGCCAACTCGCGGATGGCGGCTTATGCCGACCTACCGGCGAATTTACGCCGACTTGGCCAGTTGCACATCGGAGGCAAGCCTCAGTAGTGGTTGGCGTGTCGTCCATTTTTTCTCGGTGAGGACGACCTGCTCGGCGACGCGGTTCTCACCGTTGACGACGATCGGGCCCAGAAGGTTTCCGGTGAGCCATTCACCGACCTTATTACAGATCACGAGAATCTGGGCGAACTTCAAATCGGTGAATGAAAGATCCTCAAACGTTTCTTTTCGAAGGGGCACATCGTACTCCTTGAAGAAGGTGTTGGGATCGGTGACGACGAAGGCGATGCTGGGTTCATCAACGCTTTGCAGCCAGAAGAAATAATTTCCGTGGCCGGTCTGTATGAGGGCAAAGCGGGTGTAATCGGGAAACCCGAGCAATCCGCGTGGAAAGGTCATGAGGCGGTCCTCATCAACCGTTACGACGCCGAAACGAGAAGTTCTGATCTCCATCTGAGCTCCAATCTCGCATCCGGGCCGCAGCCGGGGGCACAAGCCCACCGAGCGGCGGAAGCGGAAGTTCTTGCCGGCGGCTTCTTGCCGCCCGCGTGAGCCATGGCATCCGCCACGGCCTTGGGCCGCCAGCCGCATCCGGCGGCCAGGGCCTTGGAACCGGATCGCAACCGCGATCCGGAGTAGCTTGCCGCGGCTTCCACCGCGGATTGCTCTTTCGCCGCCGACCGATCCCCGGCCGCAGGCGTTTCAGGCGATTTCTGCCGCTCCCGGCAGATTTTTCTGCGCTTCATATGATTGGTTGTTTGTTTCCCAATCACAATGTACGCTGCATCATTACACAGGCAATCCGCGTGCCAGAAGACATCATGCTATAAAATCCAAGAGTGATGTCTGAAGCGATTGCGCCGCAGTCTGCAAACTCGCCTCAAGGGCTGTCTGCAACGTTTGGAACTGTGTAATGGCCTGCGTCATATCAACGTTCTGAAGCTGCGACACCAGCGATTGCGTCGCTGTTTTCTGTTGTGAGAGGTCCGTCTGGCGGTTGGTGAGCTCCTGCTCGACCGCGCCGGTCTGGCCCCTGACTTCGATTACACGACTGGTATCTGTTTGAAGATTGCCGCCGGCGGCAGTGATGGCCTGCTGGTTGCCGGTTTGCAAGGCATTCATTAGTGCCTGGAGATTTCCGAATATGCCGGTGGAAGTCGGGGCGCCGACGTCAGCGCCGGTGATGGTGTTGCCGGATGCAGCCGTGGTCAGGCCGAGATCGACCGCGGCGCTGGATGCATTGAGTTCAGAGACGGTGAAAGGACCGCTGCCGCCGCTGGAATCGGTGAGGACAATCCCGCTGCCGGTCGTTGCGAGGGATGCGGTGATCTTGGGTCCGGCGGCGGTGTTAATCTCGTTGATCACATTCTGCACGGTTGTCGCAGCGGAGACGGAAACCTGGAACGTGGTTCCATCGCTGGCCGTGATCTGGAAATCGGGTGTCGTTCCACCGGCGGTTTTAACGCCCGCGCCATTGTTCAATTGATCGAGCGGCGTTGCCGCATCCATGCTTTGAATACCGAGTTCGGCCGCGGTGGTTCCGCCGTTTTCTCCGACGCTGAGACTTGTGCCCTGTGAGGCGTTGAGGATGTTGATGCCAGTGCCGGCGGCATTGATTTGGGCCTGCACACCGAGGCCGGCTCCGTTGATCGCGTTGAGCATGTCCTGCACGGTTCCACCGGGCGGCCAGGTGATTGTTTTGCTGAACTGGCCGTTGGTGATGGTGAGGCCTGAGTTGTCGATTCCCGCACCATTGCGAAGCGTGGAGATGGGCGACAGCAGCGTGACGCGTGGATTCAGTGAACTGCCTACGTCCGAGATGCCCGCACCTTCGCCGGTTGCGGGGGTGGCGATGCCCAGATCCTGGGCGGTGGTGCCGGTGACAGTGATGTTGTCACCAACCGCGCCTGAAAGCGTCAGGCCTTGGCCGGTGATGGAGGCGGTGATTCCACCGACGGCCGCCTGGTTGATGAGATTGACGACATCGCCGACGCTGGAAGCGGAGGAGAGATCGACGGATTTGGTGACGATCCCGTTGCTTACCACGATGGAGCCGGGCTGAATGCCGTCGCCGGCAGCACCGCCGACATCGGACAAGCGTGTTTGGGCCGTGAGTGCGGGGCTGATGTCGGCGGACCCGTTTATGCCGGAGGATAGCGAGCCGAAAGTCTGAGCGCCGTTGGCCTGGAGGGAGACGGAGATGCCGTCATCGACGGTGTTTTGCAGAGTTGTCGCGGTGCCTGTGAATTGGACGACGCCGTTGGATTCGACGAACGGCTGCGAGTTGCCCGTCGCGCCGCCGAAGAGATATTGACCGTTGAGTTGCTGATTGGCGATGGACAACGACTGGTTATAGAGACTCTGCACGACCGCGATGTCGCTTTCCCGCTGAGTTTGAGTGACATCGGAGCCGACGTCGGCGGAGGCAATTTGCTGCGCCTGCTGAAGAAGCGTGGTGAGGTTACCGAGGCCGCTGTCCGTCTGGGCAAGCTGCGCGCTGGTGGTATTGATGGTGTCGTTGTAGGTCTGCTGTGTGTTCAGGGTCTGATTAAGCTGCATGATCATCGAAGCGGCGGAGGGATTGTCGCTGGGTACAGTGATCGCCTGGCCGGTGGAGAGTTCATTTTCCACCTTCAGAAGCTGCGACTGGGTGCTGTCGATGTTTTGCGACGTAAGTTCACTCTGCATCAGAGTGCTTACCCGCGTGAGACCTATAGGAAG
The DNA here is from genome assembly GCA_003153655.1 of Phycisphaerales bacterium. Taxonomy (GTDB): domain Bacteria; phylum Planctomycetota; class Phycisphaerae; order Tepidisphaerales; family Tepidisphaeraceae; genus PALSA-1353. Next base: position 12,777 of record PMAK01000155.1, read on the forward strand.
AACGGACATGGTTCGTATTCCTAGATTGTGATCGCCAGTAAGGAGGTCATCATTTGATTCACCGTTGAAATGAACATTGCAGCGCCCTGATAGCTTCGCTGCTGCATGAGCATATTTACGGTCTCCTGGTCGATGTTGACGCCGCTGACCGACTGTTGCTGTGCTTGCAATGTCTGCTGAATGTCCTGCGTGGATTGGGTGTCGCTCTGAGCCTGGGCGGAGGTGGTGGCGATGCCGCCGATCATGGCGTTGTACGCAGTCGTCCAGGATTGATTGCCGAGAACCGATTGATTGGTTGAGGAGAAGCTGGCGATGGCCAGGGCATTGGAATTGTCGCCGGGATCGCCGTTCTGGGCGGCGGCCAAGAGATTGGGATTGGCCGCGGTAATCGGATTGACGGCAATCGAAGCGGCGTCGGATCCCGAGAAGAAGGTGTTGACCCCCAGGGCGGCAAGGGCGTGGCTGCTGTCCTGGCTGAAGGAGATCTGTACGTTTGGATCGGTGGAGGCGATGGTCAGCTTTCCGCCCTGGATCGTGGCGGAGACATTCGGAATCGCATTGAGGCTGGCGGCGAGGCTGTTCAGCGTTGTATCGCCGGGCTGGCCGGTCAAGTTAACCGGGACGAGCGTGCTGCTGGAGAGATTCGTTTGTGTGTTCGTTGTCGTGAGAACAAAGCTGCCGTTGACTGGTTGGAATGGGAGATCGGTGGCTGCGCTGTTCAGGGGGCTCGTGGAACTCTGCACCTGGTTAGAGGCGGTCACGCTGGTGACGCCGTTGAGTCCCTGTCCGCTTGAATAGATGGAGTTCAGTCCGAAGATGAGGCCACCGGCGAGGGAATTAAATTGTGTTTGGACGTTGTTGAGTTGAGTTTGCGCGGCGAGGGTTGCGCCGATTTGGCCGCTGGTGGCCTGCACGGGTCCGCCGTTGGAGGCGAAGGTGAGTGAATAGTTGGGCTGGCCATTGACCTGGCTTTGCTGGACGGTGAGGCTGTCGGCGGTGGTGCCAACGACGAGGGGTTCGGAACCGATGTAGACATTCTCTGTTCCGTTGGCCTGCGGGATGGTTTGGACGTTGACGAGTTGCGCGAGGCTCTGGACGGCGGCGTCACGCTGATCGAGCAATTGGCTATTCTGGCCGCCCGCGCCCTGGCTGGTGGCGATTTGCTGATTGAGGCTGGCGATTTGCTGGGACAACTGGGATGCGTTGGCGGCGAGCGATGAGAGCTGAGAGCCAACGGTGGTTTGCATGGAATCGAGTTGTGAGCCGAGGCCGTTGAATTGTTGCGCCAGCGATTGCCCATCCTGAATAACAACCTGGCGCTGCGCGGTATCCGTGGGATTGTTGGCAAGCTGAGACCAATCGTTGGTGAAGGTCGTCAGTTGAGTATCGAGACTGTTGCTGCCGAGCGCGTTGAAGATGGTTTCGATCTGGCCGCTCAATTGCTGCGTGGTGTTGGCGGCCTCGTAGTCGCTGGTGGCGGAGGTGAGGCGGCTGTTGATGTATTGGTCCACCTGGCGCTGGATGCCGGAGAGATCGACGCCGGTTCCGATGAACACGCCGGGGGAAAGTTGCTGATCGGGCAGATCGGTGGTGACGGCGACTTCGCGGGAGTAGTTGGGATTGCCGAGATTGGCAATGTTGTTGCCGGTGACCTGCAAAGCCGCCTGGGCAGTCGTCAGTGCATTGGCTCCGAGGTTGAGTGCTCCGTTGATAGACATGGCAAACTCGAATTAAGCTATGGCATCCATGACACCGACGCGTGACATCACGCGCGGAATTCCTTGTTTGTTGTATAGCCCCGCCCGCTCGACAGCGCCGGCGAGAAGACGGACGACGGTGTTCAAATGTCCCAGCACGGCCGATGCGAGACGGGAAGAGCTTTGGGTGCGGCGCGCGATGCGGGTCGCCAGATCGCGCAGCTCCAGGCGGACTTTCAGGAGGCCTTCAGCTTGCGGAGGAAAAAGCTCAGCGAGCCGGGCGATGCGGGGCTCTTCAGGCAGCTTCAGGGTAATGGTGATCTGCCGCATGAGATTTCGACGGCGATTTTCGAGGTCGTTGATCCGCAGGCGTGTCGATTCGCTGCGCGTGATCCAATCGGCGATGGTGGGGAGTTCGAATTTCTTCATCGCGGCGTGCTGGGCCTCAAGCTGGTCGAACAGCTTGCGATGCTCGGCCGCCAACTGCATGAGGATGGCTTGCAGATCAGATATATGGCGGGACATGTGAGTCTCCTGAGAGAACGGGTCTGACTGCAGCAGCACGGGCGGCGCGCACGCGATCGGCTCCTTCGCGCTCAGCGCTCAGGCCGCTCTTTGATCGAGACGGATGAGACCTTCTTGCCTCGATCCGGTTGACGATGGAGCTGACAAGGGTATCGGAAGCGCTGCTGGCCATGCGTTCGGCCAACCGCTCGTCGTACATGGCGCCAAACGCCTTGCCTGCTTCGCCGCCGTCGAGGAGCGTGCTGTGAAACGGACTATCCCGCATCTGCTTGAGCATTGGCTCGAAGAATGCCATGGCGACCCACTTGCGGGTCTGCTGGACAAGCTTGTCGTGCTGCGACATCGGGCCGCGCTCGCCAAAGTTCAGCATCGGATGTCCCGCGCTGCGGCGTGTGGTCGGAAATGGAATCGTGGAGAGAGACATGTTGCTCCTTATTCCTCAATAAGCTCGGCGTGCAGCTTGCCGGTCTTGTAAAGCTCTTCGATGATCTGGATTCGATCCAGCGCCGGCACCTTGAGCTCTTCCATGGCGGCGACGAGGTCCGACAGGTTTCCCGTTCCCTGGCCCGTGGTGGCGATGGCGATGGCCTGATGATCGGTGATGACCGGGTTGCGCAGCGAGGGCTGCGGCTGCGGCATGACTGTTGAAATCGAAAGGCCGTTGTGGCTGATCACCACTGGGCTGATCTCAACGTCGCCGGTCATGATGATCGTGCCGGTCTTCTGGTTGATCGTGACGCGCGCCTTGGTGGACAATAGCTGCACCGGCAATTGTTGGATGCGACCGATAAAGCTGTCCGGATGCTCGCGTTCGTTGGCGGGGATAGTGACAATGATGTTCTTGCCATCGATGGCGGAGGCGAGGATTTCGCCGTTGGTGGATTCGGAATCGTTGATGATCTTGGCGATTCTGCTGGCGGTGCCCCAGCTAGAGGAATATTCGTCGATGATCAGAGTGAATCGGCCCGCGGCATCGATGACGCGTGCGGGAAGATCGGTCTCCATGACCGCCCCGCCGGCGGCAGCGCGGATGACGCCTACGACCGGGGTACTTGGGTCTTCAATGTTCACCGGCCCTTCGGCCAGCGCCAGAAGCGGGCCGCCCGGAAGCGGGCCCTGCATCGGGGTGACGAAGAGCCTTCCGCCTTTGAGGCTGGCGGCAGCGCCGACGCTGGAGACGTGAACATCGAGATGATCTCCGTCGCGGGCCCCTGCCGCTGGAACGGTAGCTGTGACCATGACGACGGCGACGTTGGCGGCGTTATTCAATTCCTGGACGGTGACGGGATCGCCGAATTTGGAGAGCATCGACCGCAGCGGTGCGATGGCCGCGGTGAAGCCGCCGCCGTCGCCAGTGCCTTTTAGGCCGTAAACCAGGCCGAGGCCTGTGAGAATGTTGGTGCGTTCGCCGCCGATGCGGGTGATGTCCGCGACCTTAACAGCCGCCGCCGGCGCGGCGATCAGCCCGATAATCAGCAGAAAGATTGGAAGACGGATGGGCATTGATATCACTTCAAAAACATGCACGTTTCATGCATACGACCGATAACCATCGTCAAAATGGGTTCAGCCAGTCAAAAAATCGTTCGAACCAGCCGCGATTGGTGGTGTCCTTCACGGCGCCTTTGTGCTGTTTATTGAGCGAAAGGTCGTAAAGCTGGTTGCTGAGCACTGTATTATCGGCCGTGATATCCTCGACGCGGCAGGTTCCGATAAGAGTGACCTTTTGCTCCTCATCGTCGGTTTTTATGTTTTCGGTGGCTTGAAGAACGAGTGTGCCATTCGGCTTCACATCGAACACTTCCGCGGTGATGCGGCCGGTGTATGAATCATCGCGTTCGAGTGCCGCGTCGCCCTTGAAATCCCGCTGACCGCTGGTTTTGAGTTCAATTGGCGTGACCGGCAAGTGCTCGCCGAGGGTCGGGCCCTTCTGCCAGCCGAGGGTCACATAGCTGTCGATGATGGCATCAAGGTCATTGCTGCGCTTCAAATCGGTGGTGCCATTGGTGGCAAACTGGCTATTTTCGCGGATGACGATGGTGACGAGATCATGCTTGCGCAGCAGCTTTGGCTTGGCCGGGGGGACGCTGTAATAGCTGACGGTTTCCGGAGTCAGGGCTCCGTTCTCGGAATGGCCGGCGGTCTCGGCGCGCAGGAGCGAACCGCCTGTGTGCTGGACCATTACGCCGATCGGCACAACGGGAGCAGGCGGAGAGATCGGGCCCAGGCCGGCGGTGTCGGGATTCGTGGTATAGGCTGAGGATGGCTTCTCGGATGGCGCAACCTGGGCGATGGTTGCAACGGCCAGAGTCAGCGCCGCTGCCGCACTGATCGTTCCCATCATGATTCGCGACGGTTTGGGCATATATGCAAATTCCTTCAATTGGCCTGTGAGACTTCGTCGGCTGGGGCAGGTTCGCCGAGGCGGGCTTCCTGTGGTCCTGTGATAGTGACATCCAGCAAATCACGGGTGTTTTCGTTGCGAACCTTGATGGTTTGGCCGAGCGCGCCTTGTTCCATGGCGCGGGCGACGGCGCGGAGTTGGACGGTGCCGCGCGTTAGATTGACGGTGACAAGCTGGCCCGCCCTCACGAGGGGCACGGCATCAACGAGTTGCGAGGTCATTATCACGCCGGGGCGAAGTTCGGTGGCAGCCTGCTGCCCAACGCATTGGTCCAATCCCAGGAGTTGGTGGTCCGAAAGGGAATCAACCAGAACACGATGCGAGGTGAAGTCGGACGGGGAGAGGAGTTTGTGTATGGAGAGGGGCTTGGCCACGGCTACCTGCTGTTCCCAGGCGCGGGCGACGGCATTGATCGTTATCTTTTTGCTTGAGGAATCGGTCAAGACCTTCACATCCCACGAGACGTTCCCCAAGGCGCGGGCGCGCGAGGGGCGTATATCAAACTTGAAGCATGGCTCAGCCAGCGAAATTACCTTTTCGTCTTCCGGACTGAAGCTCAATTGCAGGTCTTCGGGCAAAATACTCAGCCGCTGGGCCAGATCGGCGACAAGCAGATCGTGAAGGGTGTGGAAATTGGGATCGATTTCACTGGCATTCTGAGCCAATTGGGCGGAGACCGCGGGTTTGGCGGCATTGGGCTGCTGGGCGTCGATCCATTGCTGGACGGAGGTTTGCGATTCACCCGCGAGGGCGTCGCTGCGCGTGACGCCGCAGCTTGTGACGCCGGAAAAGTTGATCATCGCGATGTTGACGCCGGCGCCGTGCAGCGTTTGGCGGACATCATCAACACTGATCGTGCGGAACGAGACACCGGCGGCCAGATGCACGAGCGTGAGATCGGCGATGGGCGTGAAAGCGGGCGCGTCTTCATCGGACCAGCGGCAAACCTGCTTGAGCGTGATATCAGCGCCGTAGACGGAAGCGTCCTGCCGCATTTCGAGCGTTCCCGTGGGCGTGCTGTTGGCATCGCCGGGGACAAACTTTTCGCCGCCCGGGACATCGGGCATAGCCGCGAGCGCCGCCGCGTCGCTTAGGGGAACGGACGGAACCTCCTGGCCGTAGCCCCACTGATGGAGCAGGGTTTGCGTGGCCCAGGCGAGAGCGGTCAGGAGCACAAATAGCTGGGCTTGCTTTCGCTTGGTGAGCCTTCGATTGTTCATGGCGACCTCTTACTTCCGGTTACGACTATTGACGTCCGAGATTCGTGATGGTCTGGAGGGCCTGGTTGGCGGTCTGGATCGTCTGGCTGTTCAATTCAAAGGCCCGCTGGGTCTGGATCAGGGTGACGAGTTCGTTGACCGGATCGACGTTGCTGGCTTCGAGATAACTCTGCAGGAGCGTGCCGGAGCCTTGATCGCCCGGCGTGGAATCGATAGCGGGGCCGGAGGCTTCGGTTTCCTGGTAGAGATTTCCGCCGAGCAATTGCAGGCCCTGTGGATTGACGAATTGGGTGAGCTTGAACTGCCCAAGCTGCGAAGGGGTCGTCGTTCCGGGCTTGGTGCCGGTGATGATGCCGTCCTGGCTGATCTGGATGTTGGTGACGCCGGTTGGGATGGTCAGCGGCGGGTCGAGCTCGTAGCCGTCTCCCATGCCGACGACTAATTGATTCTGATTATTGACGAAGAACTGGCCGTTTCGGGTGTAGGCGGTGCCATCGCCCAATGTGCTTAAGACCTTCACGCGGAAAAATCCGGGGCCCTGGATGCCGACATCGAGGGTGTTGCCGGTGTTCTGCATGCTCCCTTCGGTCAGGTCAAGCTGGGTGTTGCTGATGCGGGTGCCGAGCCCAACGAAGATGCCGGATGGGGAGATATCGCCGTTGCCGNNAGATCCTCGAAGTTGACGCGGCTTCCCTTGAAGCCGTTGGTTTCGGCGTTCGCCAAATTGTTGGCGATGACGTCGATGGCCGTGGAAAGCCCCCGTAAGCCGGTGGCTGCGGAATGTAGCGCGGTAATTGCCATGTGAAATCCGTGAGTCTGTTAAGTCGTCAATCAACTAACCTTGCCTACATCGTTCACGAGCTTGTCCAGCGTTTGATCCTGTATTTGAATCATGTTCGCGTTGGCTTCGAGCTGGCGCTGGGTATCCATGAGCTCGACCATTTCTGTTGCGGGATCGACGTTGGACCGTTCGATGAATCCGGTGCGGACGGTGGGGGTCGCCGTAGTCAGCGCGGTTCCATCGGGGACGGATAGCAGCGTGCCGCCGTCTTTTTGAAGGGCGGCAGGATTGCCGGCGTCGAAAATGCCGATGCGGGCGACCGTCTTGCCGGCCTGGGTGATGCTTCCATCCGACGCAATGGTTATGGGCTGCGTGCCGTCCAGTTTGATGGGGGTTTGCTTTTCATCCAGAACCGATTCGGCCGGATTGTTGGATAGAGAGAGCATTCCATTGCGGTTGAGGAGGAATTGACCGTTGCGGGTCAGGTGCATTTTTCCATCGCCGCTGCTGACGGCGAAGAAGCCGTTGCCGTCGAGGGCGACATCCATGCCGTTTCCGGTTGGCTCATATTCGCCGGCGCGCGTGTCAACCGCGAGCCGCGCGGCCAGAAGTCCGCCGCCGATGTTTTCGAGCAGAGGATTGGTCTGATTTTCATGGCCGGTTTCCTGGGCGGCGGTCGGGCGCTGCTGGAGAATTGCCAGATCCTTCTTGAAACCGACGGTTTCGGCGTTGGCGATGTTGTTGGAAATGACGTCCTGGCGGTAGGAGTTGGTGATCACGCCGGACGCGGAGAGGTAAAGACCGTAAATCATTCGGCCTCCTGTTCGGCGAGTCCGCTTGCGGCGGAATCGACCGGGCAGGCCGAGAAAGCGCGTTCATCCATTGGGGTCGAGGCTTCGATATCGGCTCCGCCGACCTGAGGCTCTAGTCCAAAGACATGCTGGAGATGAAGTGCAACGGCAAGGCGAGCTGCCTCGACGATGCGCCGACCCAAATCCTTCGGGACTTCCATACGCATTTGCTCCGCAAAGCGACCCAACGTCCGACGATGCTTAACAAGCTGCGTGCCAGATGGCGTTGTTAAGGTTTGGCGTGGGTGGATGCGATGGGGTGAATGAATCGAAATGGCCTGTAAAACAGGCTGAATCGCACGAAATACATCTTTGTGTTTTCATTGGGTCTGGCCCTGGACGGCGAATCATCAAGACTCCAAACAGGCGCAGAAACTGCGGCCATTCCGGCAAATTTCTCCTCTATCTTGAAATCCCGCTAATAGAGGCCATCATGCGATCTGACGAAAGTTTGAGGCGTCGCGATGGATGAGATTGTCGAAAAGCTGAGGGCCGACTATGACGCGGTGGCGTATGAGGCATGGGAGCATTTCCATGCCCATCCGGACCGGATCGCGGCGGCGGCCGCGGTGCGAGGTCTCGTGCCGCCTCCGGTGGACCGATGCCGGGTGCTCGAAGTCGCCTGTGGCATAGGCGGGAATCTGCTGCCGATGGCGGAGCAGATGCCGGGCAGCCGATTCGTTGGAATCGATCTGTCGCCGCGGCAGATCGAGAGCGGATCGGCAATCGTCCGTGAGCTTGGATTGACGAACATCGAGTTGCGGTGCCAGGATCTGATGGATTTCCCGGAGGACGCCGGGGATTTTGATTACATCATCGCGCATGGGTTTTACTCATGGGTGCCGAAGCCCGTGCGGCAGAAGTTGATGAACGTCTGCCAACGGCATCTGGCGAAAAATGGGTTGGCGTTCATCAGCTACAACACGCTTCCCGGTTGGCGAACGAAGGGCGTTATCCGGGATATGATGCTCTACAACGCCCGCGGCGTGACGAATCCGGCCGAGCGCGTGAAATGTGGGCGCGAGATCGTTCAGTTCGTGGCGGAACACGTGGTCGGCACGAATTATTACCGGGATTTACTGCGGGAATTCGAGCCTTCGGTTGTCAATGGCGATGACAGCTACGTTTTGCACGAGCATCTGGCGGCAGTTAACGAGCCGCTATATGTGCGGGATTTTGTGAGCGACGCCAAGGCATATGGCCTGGCGCTCGTCGGGGACGCAAATGCCAAGGACGAATATTGGGAGAGGATTCCAGCGGCGCTGCGCGAGAGGATTTTGAAGATGTCGGGGGATGTCGCGGAGCGCGAGCAATACGTGGATTTTCTGATGAATCGGGCGTTCCGGCGATCGGTGCTTTGCCGGACGGAAGCCGGTGGGGACGCGACGGATGCGGCGGTGAATCAAATTCGCAAACTGCATGTCGCGGGCAAACCAGTCGAGAAGCCGGCGGGCGTGAATGCCGCCGGGCAAGCGATATTTCAATTCGGGACCGAGCCGGAAGTTGTGCAGTTATCTGATCCGCGGCCGATTGCCGCGATGCGGTATCTCTACCGGGCGTGGCCGTCGGCAGTTCCGTTTTCGGAATTGGCGGCGGTGGCGTTCGCGCATTCACCGGCTGGGCAAACTGATCCCGAAAAGAATGCGGTGGCTCTTTCGCATGTGATTGAAACCTGCCGGGTGCTGGGCGTTGTCGAGCTATGGAGCCGGCCGACGGACTTTATCGCGCCGGCAGCCGGCCAATATCCGCGCGCGACGCGCGTGGCGCGATGGCAGGCGGCGCATCAGCCGTCGATCACTAGCTTGCGGCATTTGCGGATCAAGACGGACGATTTGCTGCGACGAATCGTTCCGCTGCTGGATGGGACGCGGGATCGGGATGCGATTGGAGCGGAAATGGCTCAGCATCCGGATCAGACGATTGACTCGATTCTTGGGGGATTGGCGTCGGCGAGTCTGCTGTTGGGCGAATGATGTGCGGGACGAATTGTCGATTGAGTTTGCGCGATGGATGAGATTGTCGAAAAGCTGAGGGCCGACTACGACGCGGTGGAATACGAGGCGTTGGAGCACGTCCACGCCCATCCCGATCGAATTGCTGTTGTGGCGGCGCTTGGAGGGCTCACGCCACCACGGGTGGACAATTGCCGCGTGCTGGAGATCGCCTGCGCCGTGGGTGGAAACCTGCTGCCGATGGCGGAGCAGATGCCGGGCAGTCGATTTGTCGGGATCGATTTGTCTCCGCGTCAGATTGAAAGCGGAGCGGCGATCGTCCGCGAGATCGGCCTGATGAATATCGAGCTTCGATGCCAGGATCTGATGGATTTTCCGGAAGATGCCGGGGAGTTCGACTACATCATCGCCCATGGGTTTTATTCGTGGGTGCCGGCCATCGTACGTGAACGGTTGATGCAGGTTTGCCGGCGGCACCTGTCGAAAAATGGATTGGCGTACATCAGCTACAACACCCTTCCCGGATGGCGGGCGAAAGGGGTGATCCGGGACATGATGCTTTACAACGCCCGCGGCGCAACCAGTCCGGCCGAGCGGGCAACGCGCGGACGCGAGATGGTTCAGTTAATCGCTGAGAATATCTCATACGGCGGTTTCTACCGAAACATGATGAAGGATTCCCAAAAATCGATCTCCAATGCGGTTGACAGTTATCTACTGCACGAGCAGATGGAGGCCGTCAACGACGCGTTTTACCTTCGGGATTTTGTCAGTCAGGCACGGGGGCATGGACTGACGTTTATTGGCGACACCAATGCCAGTGACGACTATTGGAACAGAATTCCAGCATCGGCCCGCGACACGATATCGAAGCTGTCCGCTGACTCCGTGGAGCGGGATCAGTACATGGACTTTCTGACGAACCGGATGTTCCGGCGATCGGTTTTGTGCCGGGCCGAGGCGGCGAATATCACGCATGAATCGGCGGCGAGCCAAATCCGCAAGCTGTACATCGCGGGGAATCCTACGGAAACATCGGCGGGCACGAACGCGGCGGGACGAAGCGTGATTGAATTCGGGACCAAGGACGACAAGGTCCAGCTATCGGATGCGCGGCCGATCGCGGCGATGCGGCGGCTGCGAGAGGCGTGGCCGTCGGCACTGTCATTTTCAGATCTGGCGGCGGCGGCGCTTGAGGCAGCGCCGGAGAACCAGCGCGATTCAGAGAAGAATGCGGTTGCCATGGCGCATGTCATTGAAACCTGTTATTCGCTGGGCATCGTTGAACTTTGGACACGTCCGACGGATCACATCGCGCGAGTGCCGGGCGAATTTCCCCGTGCGACCCGGTTGGCGCGATGGCAGGCCGTCACGCTTGCGACGGTGACTTCGCTGCGGCATACGCGGGTGGTCACGGAGCCGGCGCTGCGTCAACTATTGCCGCTGTTGGACGGCACACGGGATATTGATGCGCTAGCGGCCGAGGTGGCGAAACAGAATAAGCCCACCCCTGATCGGCAGACCCTGAAAAAAATGATCGGTCTTGCCCTTCAACAACTGGCAACCGCCAGCTTGCTGATAAAGAATTGAGGCCAGGGGATCTGCCGTTATTCTCCGGCCGCATCATATGGCTGCTTCAGGCGATCAATCAGGGCCTTGCGATCACCGGCGGGCGTTGGCTCGACTGTCAGCGTGATCTTTCCCTCAACCACTTTAATCGCCGTTAATTTTGCCGGCATCCCGCGGCGGAGATTGGACATGTCGAACGGAATCAGCAGAACCGGATCACACGGTTGATTGTTCATGGCGGACAGAAGCAGATGAAGCCAGCCCGCGGCCAGGGCGGAGCGGTTTGCGGTCAGCGCGGGATCGATGTCCACCGTTGGTTGTTGGAGGATCAGTTGTTGCCGCAACAGGGATTGAAGACGCCGCAGATGGCTGGAGACGGCGGACAGCGGCACGGGCAGGCGCCCGGCGCGCAGTGCGGCGAGATCGAGATGCAGTTTCCCATCGGCGTCGATCTGGGGATCGAACTTCGCGCTCGCGAGCGTGTGGAGTTCAGGCGACTGGCCGGCAAGGATGATTGCGTCGTCCTCAAAGATGATCCGGCCATCGGTGAAATAGCGGGCAATACGCTGCTGGAGCTTAGACGTGTCGGGGGTCTGCCAACTGCTGATGAATGAATTGATCTCGTCTTCGTTGAATGTGACGGTCTTGGGCCCGATACGGGGATCGTTCGCGTTCGCGATGCCTTGGAGACTCCGGGCTTGCTGTGCCTGCGCGCTGGCCGCCCAACTGAAAAGATCGAGCAGTTTCTGATCGGCGCGATTGGCAGCGTCTTTGGTTTGCTCGGTCGTGGCGATTCGTGGGCGATACCAGCTTGGCGTTCCGCGATAGAGATAGGTGCCGAAGACGGAAGTGGCCAGCAGGATCAGCAACACGAAGGCGAATAGATAGAAAAGGCGTTTGAACCAGGTCATTTGAATGCCGAATGCTCCCGGCGCGCCGGGACCAAGTACCGAATGAATTGCATTTATCGGACTTTGGTCCCGGCGCGCCGGGAGCAATCGGCAATTCCTTCCCGGGCAGTTTAGCGAGATAGACGGAAGATTCGACATAGGCCGTAATCGGCGGGTGGTTGGGTGTTGTGAAAATCGTCTGTTTGCGGCTCCCTGGCTGGGACATGGTGTAGACTGCGGAATGATGTTGAGGCTGACCAATTCTAAATCGGGGAACGGGCTGAATGACTGGTCGCACTCGGCGATCCTGGGGGATCGCGGAATCGCGGCGCGGAATTTTGCCGACCTTGTTGCGGCCCGAATGATTGGGACCGTGCTGCCGTTCAGCGAACGGGAATCACTGGTGCGGGCGGCTGCGCGGAATGGGATCAATCGATTTGAGGCGAATCTTTTAATCGCGGCGGTTCAGCATCAATTGGGCGTTGGGCTGCAACGCCAGGCGAAACGCGGACGGCTCGTGTCATTTTTGTCATCAGTTTGGTCGACAATCGAGACAAGCTGCATGAGAACCCGGGCAGTGGTGCGAAATCTGCGGCAAACGGTCCGGCAATGGGCGATATCAAAACGATTGTGGCCAATCTTCCGATCCCCGCCGCGACTGACGGCAAAATGCCTGTTGTTCGTTGCGGTAGCTCAATATCAGTGGGAACTCACTCGGCAATGGGTCATCGCAAACAGGGTTTGGCCGATTCTCCGATTTTCCTCGGAGCATGAGGCTGTGTCAGAAGCGCCTACCAGGAATTTCGCGGCGATGCGTGATCGGCCGGGAACGGTGCGGCGACGGCAGCCAGCGCGCGAACCGGCGAGAATGCGAATCTCCTCCGCGGTGGCGACTTTCGTGACGGTTCAGGCGGGGATTATCGCGGCGGTGTGGTATCTGTTTGCTTATTGAAATTCTTTGCCCCTCTCCCCGGCGTACCCTTCGATAATCTCAGGGCAGGCCGAGGAGAGGGAACAAGACAATACCTGCCGCAGCGCGTTTGCTTTAGCGCCGACCCCCCTTGCGACTATAATCCAATCCAATCATGAAGTTGAAGGTTTTGGAATCGCCGGCTGAGCCGTGGTTTGCCGAGGGACTGCAATTTACGTGCAGCCAGTGCGGCAACTGTTGCAGCGGTCCGCCTGGGTTTGTGTGGATCACACGGGAAGAGATTCAGCGCGTCGCGGAGTTTCTGGAGATTTCCCCGGCAGAGGTGGTGGAGAAATATTGCCGGAAGATTGGCGGGCGATTTTCGCTGAAAGAGCGGCGACATCCACGGCATGGTGGATATGACTGCATTTTTGTGAAGGAGATCCCGGCGGAAAGTTCGAAATCGGGCAAGCTGCCAGCAGGAAAAGTGGAGCATACGCGGCGGATTTGCTCGATCTATTCGGTGCGGCCGCTGCAATGCCGGACGTGGCCGTTCTGGACGGGAAATCTTTCGAGCCGGGCGGCTTGGGAATCCGCGTCGAAACGATGTCCGGGGATGAATCGGGGGGAATTGTTTGATCGGGTGCGGATTGAGAAGCTGCGCGATGCGGAGGATTGGCCGGAAAAGCCGCCGACGTCGGAAAGAAAAGTCCGGGAATGAACGAAGCAAAGGGCAAACTGCGATGGTTGGGCCGGGGGATTCTGGCGGTGATGCTTGGGTCGGCGTGCTTCAGCGTATATCTCGATATTCAGCGGCGATTTGTTTCTCCGGGCGCGATCGAGGCGACGCGACGGTTTGTGAGTACCGATCAGACGTTGGCGGACGCGGGACGAGCTGGGCCGGTGGGACTTCAATTTCTGAATTGCGATGGCGGGACGCGGCAATTCGCGTATTTCCGCGCGGTATACGATCTGTATCCGTTGCCGGTTGTGATTGCGAATGATGAAGTTGTTGTGTTCGATGGGGCGCAGATTCCAAGCGGCATCGTGCATTCGGGTGAGTGGTGGCGTCAGCACGGCGTGAAGACAATCGTGACCGTGGATCAGGCGAGACATTCGTGGGAAGCGGAATCGATCCCGCTTAGAAATCGCGGGGCTTAGCGCGTGTCTGGGGCCCGGGGTTTTTGGATTGTGTCTTATTTTTTTGTCGATGCTGGGTGTGCGCCCGGAGCGGACGGAAGTTTTATCGGTGGGTATTCTGGCGATGGCCGCGGCAACGATCTGTTATTTCAAGAACTATGCGAATGATGCGGTTGAGCGGACGGAAATCGTCGGACGATATGCTCGGCTTTGGACTGTCGCGTGTCTGCTGGTGATTGCGTATGCGGCGGTGGTTGTGGCGGCGGATGTGACGATTTATCCGACGATGGAATGGGATGCGTTTGGGATCTGGCAGTTGAAGGGAGAGGTTTTGGCGAAGTCGGCGCTGGAGCCGCGGCCGGCTTATTTTGAGAATGTGAATCTGAGCTACAGTCATCTGAGATATCCGCTTTTGGAGCCGATGATTTCGGCGGGCGTGCATGCGCTGACCGGGCGATTGGGGGATGATGGACAGAAAACGCCGGGGCTACTCATGTATCTGGGGTTGGTGGCGGTTGTCTATTCGACGGTTCGTCGCGACAGCGGGCATTTGGTTGCGATCACGGTGGCGGCGATGTTCGCGGATTTGCCGGTGTTTTTTCGGTATGCGGGATCGGGGACGGCGGAGATGGCGCTGACGGCTTTTTATGGGGGGAGCGTGGTTTGTTTGCTGAGGTGGTGGAAAGATCGCGGCTGGGAGATTTGATTTTGATGGCATTGTTCAGCGCGTGCATGGCGTGGACGAAGAATGAGGGGCAGGCGCTGGCGACGATTAATATTGTGATCGTGGTATGCCTTGCACTCTCCCGGAGGCAGTGGACTCATTGCGCAACGTTTATTGCGATTGTATTTTTTCTCTTTTTACCCTGGCTGATCTATCTGCGGGGTTTGCCGCGGACGGACGAGGATTATGCGGGGCGATTGAATTTTGGGGAATTGGTGGCGCATGTTGATCGCTTGCCTGTGATTGCCCGCGAAATTGGGCCGGAGATGGTTAAGTGGACTGATACCGGGCCGGAGCGGCTGACCGCGGCGTGGGGTATTTTCTGGTTTGTGTTGGCCGCGGCGGCAATTGTCGGATGGCGGCGGTTTCGACGTGGAGAAGTCATTTTGCTCTGGATTCTGCTGGGGCTTCATCTGCTGGTTTATGTTCTAGCATACATGGTGACGCCGTGGGATTTGCAGACATTGATGAGGACGACGATCGACCGGCTGCTGATGCACGCGGCTCCGGTGGCGGCGATGCTGATCGGGGCGATGTGGAAGATTGGCGACAGAGGCGAACGGTACCGCTTTGACGGCGGGCGGTTGGGAAATACAATTCGCAGCCTTGTCTGGCGATCCGCGCATTCTCAGTGATAACCCATCGCCAGTGCCGAGGTCTCGGCGGATTCTTCGGTGGCTGGGCGGAATTGTTGTTGTGACATCCGTTGGGATGTGCATTGGATTTGATATTTATCGCCAGTTTTATCTGGGTGGGCCGGAGCGATTGAAACAGTCGATTGTGGATTGGGATGGGTATATCCATAAGGAAACGACGCCGGGGCGCGGGGTGTTTTTGAAGTTTTTGAATTTTCATGATCAGGCGCGGCAGTGGACGGCGCGGATTTATTTTCGGGCGGTTTATTCGATGTATCCACAGCTTGTTTTGGTGACGGGGCCTTCGGGCGTTGTGAACACGGCGCCGCAGCTTTTGGAGGATAATTCTTATCCGAGCGATCAATGGCTGATTGATCGCGGGGTGGGATCGATTGTGGTTGTTGATTTTGATCCGCTGAAAAATAGGCCGTTTGTTTTGGCGGTGAAGTGGCTGGGGGAATGAGTAATCCTTGGATGATTGCCTGCTGAAGTTAGCGGGGCGCTTACTTTGACGTTGCGGGGGAAGAAAATATAATTCACGTCCTTGCCTTTCGATCCTCACAATTTCATCGAGAACATAGCGCGGTCGGCCAGGTATGGATGGATTCTTCGATGGGTGGGTGGGATCATCGTTGTGATATCGTTGGGATTGTGCGTNNCGTTGGCGTTGACATCAACCGCGAATTTTTTGAGCGGTGGCCGGATCAGCTCAGGCAAAAATATGAGCAATGGGATGGACTGTTCAGGAGCGGGGACAGATCCGGGCGTGGGGTGTTTTTGAAATTCGTCAATTTCCCGAAGAACGCCGGGGGGTTTACGGCGAACGTTTATTTTCGCGCGGTGTATGTGATGTATCCGCGGCCCGTGCTGGTTGCGGAGCCGGGGGTTACGATCAACGGGACGATGCAGCTATTGGATGGCAATTCGATTCCGGATGAACGCTCCCTGCGGGATCGCGGCGCTGGATCGATTGTTGTTTTGCATCTTGTGGGGATGCGGCCGGTTGTTGAGCGCGTGAAATGGTTGGACCAATGAGCGTTACCTGGTGCGGACTTTATCTTTGCTGTTTGGCGATGGCTGGTTATCCGGTTGTCGCCGGGCTTGCGCGGGGGCGGTCGCGGTGGGAGACACTTGGACTTTGTGCGTCCATGGGGCCGGGGTTGATCAAGATCTGCGTGTTGAATGCGGGAGTTTCGAGCTGCGCGAATAACGTCACTCGATCCGCTCAACCGTCACAGGGCAGAGATACACCGGTCGGCGCAATGAACGCTTTTCGGACGGCAGTTCTGAATGGAGATATCGCCACTGTTGCTGATTCGTACGATACGCCCAAGGACGAGTCTTGCCGAATGGCATATGCCCAGGCCCAAATCGCAAACGATCAGTTACTTCGAGCAGTAGAGTCACGCTTGGGGCACGATGCCGGCGTTCGTTTCGGTTTATGGTCGCAACGTAGCGGTACGGTTGAGCCGCTACGACGGTATACAGCAGATGACTTCCGATCATTGGCGAGCAATCCGAATTTAGCAGAGGGAAGGATCGGGCCTAATGGCGCGTGGCAGCCACTGCGTCGCGGGCCGGACGGAATCTGGCGGATTGCCCTTGGGGAGGAACAAACACGGCCAGAAGACGTGCTGCACATGACTGATCTTCATCAAAAACGAGCCGCTCTATACCAAGAACTGACAAATGAGCTCAATACTGGGCGAATCCGCAATCTGTATAAGATCATTGATGCAATTGATTCGCAAGATAGGGCGGTGAGCATGGCTTGGGGATTGAACCAGCTAGCGAGAGACGGACCGGCACTTTCGCCGGACGGCGCGAAGTTCGACGCTACGAGTTTCGACAAGAGTACAGTACGAGGTGCAATTGGCGCGTATTTCCGAGCCTTTACGGAACACGACAGGAAGGCGATTGCGGAGTTTTTCTATTCGGCGGGTGATCCGGACGGAAAGCTGGTGGCGGCGAATACCGAGAGAATTCTCACAGTTTTGCGGCTCAAAGATGCAATTAATCAAAAGTTTGGAAATCGCGGCGAAAGTTTCGTATCGGACGATGTAGGTCTGGTCACGCCCGCTGACCTGGCTTGGTGGTGCGACGTCGAGCAACAGGAGAGCGATCGCGCGATTGGGTTCTTCGAAGACAACAGCCGAGTTTCATTTCGAAGGATCCATGGTGTCTGGAAACTGGACATCACACCAGCCTCACCACAGACGCCGGTGGAAGTGGGCAACGATATGGAGCATGATTCTAAAATCCTGGATCAGACGACGGCCGATGTGTTGGCCGGCAAATATAAAGAATTGTCGAATGTACGAGATGCTTTGATCTCCGCAGATGTTGTACGAAAACAGACGGGAAAATGAGAGCGGAACCGGTGCGGTAGGTTGAAAAGATGTCACTTGCAGACAATCTTGATCTTCTCGTTTTCCGCTGAAACTGAGCGATCATACTCACCGCATAAATCATGATCGCCAGCACTCATAGCGAGCGATATCCAAAATACTCTTGCGACCGTATCATAATCCACCAATCTCCGCGGGATCAGGGCGTTGGATCGGTTGTTGTTTTGCATCTTGAGGGAATGAGGCCGGTGGTTGAGCGGGTAAAGTGGTTGGACGAATGAGCATTTTCTGGTGCGGCCTTTATCTTTGCTGTCTGGCGGTGGCTGGGTATCCGGTTGTCGCGGGGCTTGCGCGGGGCAGGTCGCGATTGGAGACGGTGGGATTTTCGATTTGTATGGGGCCGGGGTTGATTGCTATCTGCCTGATCTTTCTGTCGATGCTGGGACTTCGGCCGGGGCGGGTGGAGATTCTGGTGTTGACGGGTTTGTGCGCGGCGGTTGGGATATTCCTGTATCGGCGCGGTCGGCCGCAGGATGTGATTGAACACGGCGGGCGGGTCTTTCCGCTTTGGGGAGTGATATGCGCGGTGGCGATTGCTTATGGATTTGCCTCTCTGGTGATCGATACGGTGCATTATCCGGTGATTGAATGGGATGCGTTTGCGATCTGGCAATTGAAGGCTGAGGTGTTGACGCATCTGCCGCTTCATCCGCGACCGGGGTATTTCTCGGATGTGAATCTCAGCTATAGCCATCTGCGGTATCCGCTGCTGGTTCCGATGATGTCGGCGGGTATGCATGCGATGAGCGGGCGGATGAATGATTTGAGCAAGACGATTGCGCTGCTGCTTTATCCGGGAATGCTGATGGTGGTGTTCGCGGCGGTGAGGAGAATCAATGGGATCAGCGCGGGATTGACGGCGGTGGCGCTGCTCTCCTGCCTGCAGCCGATGCTGCGGTATGGCGGTGCGGGAACGGCGGAGATGGCGCTTACGGCGTTCTATGCGTGCAGTTTGCTGTGCCTGCTGCGATGGCGGGAGAACGGGCGATGGGGAGATTTGCTGCTATGTGCGCTGTTCAGCGCTTGGATGACGTGGTCGAAGAATGAAGGTCTGGCGCTGGCGGCGGTGAATGCTGTGGTGCTTGCGGGGCTCAAGGTGCGCGGATCGCGGCGGCGCGGGTTGGTTGGGGCGGCGATGTTTGTGGTGATTGTCGCGGCGATCTATTTGCCTTGGGTTGCATACTCGTGGGGCTTGCCTCGAACGGATGAGGATTATGCCGGGAACCTAACTGTTCATGGGATCATCTCCAATATTGGCCGCGTGCCGCGGATATTGGGGGCGATCTTTGTGGAGATGGTGGATTGGCAATATTGGGGGCTGTTCTGGTTTGTGACGCTGATTCTGGTTGTGGTCCAACGGCGGCGGTTTGCGTGTCCCGCGGTGGCGATCATTGGCGTGTTGCTGGCGCTTCATCTGCTGGCGTATCTTCCGCCGCTGATGGTGGTGACGAGTTGGAATCTTGATGAACTTCTGGCGGTGACGACGGATCGATTGCTGATGCACGCGGCGCCGGCGGCGGCGATTTTGATTGGGTTGCTTTTGCCCGCGTGGGCGGGCGGAACGGCGAGAAACCTGGATCAGTGATTAGCGCCGTCGAGGACTTTTTGGTGGGCGTCTTTTAGAAGCTGCTCGATGTCGCCGGGCCAGTGGTCGTGGGGAAGCTGTTCGACTTGCTGATAATAGTATTCGGCGGCGGCGAAGTCGCTGCGATGTTCGGCGTCCATTCCGTTGCCGCGAAGTTCCATGGCGAGGGTATCAAGATCGCCGCCGGCGGATTGGCGGAGCTTTTGGGTGGCGGCGGCAGCGGCGGCGGTGCTGGCGTCGTTTGGTCCGGGGATGACGATATTTGATGCAACTGATGAAGAAGGCGCGGGCGATGGTGACACGGGCGGCGTGTCATTCGTGGGTTGAACGACGGATGCGGCCTGCTGGACTACTGTGGGCTTGGAAACCGGGGGAAGTGTGTACGACAAGGGTGGAACATCGCCTGGCTGCGGCTTTGGAGGAGTCGCCACTGGAGTGGAAATTGGCGTTGTGATTGGGGGCGAATCGATCGGCGGCGGCATCATCCAATTTGGCGTTTGCGCGATCACAGCTTTTTGCGATGGTGAATCCGTGGCGTGAGTGTCAGTTGAAGCCGTTGCGGGCGGAGATGCGTCTTGCACCCAATCAACGATGCGCTGGCGAAGCGATGGATTGTAGTAGAACGTCGCGGCGGTTCCGCCGAAAATCAAAAACATGGCGGCGGCGGCGACGAGGCGCTTGATGAGGCCGACGTTGCGGCGGCGCGTGCGCGGGGCGTCCATTGTCGGGTCATATTGAAGGCTGAATGCGGCGGCGAGTTCTCTGGCACTGAGAACTCCTTCCTGGGGACGCTGCCGCGGACGGGTTTGCAAATCCGACGACGCATTGTGAGGCGAAGGCATCTCGGCCAGTTCAGCCATGGTTTCGGCGGCGGAGGGAATTTGCGTCTGCGATCGTGGGCTGCGAAGCGGATCATTTTCCGCGGCGGCGGCCGGCCGCATGGGTTCTTCGCGCGGGGTTTCCGTGCGCGGCCGCTCGATCTGGATGGGGGCGGATGGGCGAGGAGATTTCACCTCGCGATAGACGGCCTTGGCTGATTGCGGATCGTGCTCGAGCAGCGCATCAGGATTTGGCGGAAGCTCCTGCGAGCGAGAGCAACGGGCGCAGAATGTGGAGGTGCGCTGGACTTCTCCGCCGCAGGAATAGCAGAGGCCGAATTCGCGGCTGATGCCTTTGACGCGGGCTGCGAACCGCCAGAGTTGATAGGTTGTCGGCCCGCGAATGACGGATCGTGGGGTAATCTGGCCTTTACGAATGAGGGCCAGAAGGGTGCTGCATTTCATTCCCGGCGCGGAGGGATTGCGGGACTGCATGACATACCAGGGTCCGACCCGAGCGCGGGTGGCCTGACGGGTCATGGCGGAGTTTTCCATCTTGCAGCGGGAACAGGCACCGTCGGTTTTTTCGGAGATCGCTCCGCAGAATGGGCAGACGGACATGACAGGAGCCGCCGACTTACCGGGGTCTGTCGCGCGATTCAACTCATTCGGAATGGTATCAGAGCGCGTCATTGGAGTCTGTTAAAGCCTCTGGCAAAACACTTTAGCGATCAACCCAAGTCATACGCAACGCAGAGGCGATTCCCGAGCGAGAAAATGGTTGAAGGCAGGTTAACTTAAAGGGGGCCGGACGTCCACTCCATTCATTGTTGTAGACCGAAAAATTTGAGATGCGCATTGTCGCACCCTCTTTCGTGGCCGTACCGCCGCAATTTCAGGCAATACCGACTGTCACCTTCGGAAAATCCACCTCCACCTGGTTCAGGTTATTGAAATAATTGGTGAAAACGTTGAGGGCGACGTTGGCGACGACCTCGGCGATGTCGCCGTCATCCAAGCCGGCGGAACGGGCGGAACTGACATCGGCATCGGAGACGTTGCCCTTGGTGGCGGCGACTTTCTGGGCGAGGACGATGGCGGCGCTGGTTTTGCGATCGGCGGCGCGGCCGAGGCGGGCGTCGCGGATGGCGGCGTCGTCGAGGCCGGCCTGTTTTCCGAGAACGGTATGGGCGGAAAGACAGTATTCGGTGCAGTTGGACTGGGCGACGACGAGTGCGATGGATTCGCGGGTTTTGGCGTCTAGTTTGCCTTCGCGGAGGGCTCCGCTGAATTTGAGGAAGGCGTCGAGGACGGCCGGGCTATTGGCCATGGCGCGGAAGATGTTTAAAAGCATCTTTTTGGATTCGAGCTCGGCCATCATGGGTTGGGATTTGGATGGGGCCTGGGATTTTTCGAGATTTTTCAGACGGGGCATTTGTCGGCTTTCCTTTCCGGTAAAAGCTCTGAGTCGCGGGCCAAGGGTATCAAGGGATGAGAGAAAGTGTCAATTCGATAGTGATGGGTTTGGTAAAGTTTTATGTGGGGTAAAAAAATGCCCCATTGTGCCACGAAATGTCCCATTTCCGGGGGAGGGGGGTGGGGGGTCGCTGCGCGAGAGAGTGGAATGGTAGAGAGTGGAGCAGTAGAGCGCGTGGAATGGGTAGACAATGGGGTATGACCAGCGTGGCGCGAACTAATTTCGGCCCGCGCGCGGGGCCGGCCGACTGATGTCGCTAATTGCATATGTGAACATATGCCTAACATGGCTCGCGTTTGCAACGAAAAAATCCTGGGTGCTGGCGAGCCCTTGCAGCAGAGTGCATCCACATAGGAACAGATACGCGGAAAAAAGGGTCTTCATTGTTGGCGGCATTGTACGCGAGGCTTGGGCGTCTATCACCGGAAATGGATGGGGGGGTCGGCCTGGGAATTATGCGATTTGATTCCGCTTTATTTTCCCAACGCGAGGTTTAGCTTGAATGCCATGTTCGTGTGTCTGCGATGTGGGTATGACTTGAATGGAAAGGGAACCTGACCCCCTTCTTTGGTCAGCCTTCAGCGCCCGCCGATGAGACTTTAATTCCTTAACGTTCTTCTCGTTGTGCAGGATTCGTTTTGTTGTGCAGAAGGCTTCTAGTGTGCAAAGCTGAAATTGCAAGGGGAAAATTCTTCCTAGGGAGCAAGCTCCCTAGGCTTTGATTTTGGGTTTGGGAGTTGGAGATGCCCCATTTTTTTCCCTCTCCGTTTTTCCCCTACGACTTGCATGAACGTGACGAGTGTCCGAAATTGCAGATTGGATGCGGCCGGTTCATCACTTATGGAATAGTGATCCCGCGAGCGCGGCGGCGGGAGTTAAACTAGCTTTACTTTCCCATGGCCCAGTTTAGGTTGAGTGGGATGCCGGTTTGTCTGCGATGCGGGTATGACTTGCGGGCGACGCCGAGTGAGGCGGCTTGTCCGGAATGCGGGTTGGCGGCGCATCGGTCGGTGATTGAGCATTCGCATCCGGATGATTGTCCGCCGGGGTGGGTGGGGATGATCGGCGCGGCTTCGGTGATGCTGCTGGTTTCGTATGTGGGGTTTGGGTTTTTTCTGATTGCCATTCTGATTAATTCGACGGCTTCGGCTTCTTCGTTGGATGAGGGGATTCTTTACATACTGCTGGTGCTGGCGATCTCCCATGCCGTGGGGAATTTTTTCATCGCCCGTGACGACAGGCGAGGCGCATCGAAAGGGATATGGCGTGTGAATAGATGGTTGCTGCGGATCGTGCCGTTATTTCCGATCGCCGGGCTGGGAATGTTCATATATGGTTTTCGATTCGCGTTCTGGCTTATCTATGGACAAACGCCGTCGTGGGTTGATGAAATGAATGATCTTTCTTACTGGCTGATATTGAGTGTGGTATTGTGCCCGGCGGTCACTTTTTTCCGGCTCCGATGGTTGGCGCTGCGATTGTCGCGGCCGAAGTTGGCGGAACATGTGACGATCGTGGCCGTGGGATGTACCGCTTCACTCGCGCTGCTGATTGTTTGTGTTTTTTTCGAATGGGGCGATATTCGGCACGCCGATATCTCGTTCTTTCTATTGATGGTTTTGCCGGCGGCGCTAGTGGGGCTATTTGACCTATGGGCCACGCTGCTTTTGTTTGTCGTGTCGCGGCGATTTCTGCAATCGGCCCGGGAGGCTCGGGCGAGGTGGAAACTGGCGGATGCTTCTCGAGGAGAATTATGAATCGTCGTCGATTTCTTTTTAATCTTGCTTCGTCGGCGATTGGTGCGATTGCCGCTCGTCAGAGTTTTGCGCAAGGCGGTTTGTTGCCGACGACTCAGCCGGTTGAGGAGGAGTTGGTTATTGACGAAAACGCTGCTTCGCATTTGATTCCGGCGAATTTCAATGGGCTGAGTTATGAGCTGGCGCAGCTTTCTGATCCGGATTTCTTCTCCGTTTCCAACAAGGAGTTGATCGCGTATTTTCGGTTGCTTAGTCCATCAGGCGTGCTTCGGCTTGGGGGGAATAGCAGTGAGTCTTGCTGGTTTATGGCGGATGGGGCTACTACTGCGCCGGCGATGAAAGTGCCGGGTGGGCCGGTTGCGCAGAATTGGATGCCGCATCGGCAGTTTGCTGTGTTGCCGGTGGCGATTGATCATCTGGCGGAATTTTTGGGGGCTTGCGGGTGGGGTTTGATTTATGGATTGAATCTGGGGAATAGTTCGCCGGAGCGGGCGGCTCGGGAGGCGGAATATGTTGCGAAAGCGGTTGGGGATCGGCTGCTTTATTTTCAGATTGGGAATGAGCCTAATTATTATCATGAGGCGAATAACCGGACGCGGCCTGCCTCCTGGGGGTTTGATGATTATTTGAGGGAGTGGAGGGAATTTGCGGAGGCGGTGATTGAGCGGGTGCCGGGGGCGCGGTTTGGGGGGCCGGATGTTGCGGGGTATTCGCCCTGGGTGGATCAGTTTGCGGTGTCGGCGCGGAAGAAGATGGGGTCGCGGCTGGTGGCGGTGACGAGTCATTATTATGCGGAGGGGCCGCCGGATGATCCTCGGGTGAATATTTCGCGGTTGCTGCGGAACGATCCCAAGATCGGTGAGCGGGCGAAGGTGATTGCGGATTTGGCGGCGGGGTTGGGAATGGAGAGCCGAATGACGGAGGGGAATTCGTGTTATCGCGGGGGGAAGCCGGGGATGAGTGATGCGTTTGCATCGGCGCTTTGGGCCGGGGATTACATGCTTACGCTGGCGGAGGCTGGATATGGGGGCGTGAATTTTCATGGGGGAGGGGCGAGTTATTTGCGGGCTTCGCTGGGTGGGCATATGCCGGGGGATTTGGTGGCTCAGAAGGTTACGCCGGCGAAGGGGGCTTATTACACGCCGATTGCTGGGGATTTGGCGGATGGGTTTCATGCGCAGCCGATTTTTTATGGGATGATGTTTGCGAATCAGTTTGCCGGGGGGCGGATGGTGAATGCGACGCTGCAGGCTGGGGATGTGAATGCGACGGCGTATGCGGCCAAAACGCAGGATGGGCTGCGGATTGCGATGTTTAATAAAAGCGAGGACCGGGATCTTCGAATCAGGATAAAAACAGGCGCTTCGTATGTGCGAGCGACGGTTTGGCGGCTTTGCGGATCGGGGCTTGATGCGACCTCGGGTGTTACGCTGGGCGGGTCGGAGGTTCAGAGTCGCGCGCGCTGGTCCGAAGGGCGGCCGGAGACGGTTGAATTTAACAAAGGGATGGTGGCGGAGTTGCCACGGGGCAGTGGGGTAGTGGTTTTCGTTTCCTCTGATAATATCTAATCTGCATGGCTAATCTGCTATATCGAACCGCGGGCGAATCGCATGGGAAGGCTCTGATTGCGCTGGTTGAGGGGATGCCGGAGGGGGTGGCCATTGATCAGGCGTTTATTGATGGGGAGTTGAAGCGTCGCCAGGGTGGGTATGGGCGCGGGGGGCGGCAGAAGATTGAGACGGATCATGCGGAATTTTTGAGCGGCGTGCGGATGGGGAAGACGATCGGGTCGCCGATTGCGATTGCGATTGAGAACCGCGATTGGAAGAACTGGACGGAGGCGCTGCCGGTGGGGGCGGGTGATCCGGCGAAGCACAAAGCTGTGGCATCGCCGCGGCCGGGACATGCGGATCTGGCGGGGGCGCTGAAGTTCGATTTTCCGGATGCGCGGTACGTGCTGGAGCGGGCGTCGGCGCGCGAGTCGACAGCGCGGGTGGCTGGGGGCGCAGTGGCGAAGCAGCTGCTGCTGGAGCTGGGGATGGATGTGGCGAGTCATGTGATTCGCGTGGGCGCGGCGGAGCTGGAGCGCGATGCGAGTTGGGAACAGATTGCAGCGTTGCGGGCTAAGGATGATGTTCTGCTGAACTGCGTGGATGCTGAGGCTGAGGCGCGAATGAAGGCTGAAGTGGATGCGGTGCTGCGGACCGGCGATACGGTCGGCGGGGTGTTCGAAGTAGTGGTGCATGGGCTGCCGCCGGGAGTGGGGACCCACGCAAACTGGGACGAGCGCATGGACGGGCTGCTGGCACAGGC
This sequence comes from Phycisphaerales bacterium, assembly GCA_003153655.1. Taxonomy (GTDB): domain Bacteria; phylum Planctomycetota; class Phycisphaerae; order Tepidisphaerales; family Tepidisphaeraceae; genus PALSA-1353. Next base: position 38,433 of record PMAK01000155.1, read on the forward strand.
GGTGATGAGCCTGCAGGCGGTGAAGGCGGTGGAGATTGGCCGCGGAGTGACGGCGGCGGAGTCGCTGGGAAGCGCGGTGCACGACGCAATTGGTTATGAAGGGGCCGGCGACGGTATGGACGGCGACTTTACCAGGTTCTCTCGCGAGCAGAACAACGCCGGAGGGATCGAAGGCGGCATCTCCAACGGCGAGGACATTGTGGTGCGCGGTTATCTGAAGCCGATTTCGACGCTGCGGCGGCCGCTGGCGTCGGTGAGTTTTGCTACGAGGGAGCCGGTGAAGGCTGCGTATGAGCGCAGCGATGTGTGCGTGGTGCCGGCGGCGGGGGTTGCGGCGGAGGCGATGGTTGCGC
>PMAK01000265.1 GCA_003153655.1 Phycisphaerales bacterium
GAAAGTTGAGAGTAGATGGAGAAGGGGCGGCCCTTCGACTGCGCTCCCTTCGACTTTGCTCAGGGTTTCCAACACGGTCATTGACAGGGCAGGCGGAATTGGCATTTTGGTACGGCGCATTGATGCCGTACTTATACCTAACATTGGTTTGGATTGCAAGGGGAAATTTTAGAGTTTTGTGATGCGTTGCGCTTGTCAGAGAAGAACGCCGAGATAGGCGGATATCGGAGACGGAATTAGATGACGGTTTGTGTCACCTTTAACTCCGCTTAAATCAGCTTCGCGAGCCATAAGGACTAACTATGTAATATTAGGCTTAAGGCGTCTTGGCCTCGGGCGACATGTTCTTACGTATGTCAACCAATTCCTTATGAATGCTAAAGATCACGATCATCAATTCACAGTAAATGCGCCAGGCGACGGGACCGAGGAGTACGATCAGAAGGCCCATAAAAATCTCGCCGGCGTCGGCATGCGGACCGCTGGACGCATCAGCGGGAGGCGTGCCAAAGGTTGATTGCATTTGCGACATGGCGCGACCGGCCGGGCCTCCGTTCACACCTTCGCCGATTGTTGAAAATCCATAGATAAGGACCACAACCACGCCAATCCAAAATATAATTTGGATAATTAATGGCGTCACCATTCGTCTAAATGAGATGAGGTCCAACGTCGGTTGAAGCTTGAAAAATTCACTCATGACTTCTCCTTTGATTAGAGTGGTTCAGAAAATAAAACGGATGCGAGCGCACACCGGTTGCCGGGACATTTATGATCCCGCTGTTTCACCTTTTCTTTTTTTTCGCGATTAGAAAAACGACCAACCCCGCCGCCGCGATGAGTCCGAAGATAAGAATCGCGATCGTTAATTTTCCAGCACCGGCTGTTTCCTGTGCCGGTGGAAGAGAGTTTGGCGCGGTCACGGCGGATGCATCCGCAAGAGGCGTGGCAGCAATTGGCCCCACATTCGAGACCGGCAGAAGAACGCTATCGCCGGGCCCAACCGGCGAGCCCATCACGCCGAGACCTCCGGTGGGACGGGCGGCGTTCGTGTCAGGGTCGACGCCGCTGTCGCCGTAGGTATAGATATTGTCACGATGCGATCCACATAGGGGCGAATTCTGGAATTCGATGTGGCCGTCACCGTAGAGCACGTTTTGTCCGTCCCCGCTATGGTTGAGCGAATTGCCCGTTCTGAGTTGAGTGTCGGACATGTTGACTGTGAGCGTCGTCAAAGCGTCGCTGCCCGGGTTTGAATCTGCCGCCACCGCAAAGGTGGGATCCAGACCCTGAACGAGCCTATACCCCTTTCCCAACGCCGTTTGGGAAGGATAAGGATTGGCATAGCTGTAACTCAGGCTGTCCGCCGATGGGAAGTTCGCTTTGTCCAGCGCGGTGTGGGCGCCGCCGCCATAGGTGAACGGTTGTTTTCCCGTGGCGGGACAGATGAAGGCGCTGCTGGTGATGTCCTCGGTGCGGAGCAGCAGGTAGAGGCCGGCGCTGACGTCGTTGGCATTGGGTCCGCCCACGCCGAACGGATCGGCGGCGTCTGCACCGGAAAATGCCGTTGGTTTATCAGCGGATTGCGAGTCATACACCGTTCGCGGATATGGTCCTTTATTGTCATTCGCGTAAAGCAGGATCGCCTGCCCGATCTGCCGCAGGTTCGCCGCGCATTTTGACCTGGAGTCGGCGTTGTCGAGAGAGGCGACCGCCGCCAGGGTAAACGTGACGAGGGCAAGCGAAATGAACAACATGACAATGAGATCAATTTGTGCGAGTCCGTGACGTTTCAAGGTGGTCTCCTTCGGGTCTTAACCGGCGATTTGTGGACAATTGAAAAGGCGATTTTCCGAATTCATGAAGGCAACACCTTGCAGGTCCCATCATTTCAGCGCGGCAAGAGCACTCTCGTCGGGTTTCGTGCCATTCAAGAGTTCCTCACCGCCGCTCACCTGCCACTGACCGTTCTGCTTCTGTACGCTGGCAACTACGTCTGGAAATTTGGTGCTCCATTCAGTCCAATTTTCCGGTCCACTCATCTGGTTAGAACCGAAGGATCGGATGGCCAAATGCGGAAAAGTGCAGCTAGCGGAATACTGGATCTGGTTCAGTTTGTCCGCATCAGAGAGTGGATGAGATTTGATCTCGAACTTCAGCTCCTTGATTTGCTCGGCACTGTCTCGAAAGAGAACGTCTGATGAGTGCCCGGGGGGATATACAGTGATCCATCCGTCGGGCGTTTGCACCCAATGTTTTTCCAATTCTGCTTGTACGGCGCTCACTGCATCAGGATCCCCCGTGCCGGTGATCGAACTTGCCGGCGCGGCCGTCGCGCTCGCACCGGTGCTACCGCCCGCATCTGCGCTTCCGCTTCCTCCGGAATCGTGCCTCGAACATCCCGAAGGCATGAAAATGGTTCCCAGGCCGACGATGGCGATCATCGACATTCTGCAAATACGCGAATAGTTCATGTGCTTCACTCCGTTCAAGCAGACTATTGGAAAACTCTGCCCCTTTAATTCGTTGAAACTCCGCTCCTCATTGCGCCATCTCCGGATGATCCTGTTGCAAGTCCCGGCCTAATTCGCGTACGAACTGGGTCAGGCTCTGCGCGGGGTCGCCGCCGGCGATCATGCCGTCGAGCCGGCCGCCCAGGGACTTGGGTTGGTCCGGATTCAACAGCTCTCCGCCGGCCGGGGGAACTTCGCCCCAGGTAACATTGGCGGGATATCGCGTTATGACGATGTAGAACCCCGGAGTTCCCTGGGTCGCTTGAAGATCTTTGAGATAGGACGGGAGGATGGTGTTGGCGTTGGTCAGGTCCGGTTGCACGGGGATGTTGTTTGGCACGCCGGGGTTCGCCTGCACGATCACGTCGATCCCGAATTGCTGTTTGATCTTGGCAATCGCCGCGTCAGTGCGACCGAGGGTGTCGGGATCGAACAGATTGGCCTGATCGATTATCTGGTGCGGAGTCAGGGAACGGATGCCGGAGACATCGGGCCAGGTTTGGGGGGACCGAAGCTCGACCGATCCGTCGTCATGCGGCAGATAAATGCCATCGGGTGAGAAGACCGGGCTGGCATAGCCCGAAGCACTGGCTTGGGAAATCGTGCCGATGGCGACCCCGTCGGAAGTGCGAAAGGCGTTGAAATCCCGGCCGTTGATCATGAGGATCGCCGAGCCGTCGCGGCTGAGGACGTGACCACCGCTGCCCAGCGGTTTACCGATTGGATCTCCCGTGACAGCATTGAACAGGCGTAATCCTTCATTCGCGCCTTGGACGACGAGAGTTTTTCCGTCGGATGTAACTTCCAGTGCGCTGTCAACCGGCGCCATCCCGCCCGAAATGTTCACACTCGTCACATCCTGCCAATTGGTGGTATTCTCAACTGCGACTTGGCTCGCATTGCTGTAAGCGAAATTATCGCCTCCGAACGAGGCGAACGAAACGGGTCCCTGACTGGGAAAGGTGTGAACCACCTTCCCGGCGCTAAGGTCCACGACATTCCAGGCCCCATCCGCACCGCGATAGGCCCCAAGTTTGCCGTCCTTGCTGAACCCTCCGCAGATATCGGGCTTTCCTCCGGATTTAAAGAAATGTCCATTTGTCATCTTAACGTCCACAGTAAATGCGGTACGACCCGTCGTTGCGTCGAGCAGGTATAATGCGTGGGATTGACCCGTGTTTATCACCTCTGGATCCAGGCATGCGATTAATTTTCCGTCGGGGGAAACGTTCTGCGGAAGCTTATCCGTGCTCCACAGCACGTTGCCCTGCACGTCGATGCGGTTGCAGCCGCCGCCGTTACGGCTAAGAAAAATAAAAGGCCCGCTCGCTGGCGTGAGACCGTCCGACACGTTGATCGGGAGCTTCAACGTCGTCTTCTGCACCGGATCACATAGCAGAGCATCAGTCCCCGCCGCCACGACGAAGGTCTTATCCACATTCGACGGATAGAGATTCATGATGGGTCCATTGGAGACCTTCAAGTCCCAAACCGGAACAAGGTGCCTTCCAAAATAACCATGTGAAGTCGAGATCGCGGCGCGAATCTTCTTCAGGAGTTCTTCAGCTTCCTGGCTATCAGGCTTGTGGGCAACCGCCTCTTCGGCGCCGTCGAATGCGGTGTCCAGATCGTTGCTCGCAAGGCCGCTATTTGCCTTCGCCATCCCCTGCTGATAGCTGGCCTGCCCGATGAGATCCGCCATCTCCTTATTATCCGGCTGCATCCAGAGCGCCGCCCGCGCCGCAAGGATCGCCTGGTCAAAGTTCCCAGCGGCCAATGCGTTCTTGGCATCGTCCATGGCGGCTCCCGACCTGGCCATGGCGATGACCTCCTGCATGGCCGCGTCGTTGTATCGCACCTGGAGGGCCTGATTTGCGTCTGCAACGGCGGTGACCCATTGCTTTGCGGCGAGTGCGTCTTGAGCAGCCTTGGCGGGCTTAAGATAGGAAATATCCGTGAACAGTTTCTGAAGGTCCGCGTCCCCGCGAATGCTCAGCGCCACCTGGGCCGGCTCGCTCACATCGTCCCATCGGTTCTGGGCGGCGGCGTCCTTGGCGGCTTGCGAGGCCTTTGCAAAAACCACATAGCGCAGCGAGTCGGGCGAGTTGAATTTGCCGCTGATCACGTCCTTGTCCGTGGCCGCGCGCGCCGCGTCCCGCCATTGTCGCCCATCCAGCGCGGCCTGCACCTTTCCCGTTAGCAGCGTCTGAAGTTGATCCCGGCCAACCCAGAACTGTACATCCCCTTCAAACTGGTATAACCCCGGCTGCAACGGCTGTTCAGGAACAACTTGAATCATCTCAGGATGAGCGTCAACAGGTTTGACGTGCGTCGTGACCGGACCCGTCATGTACCCAGCGCTGGATTGCGTGGTGGGGATATTGCTTGTTATATCCCCTGCACCCAGTTGGTCCCAACTGAACTCACCTTCGGGATGGTTCATGCCGGGGCCGCCCCAGGGAACTAAAAACAACCGACTGGGCGTCTTTCCCGTGCCGATGGATTTTGCATTGATGATGAGTTGCACGTTGGGAGAAAACTCCTGGTCCGCGGCTTGGTGAATCGCCACGGGTTTGCCTCCATCGACCGCGTAAATTCCATAGAATTCAGGCAGCGAAACGGGAGAGGCTGCCGATTGCGTCCCACCACCTGACGAACCTGAGGACGTGGAATTGCTTTTTGAGCAGCCGTTGCCTAGAAAAAGAACGCAGAGCAGTCCAAAGCCCAATGGTGTGACAACGCCGAGAAATGCTTGTTTGGCACGCATGACCAATTCCCTTCCTGATTCTCATTCCAGAGTGCGAATGGATGAGGTGACACTTCTGGACGGCCAGAGTGAGTATTCGGAATCTTCCACGTGCAGTCGCCGCGCGACTATCGCATGGTGAATATAGGAATTTACAAATCCAGCCCGTCTCGCAACATTAGACAATACCACGTCTGGCAAGGTTAGATACAAATAAATTGTTGCTGCAACATGGGGGCGTCAAGTTGCGATCTCGGACCATCCAAAAACGACTTGGCATCCTGGCGTAGTGAAGAATTCGCCAAAAAAATGCGTGTTTTGTAGGCGTAATACGAAGCTCGTCCACACCCATTTGATTTCCCCGATCCATTGCCGTATTAACTCCAAATGCCCCACGACGAAATAATCCCCATTCTTGATTTTGGTGCGCAGTATGCCCAGCTCATCGCGCGGCGGGTGCGGGAGAAGGGTGTTTATAGCGAGCTGGTTCGGCCGGATATTCCTGCTGGTGAGCTTCAGAAGCTGAAGCCTAAGGGGATTATTCTTTCGGGGGGGCCTTCGAGTGTTTATGAGGCTGGGGCGCCGCGGTGTGATCCGGGGATTTTTGATATTGGGGTGCCGATTCTGGGGATTTGCTATGGGATGCAGCTGGGGTGTCAGATTCTGGGGGGGCAGGTGAAGTCAGCCAAGGCTCGGGAGTTTGGGCGGGCGCGGCTGCATGTTGTGGCGGATGATGCGCTGGTGCGGGGGTTGCCGGAGGAGACGACTGTTTGGATGAGTCATGGGGATCAGGTTCAGGAATTGACGGCGGATTTTGTGGCGTTGGCTTCTACGCCTACGTGTCAGTATGCGGCGGCGCGGCATGTTTCTCGGCCGTTTTATGGGGTGCAGTTTCATCCGGAGGTGACGCATACGCCACGGGGGGAGCAGATCTTTCAGAATTTTCTTTATGATATTTGCAAATGCTCGGGCACTTGGACGATGGGGAATTTTGTTGAGCAGGCGGTGGCCGGGGTGCGGAAGCAGGTGGGGAATGCGAAGGTGATTTGCGGGTTGTCGGGTGGGGTGGATAGCTCGGTGGTGGCGGCGCTTTTGCATCAGGCGATTGGGGATCAACTTATCTGCATCTTTGTGGATAATGGGCTGTTGCGGAAGAATGAGCGGCAATTGGTTGAGTCTACGTTTCGGGATCATTTTAAGATCAATTTGATTACGCTGGATGGGACTACGCAGTTTTTATCGGCGTTGGATGGGGTGACTGAGCCGCAGCAGAAGCGGAAGATTATTGGGAGGGAGTTTATTGAGTCGTTTAAGGGGGCGGCGAAGTCGATCAAGGATGCGCGGTTTTTGGCGCAGGGGACGCTTTATCCGGATGTGATTGAGAGCGGGCATGGGCATGCCGGGGCTACGGCGAATATTAAGTTGCATCATAACGTGGGGGGGTTGCCGGCGGAGTTGGGGTTTGAACTCGTGGAGCCCTTGCGGGATTTGTTTAAGGATGAGGTGAGGAAGGTGGGGGAGACGCTGGGGTTGCCGGAGTCGATTGTTTGGCGGCATCCGTTTCCTGGGCCGGGGTTGGCGGTGCGGATTATTGGGGCGGTTACGCCGGAGAAATTGCGGGTATTGAGGGATGCGGATGAGATTGTGCTGGAGGAGTTGGTATCGGCGAATCTGTATCGGAAGACGGCGCAGGTGTTTGCGGTGTTATTGCCCATTGGGACGGTGGGGGTGATGGGTGATGCGCGGAGTTATGACGGGGTGATCGCGATCCGGGCGGTGGAGAGCCAGGATTTTATGACGGCGGATTGGGCGCGGATTCCGTTTGATGTGCTGGCGGAGATGAGTAATCGGATTATTAATGAGGTGAGAGGGGTTAATCGGGTGGTGTATGACATCAGTTCTAAGCCTCCGGCTACGATTGAGTGGGAGTGACGGTTTTAATTCGGTCCCTCGCCCCGGCCCTCTCCCCGTGATTACCCTTCGATAAACTCAGGACAGCCCTTCGACAAGCTCAGGGCGGGGGGGCGAGGGGGAAGAGAATGTGATTGAGTGGGAATAAGGGGTGGTTGGCGGATAAAACTGGCGAATAACGGGGTGATAGGACGATTCATAGGCAGCGGAGTCATGCGCGGTTGTGGCCGGGTTGGTGTTCGCGCAGGTTATGCGCGGGCAAGCTTGGCAGTGACAAGGCTTAGGACAACGTTGAGAGGCTCAATTTTATTTGCAACGCCGGAAGCGATTGTTTAGACTTTGAGGTGAGAGGTTACGACGCATTTGTGTGTGCCTGCGTTGTGACGGAGAAGTTGGAGAGTGTGAGGGTTCAGGCACGAGAGATAAAACACCGGATCGCCTTACCGTTACAGGCCTTACGTACCCGCGAACGAGTCACGAAACCGTAACGAAACGAATTGAGGAGGAACACCGTGTTGTTCGATCCCGCCGGTCGGCGAAACGCCTTGAACGTTGAGTCTTCCAAAGCCCATTCCAGTCGTGAAAGTAGGTCAAATTCCATGATTCGTCGAAAGAAGTTGGCTTGTTTGGGTCTGGCAGCGTCTATCTCTCTGCCGGCAGGGGCCGCGAAGTTTAGTCAGCTATATGCTGATCCATCGGAGCCGAATGGGGCTCGGGGCCCGGCGGCGCAGCCGGCGAATGCGGACCTGTTGAAGACTGGCATCGATCAATACAACCGGGGGCAGTTTGAGGATTCGATTGCCACTTTACAGGAAGTGAATATCAAGTCGCTGAGCCAGCAGGATCGGCAGACGCTGGTGAGCGTGTTGGGTAAGGCGGGGGCGGCTGCGACGGAGCGTCGATCGGCGCGAGAAGAGTTTGCCCGCGGCGAGGAGGCTCGCAAGGCCAACAATTTTGCGGATGCGCAGACGCATTACAGCGCGGTGCTGGATAATCCGCGTGCGGATAATGAGACGGTGCAGAAGGCGCAGCAGCAGCTGGCGGTTGTGCTGGCGGCGCAGAAGAGCGATTCGAGCGCGGGAAAGACCGCTTATAAGCAGGCGGTGGATGAATATCGCAAGGGGATGTGGAAGCAGGCTCGCGTGGATTTCGTGCGGGCGCAGCAATTGGGGTATAGCGGCGGGTTTTTGGATGCCAGCCCGGCGGAATATCTGCAGAAGATGGATGATGGGGAGCAGAAGTATGTTGCGCAGCACAAGGCGGATGCGCGGGCGGCGTATGACAAGGGTCGTGAGGCGTATCGCAGCGGGGATTTGACGGAGGCGCGGAAGGATTTTATTGCGGCGCGTGATTTGGGATTCCAGCCGAGCTATCTCGAGGGATTGACGCCGTCGGAATATCTCGAGCGGATGGATGAGAAGGATTCCGCGGAGAGGCAGGCGTCGGCATCGGGGGCGTCGGCATCGGGAGCGTCGTCATCGGGAGCGTCGTCGGGGGGCGCGGTTTCGGGATCGGCGAATGCGACGGGGCGGACGATTAATCTTGCCAGCAATGATGCGGCGGCGGCGGCGGCGTCGAGCGGATCAGCATCGGATCAGCAGCAATTGCAGCATCAGGCGGAGGTTGATCGGCTCGCGCAGCAGCAGAAGATTTATAAGGCGCAGGGATTGGTTGATCTGGGCAAGCAGGCGGAGAAGGCCGGCAACGATCAGGAGGCCTTGAGCCAATATACGCAGGCGGTGGATCTGGATCCGACGAATTCGGATGCGGTGTCGGGACGTGATCGGCTGCTGGCGAAGATGGGTCGGGCGCCTGCCAATGGCGGGGCGACGCTTACACGGACGCAGCAGCAGATTTCGCAGATTATCGCGGCGATCAACTATAAGTTTGGGACCGCGTTGGATCAGGCACAGAAGGATACCGCGGGCAATCAATTTGCGGCTGCTGAGAATGACGTTCAGAACGCGCAGGCGGCTCGGGATGAAGATCCGACGGTTTGCAACGCGGATGATTTGCGCCGGATGGATGCGCGGATACAGACCGCGCGGCTCGATCTATCTCGGGCGAAGGCTGGCTATGATCGGCAACAGGCCCAGGATCGCGCCTCCAATGTCGCCAATGAACAGACAATAGCGGAGCGGGAAGACCTCAATCGCCGGCACCGGAACGTGGCGGCGTATATCAAGCTTTCGCGAGCGCAGATTGAGCAGCAGAATTATGCGGCTGCGCTGGGCGTGCTGGATCAGATCCTGACGATCGATCCGCAGAACGATTATGCCCTGGGCATTCGGCAGTTTGTCGAAGACAAGGCGATCATCCAGGAACAGCGGCATTACCGCGAGGAATTTGATTCCAACCTGGCGCGATCGCTCAACGCGGCGGATGAAACCGAGATTCCGTATGAGGATATTTATCGGTTCCCGGAGAATTGGCCGGACGTTTCGACTTTGCGCGACAATGAGCTAAAGAACAGCAACACCAGCAAGGAAGACCAGGCGGTGCAGGCGCTATTGGATCATCGCCTTCCCACGGTTCAGCTTCCGCAAGTTCCGCTGGCGGACGCGATTGATTTCCTGCGTGATATCACCAGCGCGAATATTCTGGTCAACTGGAAAGCCCTTGAGGCGGACGGGATCGATAAGCAATCCACGCAGGTGACGGTCACGCTGCACGATGTGAAGTTTTCGAAGGTGCTGGACATCATTCTGCAGGAAGCGGGCGGCGGCAAGCTGGCCTATACCATTGATGAAGGCGTCATCACCATTTCAACCGCGGATGAATTAAATAAAGCGGTCGTCACGCGCGTTTATGACATCACCGACCTGCTGATCAATCCGAACTTTGATCCGACGATTCAGAATATCACTGGCGGCAGCGCACAGGTTACTGGCGGCACCGGCGGCGGTAGCGGCACTAGTACGCTGATGGCCAACACCCAAACGCAAAACACCAATCGCGAACAGCAATTGATGGATATCCGGCGGAAGATCGAAAATACCGTCGAATTCAGTACGTGGAAGGACAATGACCCGAACGGCTATGGACAGATCGACGATTTCAACAATCAGTTGATCATCACGCAAACTTCGGATGTGCATAATAAGATTGCCAATCTTCTTGCTCAGTTGCGAGAGGCGCAGGCTGTGCAGGTTTCGATCGAAACTCGCTTCCTGACCGTGTCGCGCCACTTCATCGACGACGTGGGCGTCAATGTGAGCCTGGGCTTCAACAAGACGAGTCCGAATAACTGGAGCCCGATCTCCATCACCAACGCGAGTTCGTCCTTTACGGCCAGTCCGTCCACCGGTCTGCCCGGTTCGCTGGGTCTGAGTCCTGAACCCGGCGGCCTTATTGCGTCCGGGACTTACGGAATGCTGGACGATTTCAGCGTTGGTTTGCTGATCAGTGCCGTTGAGGCATCCAAGCGGCTCAGCGTCGTTCACGCACCGCGCGTCACGTTGCAAAACGGCCAGGGCGCGACGATGTACCAGTTGACGTTCATCCCCTACGTGGGCGGCCTGAATACGACGGTCGGCTCCGGCTCGGCGATCGCCGCACCGATCATCGCTTATGCGACCGACGGGGTGCTGATTTCGATCGAGCGGGCATTGGTCACGGCGGATCACAAATATGTGACGCTGGATATCGATCCGCAGCTCGACTCGTTCCTGGGATTCACCACATTCGAGTTTGAATCGGTCACGCCGGCGACGTCGTCGACAACAATCGGGAACACCGAAGTCATCACTCCGAGCGGATTTACTCCCCCGAACCTCAGCATTCAGGAAGCCACCGAGCAGAGGACCGAAGTGCGAACGCGCGTGACGGTTCCTGACGGCGGCACGCTAATGCTTGGCGGCGTCACGATCGCGGGCGAAATCAACGAAGAGGCGGGCGTTCCAGGCCTGTCCAAGATTCCATTCCTGAAGCGGCTAACGACCAACGTGTCGGAATCGAACGACGAACAGGTCCTGCTTATCCTGGTCAAGCCAACGATTCTCATCAACAAGGAGATCGAGGCCAAGAACTTCCCGCTATTGACCAGCAACAGCACCAGGTGAGCCTCTGAGTGGAAGAAGACGGCTGCCGATCCTCGTTTGCGCAGCACTGTTAGCGGCGCACGCGCTTTTGCTCGCGTATTCCGCCGCCACGAATTCCGCGACATTTGACGAGCCCGCACATCTGGGCGCCGGCGTGGAATATTTGCGCCAGCACGATCTGTCGATTTACAGCCTGAGTCCGCCGCTGCTGCGAATTTGGGCGGCGATTCCCGCGGTTCTGGCGGGGGCAAAAGCTCCGCCCATCACTTTTGAAGACACCCTTCCCATCGTTACGAGGCATTTGCAGTATGTCGAAGCCTTCCTCGTGCTCAATTTTTCGACGCTTCCGCATCTGCTGCTGTTAGCGCGGCTGGGAATGATGCCGATCTCCTGTTTTGCCGGCTGGGTTGTTTACCGCTGGGCGGGAGAGCTGTATGGCCGGCGGAGTGGACTTGCGGCCTGCGCGATTTATTGCCTCAACCCCAGCATTCTGGCGGCCGGCTCATTGATAACGACGGATCTCGGCACCGCCGCCGCGATGCTGGTTTCGTGCTGGCTGTGGTGGCGATTTTGCCGCGGGCCGTCCTGGCGTCGATGGGCTCTTGTATGCGTGGCCGTCATGCTGGCGCACCTGTGCAAATTCACGGCTGTATTGCTTTGGCCGATGATGCTGGCGATGGCTGTTCCATTTGTGCTGCTGCGTTCACGGCGGCAATGGTGGTTGCTGCCGCTGGCGTGGCTCGGGACGGGCGCCGCGGTGCTGGTGCTGATCAACGGGATCTACGGCTTTCATGGCACCGGGCGGCCGATGAGGAGTTTTTCTTTTGAATCCGATTTCATGCAAAAAGTTCAAGGGAAGCTGCCGGGGGCGTTTCCTTCTCCGGTCCCAAAACTTTTGATTGAAGGGTTTGACGCGCAGAAGCGCGACACCCAGGATGGTTACGAGGCCTTTCTTTTCGGCGATGTCTATCGCGGGACGCGCTGGTACTACTATCCCNNACTATCCCGCGGCGTTGCTGTGCAAGTTGCCGGTGGCGATGCTGGCGTTGCTGGCGGCGGCGGCGGCGTCGACGCTGGTGCGGCGGAAAGTTCCAGCGCCGGCGCGGCGCTGCGGCGAAGGAAGCATTTTACTTGCCGTGGCGGTCTTCGCGGGCGGGGTCATGGCATTCGGCGATTTGAATATCGGGACGCGCTATCTGTTGCCGATGTTTCCGCTGGTTTTCATCCTCACATCGCGATTGTGGTCGATCGATCCGTCCCCGGTAAAGAGAATATCACACGCAAAACCACGCGCCGTCATTCCCTATTTGCGGGATTCGCTGCTCGGGCTGCTGGCGATCGAAACGCTGCTGATCTGTCCCCGTTTTCTCAGCTTCGTCAACTTCGCGGTCGGCGGCCCGTCCAACGGCTGGCGCCTGCTCTGCGATTCTGATTTCGACTGGGGCCAGAGTTTGATCGATCTGCGGAATTGGATGTCCGACCACCAGATTCACAGCGTCGCACTGGCGTATTTCGGCGGCGTCGATCCGGCCATTTACGGCGTTCAATATACGTCGATCATCCATGCCCTTGACAGCCAGTATGTGGCGTTCAGCAGTTATTTTCTGGACGGCCTGACGAACCGCGTTGAGATCGGGCAGAATCAGCGGGGCGTTTTCACCTTGTCGTGCGCCAAGGCGCTGCAGGCAAAAACACCGATCGCCGTCGTGGGCAACACGATTTTTATCTATCCGCGCAATGAAGTGAGGGAAGCGATGATCGAGCCGTCCTCGCCGGGGCCATAGGTCAGGCGGCGCTGGTCGGGCGGGGTTCGGGGGATGAGCAGGCGGATTCCGAACTGAGAGTTGCGAAGCGGCTCTGCGCCGAGATCGAGCATCGGCAGGGGCTGTTCCTGATAATTCTGCACGATCCAGACGTACAATTTTTGTCCGTAGTTGACGCCGAAGAATCGCTCGCCGAATTCGCTGGTGTCTTTGTGGACGAGGAAGATGTAATCGGGCGGGGTTTTGCGGAGTGATTCGAGCATTTGGTCTTCGCCGAAGAGGAGGAGATCGGGCGGATTGTAATTGACGTAGGGGCCGGCTGTTTGGCGATGGGCGAGATAGTTGATCATGATTCCCTCGGGGAAGCAGTCGAGGGTTTTGTTGGCGGGGATTTGTCCGGCGGCGAGGATCGCGTTGTTGACGATATTTGCGCGCGTGGCGTCGGCCCAGAAGCGATCGGGCCCGATGCCGATGGGGACAGTGAGGAGTTTCATGGCGGCTCCGGTCATGGCGAGATAGACGAGTAGCACGACGATCCAGACGCCTCCGATTCCGGTTAAATAGATTGCGTGGCCTGCGCAGCGGCGGCGGAGGAAAGCGGGAATCGAGCCGAAGATCGCGATCAGGAGGATTATTGTTGCGGGCATGGCGAGCCAGTTGCCGTAGTGGATGATTCTTGCGTATAGGAAAACTTTTCCGAGAAGCAGGAGTGAGAAGAAGGCGAGCATTGCCGCGAGTGCGGCGGTGGATCTTGCCTCCGGCTGATGCCTGCGCCGCCAGAACTGGTGGATTGAGACGGCGATGACGCACGCTGCGACGACCGGGAGGGGGCGGAAGAGAGACATCCAATCGTGTTCCTTCCATCGCCAGCCGGCGAAGAGGATGCCCGCGAGGAACGCGGCGATGAGTTGGGGGAGGAGGGGTTTTGATTTGGTGAAAGCGGCCCAGATGAGAAAGCCGACGACGGTGATGGCGTAGAAGCCGCACCAAACGGCCAGGAGAAACAGGCTTTTATTGAGATCGTCGAGGCCCATGCTGTGCTGGTAGAAATGCTGGGAGGCGACGTGTCCGCTGAATATTGCCGGCCACATGCCTAGGACGCCGTGGATTGCCGTTGACCAGGGCATCGCGAGATGGAGGAGGGCGGCGCTGAGCAGCGGCGGTATTAGGCCGGCGATGATAAATGTTGCGCAGGCCGTTGCGACTCGCGCGGGGCGGGTGGTAGCGACCAGTAGAAGTACCCCGATCATCGCTGCGCCAATGATTGCGACGAAAAATTCGGTTCGTGTCAGGAAGATCATTCCCGTTAAAAACCCGGCGATGGCTGCGTTGGTCATTCGTCCCGTGCGGATGAGACGCGCTAGGAATATGAGGCAGATCAACGCGAGCAGCGTGGCGTGGGTGTATTCGTATTCGTAGGGGCAGACGTAGTTGTAATTTCCGGCGATGGTCAGGTGTGCGAATGCGAAGAGGATGATGAAAGATATGCCGCTGATGGTTGCGCAGAGCCGACCGCCGAGACGGTTGGTGAGATAGTAGATGACGACGACGATGCCGATGAGGATTGGGAGATTGGCGAATTCGACGGCGCGCAGGTTTGTGCCGAAGAATCGCATCGCGAGTGCGCAGTAATAGATGGAGAGGGGGCCGGTGTAGTGGGCGATATCGCGGTAGAGGACTTTGCCCTGGGTGAGTTGCCAGGGGACGTAGAGTTGGACTCCGAAATCGACGAGGAGATCGGCCCAGGTCTGCCAGGTCCAGATGAGCATGGCGATGAAGACCGCGGCGATGGCGGCGGGTCCGGCCGAGCGCCGCTGCCAGAGTGGGAGGGCGAGGGGCTTCATACGGATTCGGCCGCGGCGGAATCAGCGGGGAGGGGGAATGTGGCGCTGTCGGTGGTGTTCATGCGGAGGGCGAGCGTCCAGAGGGCGGCGAGGAGGATGATTGTGCCGCCGACGATGAATGGGCCGGAGACGTGGATGTGATATGCGGCGGCGGCGATGATCGGGCCGATGACGCGGGCGATGCTGCCGAGGCCTTGATTGAGTCCGAAGACCATTCCTTGTTCTTTGGGATCGCTGTTTTGGGAGATCAGGGCGTAGAGGGTGGGCGTTTGCAGGCTTCGGCCGATGGCATTGATCGCGCCGCCGACGATGAGGATGAGGAGGATTGGTTTGAATCCGACGACGGCGATCATGCCCATTCCGACGGCGACGAGGACTGGGCCGACGATCGCGAGGGGCCATTCGCCGAAGCTTTTGGTGAGTCGGCCGATGAAACCGCCCTGGACGATGGCGATGATTACGCCGAGGAAAGCGTAGTAGAGTCCGACCTGCCAATCGCGGAAGCTGAAGGTGTGGGGGTTGCTGAGGAAGAGTGCGACCATGCTTTCGAGCATGACGAAGGCGAGCTNNTGCTGACGAAGGCGATGAGGAGCAATTGCACGAGGCGGGCGTGGCGGAAGATGGGGGCGAAGCGGCTGGGGTGGAGCCATTGGCCTGAAGACGCGGGCTGATGGACGCGGCTTTCCGGGAGGCGGAAGAGTGTTTGCAGCATGGCGCCGAAGCTCATTGCGGCGGCGAAATATCCGGGTAGGGCGGGATGGAATGTGACGAGAAGTGCGCCGAGTGCGGGGCCGGTGGCGAAGCCTACGCCGAAGGCTGCGCCGATGACGCCCATTCCACGTGCGCGATTTTGGGGGGTGGTGACGTCGCTGATGTAGGCCTGGGCGGTGGAGATATTTCCGCCGCTGATTCCGTCTATGAATCTGGAGCTGAAGATTGCGAGGAGGGCGTAGAAAGGGTGGATCCAGTGGAGGTTCATGACTAGACCGAGGAGGAGATAGCCGAGGGAGCTGCCGAGTTGGGAGAAGATGAGGACGGGGCGGCGGCCGAAGCGGTCGGAGATTGCGCCGAGGATGGGGGAGGCGATGAACTGGCAGCCGGAATAGATTGAGAAGAGGAGGCCGATGTCGAGGGCGGTGGCTTTGTATTGGGCGGCGTAGAGGGGGAGGAGGGGGATGATGATGCCGAAGCCCATCAGGTCCATGAAGACGATTAGGAAGATGGCGCTAAGCGCGCCTTTTGGGGGTTGGGTGTTTGATTCGTAGTTTAATTCGAATGAGGACATATTTCGCACTGGGTTATAGCATTGAGTCAGGCGGGGCGGAAATAATGGAAGTTTTGAAGCTTGCTTGATTCTCTAAAGAGTCAGATTTCTTTCGGTTACGTTTTTTGTGACGGCCGACTTCGTTTACTCGTATATCACAAGCGCGGCCGCTGTGGACGCCGCTGGCTGGCCTGAAAAAGTTCCTGCATTCCTTCTGCCGCCGAGAACATTAAGATCGCTGCCTTCGGCGACTGTTGCTTAGGATTTTCGAGCACATGCTCGACCTCAACCGTCCTTC
>PMAK01000194.1 GCA_003153655.1 Phycisphaerales bacterium
GCAACATGGAGGGCAAGGAGGTTCGCTTCGGGATCGGAGGAACGGTGCTTACCGGAGCGGTTACATCCAACACCGCAACGGGCTCGGCCAATGCGGCGGACGACAGCTTTACTTCGCTGGGGGGACTGGTTCTGCTGGTTAACTTACTGCTGGGCGAAGTAATCTTCGGCGGCCTCGGCACAGGAATCTTCAGCATGATCATGACCGCCGCGATTGCCGTTTTTCTGGCCGGGCTGATGATTGGCCGCACGCCCGAATACCTGGGCAAAAAGATCGAATCATACGATGTGAAATGCGCCGCCCTCCTGCTGCTCATGCTCGTCATTGATACGCTCGGATTTACCGCATGGGGATGCGTTACGCACTGGGGCACAGACAACGTCGGCAACAATGGCCCGCATGGCTTCAGCGAGATCTTTTACAACTACAGTTCAGGATGCGCCAATAACGGCACCTCGTTCGGCGGCTATGGCTACTCTCCAACCGGCCCCAACGCCGCCGGGCAGACCGTCTACACCAGCACGATGTTCAACGTGACACAGACCTTCTGCATTCTGCTGGGCCGATATTTTGAATTGATTCCGGTGATTGCCCTCGCGGGTTCGCTGGCGAGGAAAAAACCCGCGCCGGCAAGCATCGGCAGTTTCCCTGTCGTCGGGCCGACATTCATCGTGCTGATCATTGCCGTCATCGTCATCGTCGGCGCACTGAATTTTCTGCCGGGATTGGCGATGGGGCCAATGCTAGAGCACTTCATCATGCGAAGCGGTGGCATTTTGTACTGAATCGTTTCTTGAAACAAATAACTAAGGAATTTCCATGGCAGCCAAAGCAAGACCCCTGTTCGACCCCGCGATCGTGGTTCCCGCGATCGGTGAAGCCTTCAAAAAGCTGAATCCGGTCCACATGGTGAAGAACCCCGTGATGTTCGTCACCGAGGTCGGAGCCGCCGTCACGACGCTCGATCTCTGCTTTACCAAAGACTCCATCGCATTCGTCCTCCAGATTTCC
Source organism: Phycisphaerales bacterium (assembly GCA_003153655.1). GTDB lineage: Bacteria > Planctomycetota > Phycisphaerae > Tepidisphaerales > Tepidisphaeraceae > PALSA-1353. The sequence goes on from PMAK01000194.1 coordinate 1,012, forward strand.
ATCTGGCTCTGGTTCACCGTTCTCTTCGCCAATTTCGCTGAAGCAATGGCCGAAGGGCGCGGCAAAGCCCAGGCCGACGCATTGCGAAAGAGCCGCACCAAAAGTATGGGGCGTAAGGTCATGCCCGACGGCTCGATCAAGACCGTCGCGGCCGAATCCCTTCGCAAAGGCGACATCTTCGTCGTAACCGCGAATGAACTCATCGCCGCCGACGGCGAAATCATCGAAGGCGCTGCAAGCGTCAACGAATCCGCCATCACCGGCGAATCCGCCCCGGTCATCCGCGAAGCCGGCGGCGATCGCTCTGCCGTCACCGGCGGAACCACCGTCCTCTCCGATGAAATCAAGATCCGCGTCACCGCCGACCCGGGCGAAAGTTTCATGGACCGCATGATCGAGCTGATCGAAGGCGCAAAACGCCAGAAAACCCCCAACGAAATCGCGCTCTCCATTCTCCTCTCCTGCCTCACGATCATCTTCATGGCCGTCTGCATCACCATGATGCCCTTCGCGATTTATACACACACCTACCTCGGCGACGGACCCGCCTACGACAAAGTCAGCCTCGCCTTCAGCGTCACCGTGCTGGTCGCCCTCCTCGTCTGTCTGATCCCAACAACCATCGGCGGCCTCCTCTCCGCCATCGGCATCGCCGGCATCGACCGAATGGTTCAGCACAACGTTCTGGCCATGAGTGGAAAAGCCGTCGAAGCCGCCGGCGACGTCGACGTGCTCTTGCTCGACAAAACCGGCACCATCACGCTCGGCAATCGCGCTGCGACGGAGTTCTATCCCGCGCCCGGCATCTCTGAGCAGGAACTCGCCGACGCCGCCCAGCTTTCATCCCTCGCCGACGAAACCCCCGAAGGCCGCAGCATCGTCGTCCTCGCCAAGGAAAAATACGGCATCCGCAGCCGCGAGATTCACTCGCTCCCACAGGCTGAATTCGTCGCCTTCACCGCCCAGACGCGCATGAGCGGCCTGAATCTGAATGGCGAAATGTATCGCAAGGGAGCCGCCGACAGCGTTCGCAAATTCGTCGCGGCCTCCGGAGCATCTTTCCCCGCGGAGATCGACAAGACTGTCGAAACCATCAGCCGAGCCGGCGGTACGCCGCTGGTCGTCGCCACCGCCAAAAAAGCGCTCGGCGTCATTTACCTCAAGGACATCGTCAAGAGCGGCCTGCCCGATCGATTCCAGCGCTTTCGCGCTATGGGAATCAAGACAGTCATGATTACCGGCGACAATCCCCTCACCGCCGCGGCGATCGCCAAAGAAGCCGGTGTCGATGATTTCCTCGCACAGGCCACCCCCGAAGACAAACTGGCCCTTCTCAAGCGGGAGCAGGCCGCAGGGCATCTCGTCGCCATGACCGGCGACGNNTCGGCGTCGCCATGAACACCGGAACCCAGGCCGCCAAGGAAGCCGGCAATATGGTCGATCTCGACAGCAATCCAACCAAGCTGATTGAAGTAGTCGAAATCGGTAAGCAACTGCTCATGACCCGCGGCGCTCTCACGACCTTCAGCGTCGCCAACGACGTCGCCAAATATTTCGCCATCATCCCTGCGATGCTCATGGGCGCATTTCCGCAGGTGATGCCGCTCAACATCATGCGTCTCTCCACGCCGCACAGCGCCATCCTCAGCGCGGTCATTTTCAACGCCGTCATCATCATTCTCCTGATCCCCCTGGCGCTAAAGGGCGTAAAATTCCGCCCCGCATCGGCCGCGGCGATCCTGCGCCGAAACCTCCTGATCTACGGCGTCGGTGGAATCATCGCCCCGTTCCCGGGCATCAAAATCATCGACCTGTTGATCAACGCCATCCACCTGCCCGGCCTGGCGATGCCTCACTAACTGGAACATTGTTTGATTGAACGCGAACTCATTGGAGAAAACCATGCAAAGCGAAAAAAATACCGGCAAAACGATGATCTTCCACCGGGAAAACGATCCACCCGGTGGAAACCTCCTTCATCACATCTGGGCATCGATCGGCGTCACCATCGTGCTGGGAATCATCTGCTGCGGAATTTATCCGTTTTTAATCTGGGGAATCAGCCAATTGGTCTTCCCCATTCAGGCCAATGGATCATTGCTGAAGAAGGACGGCTCATTCACCACCAAGGCGGATGAAGCCGTTGGGTCCGCGCTCATCGGCCAAAATTTTTCGCTCCCCCAATATTTCCATCCGCGCCCCAGCGCCGCCGGAAATGGATACGACCCGACAAGTTCCGGTGGAAGCAATCTCGGGCCACTCAGCGATAAACTCATCAATGGCGTAACGACTCCCGCGACGACGCAGCCAACCACCCAGCCCGAATCACTCTCATATGACGGCATCCGCCTCCGAACACTGCATTACGCCATGGACAATAGCTTGTCATTCAAGCTCTATAACCAGCGCTCCGACGGAACCGACCAAAAAGTCGAAGTCCCCATCAAGCAGTTTGAAGACGCGCAGGGCAACCTGATCGACATCAAGCTGGTCGATGCCTTTCCGCATCCGCCCAGCGATACGCCGGATCGGATCGTCCTGACCGCCGGAATGTTTTCAGATGCTCAAGGCAACGAAGTGCTGATCCCCGGCGACGCAGTCACCGCATCAGGATCAGGCCTCGATCCACACATCAGCCCCGCAAATGCCCAACTGCAAATTAATCGCGTTG
>PMAK01000017.1 GCA_003153655.1 Phycisphaerales bacterium
ACTTCTACTTCTTTACAACAGACGCCGTTCTTCTTGTTTGCTATATACTATTTATTTTGTCAGACACGACCCTTGCGACTATGCTCGTGAGTTGGCGCAGACGACTCCACGTCGTTGTTATCCTCGCTGGATGGCTCTGGGTCGCTTTTGGTTTTTTGACGCTTGTCATTGTTCTCGGTGAGCAAAGCGGGCTGATTCGAGAATAGCCCAACTCATTAACCAGCGATCGCGGCGAATTGGCCGAATCGAGGTCAATCAATCAGGGCAATCAATTCCTAAATCCCCAAAGCATGATCCCTCGCATCTTCCCATTTAAAGACGGTTGAGGGGAAAAGGAAAAGGGTGGGAGGGTGCGGGAGGGCGGGGAAAAACTCTTGGGGCCTTATGTGGTTTTCCCCGCCCTCCTGCATTGCATTTGCATTAAAAACGATTACCCGATCAGCGTCCATCGTCTACCGGCGATCGATTCCAAGCCCCGTCGGCGTCATGGCCCAAAAAAGTCCGCGCCTCCCTGATGGAATTCGAGCCGCTCATCCGCGCCAGCGCCACCCCTTTCATTCGGCACTTGGCACTCAGCATTCTCAGGCAATCATCCCCTCATCCCCCACAACCGTTTCATGCGAAGGCTTCCCCGTTCCCTTCCGCATCATCGCCGTCGCCCGCATCAAGCAATCCACCGCACGATCCACATCGCCCGTCCCGCGCAGCGCTCGCCCAAGTTCATTGAGACAGAGCGCCGTTTCCCGATGCTCTGGCCCGTAAGAAGTCTCCGTGATCGTTAGCGCCCGCTCCAGCGGCCCAACAGCCGCGCCAAAATCCCCCTCATCCGACAGCAACTGCCCCATGTTGAACAAATCCCTAGCCACCGCCGGATGATTCGCCCCAAACGCTTTCTCATCGATCAGCAGCGCCCGGTCGAACAGCTTGCGAGCCTGCGATCGATCCCCGCCGGCCCGCAGCGCGCTTCCAAGATTCGCCGCGATACATGCCACCTGCGGATGCCCCACGCCAAATGTCGATTCCGTGATCGTCAGCGCCTGCTCCAGCCAATGCCGCGCCGCCGCAAAATCCTTCATCTGCACCAGCACAAATCCCAAATTGTTCATCACGCTGGCGACCTTCGGATGATGCTTGGGATAACTCTTCTGATACACCTCGATCGCCCACTCAAACCGCTCCCGCGCCGCGTCGAGCTTGCCCAATTCAACCAGCGTCATCGCCGAATTGTTCGCCACCGTCGCCAGATGCGGATCGGCCGGCCCATACGAATTCCGGTCAATCTGCAACGCCACCTCATACAACGCGCTAGCCCCCGACAGATCGCCGAGCCGATGCCGCACCCGCGCCAGATTGTTCGCGATATCCGCCGCCTGCACGCTCTGCGGCCCATAGGTCGTCTTCACCAGGTTGTATGCCATCTCCAAAAGCGTCCGAGACTCCGAATAATTTCCCTGTTTGAGCAAAAACCGCCCGGTCCGGCTCAGCAGATCCACCACCGCCTGCGACGCCACCCCCGTCCCCTGCGCATGCATCGTCGCCGCCAGCACATGCGGCAAAACCTCCGCGCACGTCCGCCACGAATTGGGATTCTGACTGTCAAACTCAAACGCCGCCGAAGCAATCTGCAGCGCCACCGTCGCCCAGCCCATCCGATCGATATTCGGCAGCCGATCCTGGGCCATCGCCCCGATCACCCCATGAACCGATATAGTCTGCCCACCGCTCCTCGCCAGCGAAAATTTCTCCAGCGTATTCAGCGCATCCTGCACCGCGGCCGGCTCCCGCATCAGCTCCGCCAAATCCTCCGGCAATGCCCCCAAAGCATTCTGAATCATCACCAGCGGAATCTCATCCGGCGCAAAAAACCCGCACAACGTCAGCAACTGCGCCGCCCCGGGATTCAGCAATGCCATCCGCCGAAAAGAGAGTTCCCATGCCATCGCCGCCGAGATCGGATAAGACCCCGCCGGCCGCCCATGCTCCAGCATCTCCGCCCAATGGTTCTCGTAATCCCGCAGATATTCCGGGATGCCGATGTTCGCCTGATTGATGCAAGCCGCCGCCTGCTCGATCGCCAGCGGAAGATCATCCAGCGCCGCCGCCAGTTTGTCGGCCGACGGCATATCGTCGATCCCGCCCAGCCGCACGCGCAAAAACTCGATCGACTCCCGCCGCGACCACGAATTCACCGGCACAACAGTCGCCGCCAAAGTCCAATGCGAATCACCACTGGTGATCAGCACATTCCCCGCCCCCTTGCCCGGCAAAAACGGCATCACATCATCCGGACGCCGCGCATTATCGAAAATCAGCAGCCAACGATCCCGCCGCTGCAATTCCCCAATCGCCGCGTTGCACGCCTGCCGCGGCGTTTCAAACATCTGCCCCGCCCTCGCCAATTTCGGCGCCAGCGCCGCCAGATCCGCGACAATCGTCGCCTGCGTATCAGCCCGAATCCACCACACAATGTCGTAGTGATCCTGATGTGCGTAAGCGTATTCAATCGCCAGCGAAGTCTTCCCCGACCCACCCGCGCCGCTCAATACCCGCGGCTTCCGCATCGCCGAAATCGCAAAGCCATGCTCCAGGCTCTGCAAATGCTCCTCACGCCCGATGAAATGGATATTCCGCTTCTGGTGCAGGTTCCAAACCGGCGGCGGACCCTTGGGCCTACCTGAAATCGTCCTGGTCATGTGCCAAACCTCCGCGAAACAACAGCGCAGCCCCCCTTGGGCGGCGTGTCACGCCAATATCATAGTATTCCCACAGAAAAATGCCCGCGGAATCCGTCAAAGATCGCCCCCCGCTCGTCGCTGGCAAAAGGCGGTCCGGAACTTATCCAGGCCAGCCAATCGCGCCCGCAGCGGCCGCGCCCGTTATATTCGAGCCCACGCCCCCGGTCGTCACGAAACCCGTAAACGATAAAAATTCATTTCGGAAGATATTACAGGAAATATTTCAAAAATTATTTCGAAATCCTATTCCCACTTCGCCCCAATCAACTGCCTCTCATACAACTGCTGATACACCTCTGAAGAATTCAACAACTCCTCATGCTTTCCCTGCGCGACAATCTTCCCGCGCTCCATCACCACGATCGTATCCGCCGACAAAATCGTGCTGAACCGATGCGCAATCACAAACGTCGTCCGCTCATGCATCAGTTGCTCGATCGCCTGATGAATCAAATGCTCGCTCTCCGCGTCCACCTGACTGGTCGCCTCGTCCAGAATCAAAATCGGCGACTGATGAAATATCGCCCGCGCAATACACAGCCGCTGCTTTTGCCCGCCGGAAACCTGGCTCCCAAGCCCCCCCAACTGCATGTTATATCCGCCCGGCTTTTCCATAATGAAATCATGCGCGAACGCCTGCCGCGCCGCCTGCTCGATCCGCTCAAACAGCGCCCGCCTCTCCGGCGAATCCGGCTCATCCGGGCTGGTCAGCGATTCTCCATACGCAATGTTCTCCGCGATCGTCCCCGGAAAAATATGGCTGTCCTGTGTCACCAGACTGATTTGCTCGCGCAAAGAAGTCCGCGACGCCGTCCGGATATCAATCCCATCGATCAGAATCCGTCCCGAGTCCGGATCGAAAAACCGCTCGAGCAGCGCCAGCAGCGTCGTCTTCCCGCTCCCATTGCGCCCCACAATCGCCACCGATTGTCCCTTCGGCACGCTCAAACTCACCCCGCACAGCGCCGGCGATGTCGCATTCGGATACGTAAAAAAAATATCCTGAAATTCGATCCGCGACCGCAACGGCGGCAATTTCCGCGGCGCGATCGCGCCATCGTTCATCGTCCCCACCAGCGACCCAATCTCCCGCTCCGGCTTCATGTCCAGCGTCTCAAAAATCCGCGCCCCAGCCGCGTTCGCCTTCTGCAACGCGTTATTCACCTTGCTCGCCTTACGCAACGAATCCGCGATCACCGCCAGCGCAAACATCACCGTGAAAAAATCCGGCTGCGTCAGCGTCTGCTTCTCCGTCACCATGTACGCCGCCACCAAAACCACCAGCCCCGCGATCAGCATGATGATCGATTCCATCACCGGCGAACTGATCGCATCCACCCGGCTCATCCGCAGCAGCTCATCCACCAGCTTGTCCAGAATCTTCGTATACCGCCGCCGCTCGAATTTCTCCGCGTTGTATCCCTTCACCACGCGAATCCCCACCAGCGTTCCATCGATCTGCCCAAGCAGCGAAGACGAAGACCGCAGCGCAGCCCGGCTCGCACGCCGCATCTTCTTCCCGAATTTCCGCATCATGATCGCCATCAGCGGAATGAGCAGAACGATCAGCAGCGTAAGCTCCCAACTCAAATACAGCGCCAGCCCAAACATCATCGTCGCTTTGATCGGCTCCTGAATGCTCTGCCCCAGCACCGTCTTAAACCCATCCTGAAGAATATCCACATCCGTAATCAGCCGGCTCGTCGCGTCGCTCGCCCCCTGCTGGCTCAGGCTCGAAAGCGGAATCCGCAGCACGCGATCATAAACCCGACGGCGAATATCATTCGCCGCCAGAATCGCCGCCTTGTCGGATAAGTGTTCCTGGAAAAACCGCATGACGCTGCCGACGAGCGTCAAACACGCCAGCATCGCGAAGATCACCGCCACCGCCGTCACCGGCCGCAGCGGAATATGCTGAATCACCCGCAAACCAATGGCGTAATACCATTTCAGCGGCTCCATCGTGACGCCGACGCTGCCATGCCCCCGAATATTCAGTTGAACCACAGACCCCGCCCACGCGATCCGCCGCATGACCTCCCCCGCCCGATATGATGCCGCATTCACCTCCAGGCGCGATGTATCGATCGACTCCACCGGAAACGGACTGGGCGGCGCCCCCGCCGGCGTCGGTGCATCAATAATCTCATCCCCCACATGCAACCCCGCCCGCTTTCCCGGCCCATCGCTCACCTGACTGACCTGCACGATCCCCGGATCCCCCACCAACTTCACCTTCAGCCGGGCCTGAGCCGTCTGGCGATACATCCATTCCGGCATGGTGTCGCCATTAATCAGCACCTGCATGATCGGCAGCATGGTCGTCAGCCCACCCGTAAGGGCGAGCCCGACGAAGAAGGCAGCCGCGATCGAAATAGCCACCTTGGCCCGGTAAGGCCAAAGATATCGGCACCCCCGCCAGAAATAGCGGTGCTTGCTCCCCTTAGCTTTCGGCCGTTTCGTTTCTATTTGCTCGCTCATGCCCTGAATCGTCCGATGGCGGTAAACCGGACAGATTAAAGCAGAAGGGGTTTGGATGCCACTGGATGGAGAAATCGCCCACGCTTGAAGGAGTGAATGATCGCCAATTGCATGCGAAATTTGGTGGAATTACACACAGACAATAAACTCCCTGCAACAGATGTTGCGTTCGCGATGAGTGGCAGAGTGTTTAGGCAACGGATCAGGTAATGCAGGAACTCCGAGCGCGAGCAAAGCCGTTTCTGCGATGGGCCGGAAGCAAGCGCAAGCAACTTCCACGGCTCGCCCAATTTTGGGTAACAATATATTTGACAACTCAGTTGGCCCCAAGGTCAAATTGTCGGAATGGCCGAAGCTATATCTGGAAATTCCGAAAAGCCCTGGGATTTATCGGCAATCATGCAAATGGGGCGTGATCCGATGATGGCTTACGACGAATCAACTCCATTCGATCCGGCTACATATGCTCCGCACGCGCCTTTTCGCAATCGCGTCAGTATTGAAGATGCGCGCTTTGTCGGGATACACGAAGCGTGTAAGAGCTTTGAGGACAGCCGCACCCAATTGGTGGCACTGGCGCACCTCCCGGCCGAAGCGTTTATTTATGCAATTCGCTTTCAAAAATTCCGGGAAATGGTCAGGCGCGGCGAGATTGCGCCAACTGGAACGTATTTTACCGATCACCCCGAGCAGTCATTATTTTCCCCTCTCACCCAATCACTACGCGATTGCATGGACGACCCCACCAAATTCCCTGCAATCTCTCAAGATGAAATTGCCTCCTACTACCACGTTGCGGGAATGGCTTGCCTTGGAAATCCAGAATGGATCGGGCCGTCGCTGAGAGCCTTCGCGGTGTCGGTGTTTTTCCAATGCTGGCAATCCTTTGAAGCGCTGACCGAAAATCTCATCAATGAAGCCGTCTCCAACAATCTAGGGAAATTTAAGCACAAGCCACCCATCGAGATTCGCGGAGGACTAAAGGGCGATAATGGGATAAGAGTCACCTACGAGAAGGTTTTTGGCCCTACGGCAACTGGCATCCGGCATTTGTTGGATGACCAGCATTTGGATTACGCTCTACAAATACGCAATCTATTTGCCCACAAATCCGGGAAAACAGATCGGACGTACGGGGATCGAGTTAAACACTTGACCCTGTCCAAAATCATCCGTCCAGACGAAGGAGAGGATTTCCCTTTGACGGGCCAGTTGGCCCACCTCTTGGGAGATCATTGTTTTGCTGTTGGTTACCAGCTAATTCGTGAAGTTTATATTTGGCTAAATAATACTTGACAACTCATGAGTTGACCGCTATCTTACTGGTATGAACACGACGAATTCAAATAACGGCAAGCATCCGAAAACGCTGCTCGCGGCGGTTCGTTATTTCTCCGATCAGGCAATCGCCCACGACTTTTTTGTGTCAATGCGATGGCCGAATGGTCCGGTTTGCCCGCGTTGTGGATCGACCGAAGTTGCCTATCAACAGAAATATCGGCGATTTCAATGCAAGCATGGGCACGACGGACGCCAGTTCACCGTCAAGACGGGATCGGTCATGGAGGATTCCCCGCTCGGACTGGACAAGTGGGCGCTCGCACTATGGATGGAAGTCAATTGCAAGAATTCTGTCAGCAGCTATGAGGTTCATCGCGCTTCGGGAATCACTCAAAAGTCGGCGTGGTTTCTGCTTCACCGACTCCGATTTGCTATCAAGCAAGGTTCATTTGAAAAGATCGGCGGAAAGGGTGAAGTCGTGGAAGCCGACGAAACCTTTGTCGGCGGTCTGTCGCGCAACATGCACAAGAGTAAACGCGCCAAACTTCGCGGCACTGGCGGCATGGACAAGACCCCGGTTATGGGACTGCTCGCCCGCCATACCGAAGATGCTCCGAGCCATGTCCGCGCTATGGTTTTGCCGAACGTCCAGCGGCAAACCTTGCACGACGTAATCCACAAAAATGTCGAACCGGGATCGCAAGTGTTCACCGACGCGTGGAAGGCATACAAGCAAATGGACCCGAAGTTTTTCCATGATTTCGTTGACCACGCCGAGGCATATGTGAAAGGCGTCGTTCACACGAACGGACTCGAAAATTTCTGGTCGCTTTTCAAGCGGTGCATCAAGGGAACGCACGTCAGTATCGAGCCGTTCCATATTCAAGCGTATGTTGATTCTGAAGCGTTCCGATTCAATAACCGCAAACTGCACGACGGCCAGCGGTTCACGCTTGCTGCCAAGGGCTTGCATGGAAAGCGGTTGACTTATAAGGCGCTCATTGGCGCATCGGAGGGTGCCCCCGGTACGGGAAGCGAAGGTCTACCAAACTGAAAGGCCCGAATGAGAAAAAAGAAACCTGACCAGCCGACGGATTTTGAAGTCGAGAATGCCGATGCTGCGTTTCGGAATTTCGAGAACGCGACTCGGCAGATTCTGTCAGTGCCAAAAAAGAAAATCGACGCGATGCTGGCTAAGGAAAAGCGCGGTAAATTGAAGCGGAAAAAATGAAGCGGTTGGCTTTGGCAACGCCGCGTAATTAGCGAAATAACGCTATTGAGTTGTCAAGTAAGTTGTCACCC
>PMAK01000297.1 GCA_003153655.1 Phycisphaerales bacterium
AACCGCCGCCAGCGTCTCCAGCGTCGGCACATCCCCCGCGCATCCCATCACCACATCCGGCTCCGATCCCCTGTCATTCCCAGCCCACTCCCAAATCCCAATTCCCTCCGTGCAGTGCCTCACCGCCGCATCCATCGTCAGCCACTGCGGCGCCGGATGCTTCCCCGCCACCACCACATTCACGTAATGCCGGCTCCGCAAACAATGATCCATCACCGACAACAAACAATTCGCATCCGGCGGCAGATAAATCCGCACAATCTCCGCCTTCTTATTCACAACATGATCCAGAAACCCAGGGTCTTGGTGCGTAAACCCATTCTGATCCTGCCGCCAAACGTGCGACGCCAAAAGATAATTGAGCGATGCGATCTTTCGCCGCCAGGGCAAATGCGCCGTCACCTTCAACCACTTCGCATGCTGGTTAAACATCGAATCAATGATATGAATAAACGCTTCGTAACTATTAAATAAACCATGCCGGCCGGTCAGCAGATATCCCTCCAGCCAACCTTCGCATTGATGCTCGCTCAGAACCTCCATCACCCGCCCTTGCCGCGCCAGGTGATCGTCTATCTTGATCGTTTCCCCCTCCCACTGCCGATCCGTCACATCAAACAGCGCCGTCAGCCGATTGGAAACCGTCTCATCCGGGCCGAACACCCTGAAGTTGCGCTGCTCCTGATTAAGCGTCACAACTTCCGCTAAAAATTTCCCAAGCACGCGCGTATCTTCCGCCTCCACGCCGCCCGGCGAAGGAATCTCCACCGCGAACTTCCTGAAATCCGGCAGCCGCAAATCCTTCAGCAAAACTCCGCCATTAGCATTCGGATTCGCCCCCATCCGCCGCTCCCCCTTCGGCGCCAGCTCTGCCAATTCCGCAACAAGCGCCCCGCTCTTATCAAACAATTCCTCCGGCTTGTAACCCCTCATCCAGCTTTCAAGCTGCCGCAGATGTTCAGGATTCCTGACCGGATCAGACAGCGGAACCTGATGCGCCCGGAACGTCCCCTCCACCGGCAACCCATCCACAATCTTCGGCCCCGTCCAACCCTTCGGACTCTTCAGCACGATCATCGGCCAGCAAGGCCGGCTCGTCACGCCCTTACCCCGCGCATCCGCTTGAATCCACGCAATCTCCGCAATCACATCATCCAGCGCCGCCGCCATCGCCCGGTGCATCTTTTCCGGCTCATCCCCCTCAACGAAATAAGGCTTCCACCCATACCCCTCCAGCAGCTTTTGCAATTCCTCCTGCGGAATCCGCGCCAGAATCGTCGGACTCGCAATTTTGTACCCATTCAAATGAAGAATCGGCAGCACCGCCCCATCCGTCGCCGGATTCAAAAACTTATTCGAATGCCAGGCCGTCGCCAGCGGCCCAGTCTCCGATTCACCATCCCCCACCACGCAAGCAACAAGCAAATTCGGATTATCAAAAACCGCCCCAAACGAATGGCTCAGCGAATAACCAAGCTCCCCACCCTCATGAATCGACCCCGNNATCGACCCCGGCGTCTCCGGCGAAACATGGCTCGGAATGCCCCCAGGAAAAGAAAACTGCTTAAAGAGCCTCTGCAACCCCTCTTCATCCCGGCTGATCTTCGGATAGATCTCGCTATACGTCCCCTCCAAATAAGTATTAGCCACCAGCGCCGGCCCGCCATGCCCCGGCCCCGAAACATAAATCATGTTCAAATCATTTTTCTTGATAACCCGATTCAAATGAACATAAACAAAATTCTGCCCCGGCGAAGTCCCCCAGTGCCCCAGCAACCGCGTCTTAATATGCTCCGGCTTCAACGGCTCGCGCAGCAGCGGATCCNNCGCCGCCCGCCAATAAGCATCCATCTTGCGTAGAAGTTCTGGAGACAACGGCTCACTCATAATTAACCTCTCCGGAGCGGACGGCGGAAACAGCGACCCCGTAGTATGACGCCGCCGCGGAATCAACGCTAGACCCATTTTCGGAGTGTGTTGGTGTGAGCAACCGCTTCCCGTGAAGGGGGACAGGGTAATCAAATATTTAGGCGTCGTGGCGAAAGCAGCTATCTACTTACTCAACTTCATGGCGGACTTCCGAGCCTGACACGTCGCGCGATCACAACCAAATGATGATCCTTTTGAAATCCATGATTCAAAAGATTCCTCAATGGGCCCGACAAGATTCGNNGACCTCGTCCTTATCAGACGCCCAAGGAAGCCTGCCAAAAAACTCAGAAATCCCTTGATTTCCAACACTTTATCAAACTCTGAGCGATTCGCAATTCGTCTTATACCGTAGCGTTTTATCGCATGGAATCGCGGTATTCAATAAATAATCCGGTAATAAAACAGTAGAAAGACTGAGAGGCTAAAGACAGCAAAATCAGCAGACGGTTGCCAGATGCCCGGGCTCCGCATATCGCTGTCAGTCGGCCCAGCGTTCTTCGCGTCGGCCACCTGGCCGCGTAGAGGTACGACTGCATTCGCCGGTCAATAAAACGCCTTGGATCTCCTATCGAGTCTTCGGACTGACGTAAAGAAATTTGCTTTCCCGATCCCCGAACCGCTATATAGCAACGCCCAATCCCCTTACCGAGGTACCGCTATGGAAGGCTTTTTCACAACTGGAAGTAGATCAATCAGGCCATTTGTGATCGTCACCTTACTGCTTGCATTCTTTTCATCGCGAGCAGTCGCCGCCGGACATTGGATTCCCCTCTCATCCAAGCCTCCGATGCCGCAAAACTTCAAAGGAGTTGGCCTTAAGCTCTTGCTTTCCGATGGGACTGTGATGGCGCAGCTCATTACGATCTCCAGCTCTGGAGGAACCAACTGGGCTCGACTCACGCCGGACTCAAAGGGCAGTTACGCCCACGGCACTTGGTCTTCCATGGCAGCGATGCACTTCGAGCGAGCAAACTACTCATCGTGTGTGTTGCAGGACGGGCGCGTCTTCGTGATCGGCGGGGAAATGACGAACAACATCGGCGGTGGCCAGGGGGACATCTACGATCCAGCCACGAATATCTGGACCCTCGCAGCCCCGATTCCAGCGTCGCTATTCTCAGCCACTGCGCAGGTTTTGGACTCTCAGTCCATGGTCCTCTCTAATGGAAAAGTGCTGATAGCTCCGGTAAGGGCCACAGGGGCTAATGACACTTTGCTTTACGATCCATCAACGAACACTTGGGCCGCTGGAGCGTCTTTCGTGCCTGGCCGAAACCACAGTGCAGCTACCCAGCAGGATGAAGCGAGTTGGGTCAAGCTACCGGACAACAGCATCATCGTGCCCGATAACGACAACCTTCATTCCGAACGATACATCCCAGCTACGAACCAATGGATTGATGACGCGACTATTTCGACGACTCAACAACTATACTCCGCGGGCGAAATGGGCCCGGGCCTCCTGCTGCCGAAAAACGGCCAAGCCGTATTTTTCGGCGGAACCGGACACACTGTTGTTTACCAGCCTGCCTCAGCGAGCCATCCAAAGGCAATGTGGATCGCGGGAAAAGACATACCCCTCAAGCGCGTCTCTGCCGATGCTCCTGCCGCCATGATGGTAAACGGTAAAATTCTCCTCGCCGTTGGCTCCGTAGCGAAGGACGACGGGTCTCCTGCCCCAACATGGTGGTACGAGTACGATTACTCTGCGGACGGCCAGGATCTTTATACCGAGACCAGCGGTCCGGGCAACGCCACCGTGGGTTCAAGCACCGAAGCTGCGGCGGGTGACTACACCCTTCTTGCTCTGCCCGATGGCACCATCCTCGCCAGTCAGGGCGCAGATGCATCCGGTCAACTCTATGTGTACGTCCCCGATTCCGCGCCGTTGGCCGCTGGAAAACCCTCCATTACCGGCATCGGCCCAAATTCCGATGGACAATATCACCTCACCGGAACCACCCTGAACGGAATCTCCGAAGGCGCCGCCTACGGTGATGATGCCCAAATGAGCAGCAACTATCCCCTCGTCCGGCTCACCAGCGGCACGGGCAAAGTCACCTATGCGCGCACCTATAACTGGAGCAGTACCGGCGTCATGACCGGAAATCAGTCCGTTTCCACCGAATTCGCTCTCCCTGCGGATATCGCCCAGGCAACACCCGGAGGGCAAAAATACTCACTCGTCGTCGTAGCGAATGGAATCAGCTCCGACCCGGTCAATTTCATTGCTCCATTGCACTTCAATATGCAGCGCTGGACGGGTGCGTGGGGTTCTGACGGACCCATCTTCACCGGCGACCTCAATGGTGACGGCAAAACCGACGTATTCATGTGGCGTAACAGCGACAACAGCTGGACCGTAAATCTCTCCACCGGAAAAGGCTTCACACAACAAAAATGGAACGGCGCCTGGGGCTCCGACGGCCCTATCTTCACCGGTGACCTCAATGGCGACCGCAAAACCGACGTCTTCATGTGGCGTAACAGCGACAAGAGCTGGACAGTCAATCTTTCCACCGGAACCGGATTCACACAACAAAAGTGGACCGGCGGACCGGGTTCTGACGGCCCCATCTTCGTCGGCGATCTCAATGGCGACGGTAAAACCGACGTATTCATGTGGCATGACAGCGATAAGAGTTGGACCGTAAATATCTCCACCGGAAAAGGCTTCATACAACAAAAATGGACCGGCGGCTG
This sequence comes from Phycisphaerales bacterium, assembly GCA_003153655.1. Taxonomy (GTDB): domain Bacteria; phylum Planctomycetota; class Phycisphaerae; order Tepidisphaerales; family Tepidisphaeraceae; genus PALSA-1353. The sequence continues at coordinate 4,636 of PMAK01000297.1, forward strand.
GGGCTCCGATGGCCCCATCTTCACTGGTGACTTAAACGGCGACGGTAAAACCGACGTCTTCATGTGGCGCAATAGTGACAAAAGCTGGATAGTAAACCTCTCCACCGGAACCGGATTCATACAACAAAAATGGACCGGTGCTTTGGGCTCTGACGGACCAATTATCACCGGAGATTTTAACGGCGACGGGAAGACCGATGTAATGATGTGGCGCGACTCAACAAAGAGCTGGACCGTTAATCTCTCCAACGGTCATGGCTTCGATGTTCAGGAGTGGAAGGGCGCCTGGGGTTCTGATGGCCCGATCGTAGTTGGGGACTTCAATGGCGATGGAAAAACTGATGTGATGATGTGGCGGAACTCGACAAAGAGCTGGACTGTTAACCTCTCCAACGGTCATGGCTTCGATGTTCAGGAATGGAAGGGCGCATGGGGTTCAGACGGGCCCATCTTCACCGGCGATCTGAACGGCGACCACAAGAAGGACGTCTTCATGTGGCGAGACAGCGACAAGAGCTGGACGGTCAATCTTGCACCTTAGCGGTGAGGGTTTACCTTCCGGCCCCTGATGTATGATGAGTTAATCGGAAGCAGTTCCGTCAGGGCATATTAAACTGGGACGTAGCCAATCTCGTTCGGCTCCTCGCTTGTACTACAGGTAATTGGACAGCATAAAATCCCAATGAGGGCACGCCGCTTCACCATTCGGAGCATATCACTGGGAGTCATCCGGTTTTCTGTGAGTCGTCCCGTCTTTCGAAATGAAGTGCGAAGCAGCGGCAGTTTATTTTCATCTTCGATGCCGGCCGACTTCAAGTAGGCGTCGAGGTGTTCGTCCGCGTTGTAGTGGGACGAAACTTCACCGTTCACGCGTGCCTTTTCATGCAAACGAATCCAGGTCAAACAGTGGGCCAGCCCCGGCCAGATACGCAAGTAAGGCGTTCGGCAAATTTTACTTCAATGGGCCCGACAAGATTCGAACTTGTGACCTCGTCCTTATCAGACGCCAAAGAAAGCCTGCCAAAATGCTCAGGAATCCCTTGATTTTCAATACTTTATCAAACTTCGAGCGATTCGCAATTCATCTCTTGACGTCGCGTTTTTTCGCATGACATCGCGGTATTCAAAAATTAATCCGGTAACAAAACGGTATGAAAAAGAGCGGCTCAGCACTCCGAATGCGCCGTCATTTACCGCGAATGCTGCTGAGGGCGGGCATACTGTTCTAGTAGCTTTGCGGCGGCTTTGCTCCCTATGTCTTCGGCATACTTGGTGACGGCCGGCCGGGTCCAACGGATGCCATTTCGCAACTGACCCGGTGAAGCAGGCGCAGTGTGCGGCATACAGGCGTAAACAGAGGCACGAACTGAATGAAGACCTTCTCGGTGTAGGCGCCGACGGTCACCGCCTTCCATGCGTGGCTTTTTTTACCGATAGGATCGCAGCTGACCCGTTTGTTTTTCCCCGCGCCAACGTCACCCTGATATACTATAACGAGGTCGAGACGATCCCGCTGTCGCGCGTTTCTTAGGCGTGCGCTCGGGAGTTCTGGCCACGATTGAGGAACAAAAGGATAATTTCATCATGATGGAGCACCAGCGGGCTACTCTCATAACGGGCGGCACCGGCGTAGTGGGGCTCGCAGTCGCCCAACACCTCCTGCGCGAAGGCGGCCGTGTCTGCGTGACATACTCCAGTAACACATCCGCCCTGGCGGCTCTCCGTGACTTTGATGGGAGAAGCGGGCAGTTGTTCGCCATCCAGACCGACCTGTCCTGCCCAAAGTCCACGACGAAGGTGATCGATCGCCTGGAGCAGGAGGGTGTCGCGGTGACGGGCTTTGTCCATGCCGCAGCCATCGTGGATCACACCTCTATGACGGACCTTGACGACGGCCGATTCTCCAAAGTGCTCGCTGTAAACGTGACATCATCCTACTTACTGGTGCGGGAACTGGTCGCACGTGCACCGTTGCGGGCTGTCGTTCTCTTGTCGTCTATCGGCTCCGAATTCGCTGGCCTGGGCTCAATCGCATATACCGTGTCCAAAGGTGCGATCGACTCCCTGACGCGAGCCCTCGCGGCGGAGTTGGCCCCCGCCGTGCGAGTCAACGCGGTCGCACCCGGTGTCGTACGAAGCCACCGGACCGATGCTGACCCGATCCTCTCAAGCGAGGCATTCGCGAATCGGATTCCCGACCGAGGATTAGTCATGCCTGGCCAAGTGGCGGAGGTGGTTAGCTTCCTTCTCGACGAGNNGAGCGGTCGCGCTTCGTAACAGGGCAGGTACTACGAATCGATGGCGGCCTTACACTGCGGGTAATGTGATGAGACCGACCCCATGGGCGCCGCGATTTCCTGCCGTGGGCTCACTCCTCCATCTCCGATTCAGCAGGTCAGACTTCCTCCTTAAGACCTCACGGGTTTTGGGCGACGTGTATTGGCTTGATCTCGGTGCCGATCGAGTGCTCGTTGTAGGCCATCCCGACGATGCTGCACGAGTTCTCGAGAATCAGGACGTTTACCCAGACAAGGGCGGTAACACGGGCTTCCGGCGCATCTCGGTACCGTTCCTCGGCGGGGGGCTTTCGACGTGGAACGCAACAGATCCCGAGTGGCGACGACGGCGGTCGGCATTCTCGCGCCTCTTCCGCACCGCGAAGCCTGCGGAGTTCGGCCTTGACGGTCTGACGCGCCTCACAGATGGTCAACTCCGCCCGGCGATTGAGCGAACTATTGTCTTTGATCTCGTCACTAAGCTTCTCGGGAAGCAGTGCAAAGGTGCGGAGATTGCGGTGGTGATCGGTCTGCTTAGGCAACTGGCCGGAACGTTTTGGTCAACCAAAGTACCGGGACCGCATCCGTTCGTCGGCACCAAGACCAAGCGAGCGACGGCTGCGCTCGAGTCGATAGTGCAGGGCTGGCTTGAGGACAGCCCGGACGACTCTCCGATCAAACGCTACGTAGGTGAGCTGAGTGACGCTCAAGTGCGCGACGAAGTATTATCGCAACTACTCAGCGTGGGGACCCTCGCCGTGCCAGCCGAGTGGGCGCTCCAACTGCTCGCTGCAAATCCTCATGTGCAGGCGACCCTTCGCTCATCGCGGGCAGGCTCTCACGACGATTACCTCACTTGGGTCGTGTGGGAAGTGCTACGGCACTGCCCGTCTACCTACTGGATCCAGCGCCGAGCCGCGAGAGACGACGAATTGTCAGGGGCATCCGTGCGCACGGGAGATCGAGTGACGATCCATGTGCCTCGTGTCCATACGCACCCCGACTTCTGGAGGGATCCTGATCGATTCAGGCCCGAGCGATTCGGCGAAGGCTTGGATTGGAAACGCGCCTGGATGCCCTTCGGGCGCGGCGCGCGGCTGTGCATCGGGCAGAAATACTCGGTCGATGTCATCAAAAGCATCGTCGCCCGCGTCGTGGCCAACTATGTCATCGGGGAAAAACCCGGGCGGGCGGCAGCATTGGTCACCGGATTCAGCCTGGTTCCTCGTCCGACCCCCTCTCTCGACTTTACACCGATCTAGAAGACGGATTTCTAAGGAGAGCACCATGCTGCCGCGGCGGAGAATGAATCTAGGCGTCTATATAAACCCTTCAGGACATCACGTTGCCGCGTGGCGGCATCCGCGTGCGCAAGCAGACGCTCATGTCAATATCGACCACTATCTCGAAATTGCCCAAACGGCGGAACGGGCAAAACTCGACCTGATTTTTCTCGCTGACAGCAACAAGGTTCGAGTCGCCGACATCGATGCTCTACAGCGCACGACCCAGTTCGTCGCATACTTCGAACCGCTGACGCTGCTTTCGGCTATGGCAACGGTCACGAGCAGGATAGGGCTCGTTGGCACCGCATCAACAAGCTGGAATCAGCCGTTTCAGATCGCCCGGCTATTTGCTTCTCTCGAT
>PMAK01000209.1 GCA_003153655.1 Phycisphaerales bacterium
CCTTTGTAGCCGGAGTCTATTTGCACAAATGCGTTTGTCAGGGGCCGGCCATTGGGAGCGACGGTGACGCCAATAGAGGCCCATTTAGTGAGTGTCACCTGGATCGGAGCAACGGTTGGAGATACCTCGGCCCAACCATTGATGTGAATGATCGCCAGACGATAAGGTTCGGCCGGGGGAGAAAAACGAAGTATTCCATCCGCCCCGGCGATGGCAATAGGGGGCTCGGTCTGCCAGGGCGGTTGCGACGGCGCAATGTCGAGTGTGATCGTCGGAGTGGAGAGATACGCCCTAGCCCCGGCGGCCGGATTCCCATCGGGGGCGAGGATTTTCAATTCCAAATTGCTTGCCTTGTTCAACCTCAACTCCAGGTCCGCCTGTTTTTCGGATGCCTTCACGAGTCGTGTGGGAGCGGCGGCGTATCCATCGGCTTCGACACGCAGGAAATAGACCCAGCTATTGCCGTAGAATGACCAGGTTAGTTCGTTGCCGGCGGGTTCGATCGCCTGATAGAAATTGGTGAAGCATCGTTGGTTGGCTGCAATACATTTGCCGTAATAAACCCGCGGATGTTGGATGGGAAGCCCGGTATCCGCATCCACGACGTGGATGCGGATCGTGACAGCAGGCGCGCCCGCGGGTTGGGTGGCGGGGACTGTGGCGAGTGCCGGGGCCTTCGCCACCGGATGACCCACGAATGTGCCGGAGCGCAGCGGACAATCACTGGAATCATCGTTATCCGACAGCGCCAAGGGAATCCAGGCGCCATTTTGCTGGATATCGATTGAGCTGGCGAATGCCTCGGGTTCTGGAATGCTGAATCGGCCGGCGCCATCGGTCGCGGTGTCTATCGGATAATCGAAATTCGGATAAGTTTTCGACGGGAAGGCATCCAGCAACCGATAATCGGTCACCATCACGCGCACGCGACCGTTGGCAATTGCCTTGCCCGTGGCATCCAAGGCGAGGCCGCTGAATGTCCCGCCGGGCCGGCTCATCGCCACGCGCTGCGTGGGTGGGACACAGCCCCAGAACCCAAAGCCCCGTTCGGCCATGCCCGGAGCGGTAACGATAAAGGCGGTGCGCTGGGCGGGATCGCAGGTCAGATGAATGACCCCGTGAATGTCCGTAACACCCATGGCAATCGGCGTCGTCACCTGCACCAATCCAAAACGGAACGTGCCGATGCCAACGAGTTTTGCGACCGTCGCGTTGGCGATCGGATTTCCGGTGTCGTTGTCGACGACGGTCACGTCCACGGGAGTCGGGCCGGTTTTTATATCGATGGAAACCGGCGGCGAGACCGGTTGAGAGGCCGGCTGCGCCGAGGCGGGATTGGCGTTGGGGCCTGACATCATGGCAACGATGCCGACGCCCACCACCACAAGGACCAGCGGAACGGTCATTAGCACGGATAGTCGTTTTAAGGCATTGATCTTCATGATGTGGATCACTTCCCGAGCAAGGGTAAACGCGCGGCCATCGCTCCCGCCGGCCAAAATGTTGGCACTCGCGACCGACGATGCGCCCGGCGTTGGCATGGCGATGTGGCCCAGCGCGCTGGATAGGGTCGCCGAAGTCGCCGCCACGCTGCCTGAGAGCCTCCGCCGAAGCCTCGTCAGCGCCCGTGTCAGCCGTTTCTTAGTCGCCTCGGTGGATATCCCCAGGATTTGCGCGGTTTGAATGACTGGCCGGGCCTCCAGATAATGCAATGACAGCACGTCCCGATCCCCGCGGCTGATTTGTTGCAACGCGTTGTCAAGATCGAGCAACGCATCGTCCGAACGAGCGGCATTCGTGCTGGAGTTCCTGGCGATTTCAACGGCGGCCTTCTCACGCGCCAGCCGCCGACTTTCAGATCGGATTGCGTTCGCGGCCGCCAGCAGGGTTGTTTGATGCAGCCACGCCGCCAGCGAACCCCCGCCGCGCAAGCCCCCGGCCCGCCTCGCGAGAACGATGAAAACCGATTGGGTCACATCTTCGGCAAGCTGAATATCCCGCACCCGCCGCCGGGCGATCGCCAAAACGAAATCGGCGTATTTCGCCACAATCTGCCCAAACGCCGCGTGCGATCCTTCGCGCGCATAGGAGTCGAGCAATGCCCAATCGTCGGCCGTTTTCGGCATGATAAAGCCATTATGTCCGCCGCCAAGAAGAATGGGGACAATTTCGCGTGAGCGAGACCTACGGCCAGCAGGAAGGTTCAGCCTATAGCTTGCCATCCCAATCGTCGAGATTTTGGTGGCTGCGAACCCAAAAAGAGTTGGGCCGGACACACAAGACCCGGTATCCTACGCAAAACGGCCGAGGACGTTCGTCGGTCGAGGTCCATCTGGGAAATCCCGGATAAATGGATGCGCGCACAGATATGTAGGAAGGATCAGCCTTGGAGAAGAAGTTTGGCGACGCATCGGGGGCCGTGCCTCTAACGTCAGCCCATTCATCGCCTGCCGGTTTCCCATCGATTCGGAAACGAAGATTTCTCCTTAGCGTGGTATGGATCTTGATCGGGCTTTGGGTGGCGCTTTGCATCGTTCAGGGTGCGCGAGTTCGGCGATGGACATACAACACCTTTGATGCGCTGCGATTTCACTCGGATTTGCAACGCAGGTGCATGTGGGGATTGGAATGCGTTGGGCCGGAGGGGTTTCTCAATCAATACGAGAAAATGGCGATCGAAGAGCCGGATTGGAGAACATTTCTCGATTATTCGCCGCTTCGGCTGCTGGTGGTACGAGAATGGGCTATCTATCTTCAGCGGCATTTTCCCGAGATAACGTCTGTTCCTCCGGAGGAGGCGTACGATATTGCGATGCCGCCGGAGGATCGCAACAGCGGTTCGCCGGAGCAGTTGAAACGCTCGCTGGAATTTCAATTCCCGTTGCTTTGCTTCGGTGCCCTGCTCGATCTCATCGGGGCGATTTCCGCGTTTTTTCTTACTCGCCTCTGGGTTCGCCGCACGAAACCTCTGACCACTTCGTCATGGCTGTTGCAACACCTCCACGGGACCTGGCAGGGACTGATCGCGGCGACACTCTTCTGGTTCAATCCCAACACGCTCCTGAATGCCTACGGCTGGCCGACATGGGACACATGGATCGTCCCCATGTTTCTTCTGGCCGCGCTGCTTTCGAGTTTGGATTACTGGTTTTGCAGCGGGCTTGTGCTTGCAACGGGAATGATGTTGAAAGGGCAGCAACTGGCCGTCGTGCCGGTCTTCATATTGTGGGCGCTCATTTCGGGCGGCTTGGGGCCGACATCGCGATGGATTATTGGATTGGTGCTGGGCGTCGGGTTGATTGTGTCGCCCTGGATGATCACCTACCTTCCTCCCGAAAAAGTTCAGGCCGCTCGGCTCGAACAAGTCCTGCCGCCGGGAGATTGGTCGCCGACATTGTTTGCAATCAATCGGATGCCGGACTGGCCGGCAATGACCTGGATATATTTCACCGCGCTAGCAGTGGCGGCAGCCAGGTATTTTCGACATAAAAAGTGGCATATCGCTGCTGGCGCGGCGGCGATTTTCATTCTCGCGTATTGGCCATGGTTACTCCGACGGAATCGGGAATGGTGGGCGATTGGAGTTCTATGTGCCGCGGCTCTGTCCGCATCAACGGCGCTGGTGCCACGGCGCGGGCAGCGGTACAGCATCGCCGCGATTTTTGGCGGGGGCTTGTTGCTCTGCATGCTGATATTTCATGGGTCTACCGCCTGGTGGCTTTGCGCTTTCCACTTCCCCTCGATTCAAGCCCCCTTTCTGATCTACGGACCGGCCAGCAATATTCCGGGCATCTTTGAGTTGCGCTTTGGGTGGCCGCCCGAAATCGATACTGTCGCCTTCACCCTGCCTGCGCTGATCGCGTTTTCACACGGATGGGTTACCCATCTCGCTATATGGCCGGCCGCGCCGCTTGATGTCACCAGCGGCACACTGTTCGACAGCATCTTTTTTGTGCTGTTGATTCTGAGCGGAATTGGGATCGGCCTCCACGCCCGCCGGCACGATCCTCGATTTCTGGTGGCGCTGGTCACACCCTGGCTGATGTTCTTCCTCTTTCCCGTTCGACTGCACGAGCGCTATCTGCTTTTCGCAGCGGCCACGGCATCGATCTGTATCGGACACGGACTTGGGATGACACTGCTGGGATTTGTTCTTACCGTCGCCTCCAGCGTTATGACGCTCGATCAGATGTGGGGGAATGATCTGCCGCGCTGGGGAAGAGATTTGGCTCACCAGTTCCCGTCGATCTTCAGTCCTGACGCGGGCCTCACGATTCAAAGCTATGTGCAGAACACACATCCCGATATTGGGTGGGGTGTGTTGGTCGCGGCAATGGTGTTTTTCTATCTGACGATGATGCCGAGCCCAAAGGCTTTGAGGAGGTGACGCTCGCCGTGCAGGCAAATCTCGATCGCTCCAGGAACCGACGTTTTCGACGGGGTCACCTCGACGAACTTAATCCCCGACACATGATTCAACTTCCGCGGCAAGCGCAGTCTCCGTTTCCAGGTGTAAAAGGAACCTTGGGTGATTCCCCATTCTAGGCAGTAGGCCACCACGGTCAGCCCGCTGGGCTGCTGCCCGTCAATGATCTGGCGCCACGCATCTGGGCCAGCGCTCTGTGGTTTATTCATGCCGAGCCAGCATGCCGATCCTCAGCAAAAGAAAAAAGATGTGGTCTACGTACCGGACACGCCGATCAGCCAAATCAGCCAGGGGTTGCCGGATGCTTGGAAACGGCGAAATCCGGCACCGTCAGAGTAGCGATGCGGCGTGGGCATCGCTCACCGATTGGCTGCCGGACCGGTGAAAATTGTGAAAGCCTTCGCTGTCAGGGTAAAATTATCGCTCACGAAGTCTCAATGTCTCGGCTATTTCGCCACCGAGAAGGAGGCCGTGAGGGCGTATGACGATTCCGCTCGGGCACGGTTCGGCGAATACGCTTGGTTGAATTTCCCCGAAAGATGACCATTTGTGGATTTCCAATAGGGCCGTACAATCCCGCCATGAAATACATGATCGCCTGGAAAATCGCCCCCCCCAGCACATCAAAGCCGCCGCCGAGACTTTTCTAAAAACCGGCGGCCAACCGCCCGCGGGGCTGCGCCACATTGGTCGCTGGCACGCCCCTGGCTCGGCATCAGGCTGGTTAGTCTCCGAGGGTGACGAGGCGGCTCTTGCCCTGCACATTGCGCAATGGCAACACCTGCTGGAATTCCAGGTTACGCCCGTATTCGAAGACGCCGACGCCGCCAAAACACTCGCCAGTGTGTATGGGAAATGAGCGAGAGCCGATCAGCCGTTAACACATTCGCGGAACTGATGAACATCAGCGAAGGACGCGACGTGGCTTAATTGCTTCCTCTGCGGATGCATTCCATCTGAATTACTGCATTCTTACGTGAGCGATGCGCAGACTGCACCTCTTTAGGGTATCAATATGATCGTTGCCGATCATCTGTCTCGATCGCCGTTGTGGCGCGATGCGTTCGGTCGGTCAAACAGGGACCGCTCCGTGAATCACGGGCAATTAGAAGAATTGTGACCGCTTGCCATTGATCCCGGGCTNNCTGACCTCGCGATCCATGTCCCCCTGAATTGCTCGAAAAGCCAATCGCTGTAATATAATTGCGACGCCCATGGCACAATTTCGCATCCAACGCACCCTCGGCCAGGCATTGCAGCACCACCGGGCCGGGCGGCTGCGTGAGGCTGGGCAGCTCTACCAGCAAATCCTGGCTACGAACCCCCGGAACGCTGATGCCTTGCACTATCTGGGACTCATCGCCCATCAGACGGGACGGCATGACGTGGCCGTGGATTTGATCCGCCAGGTCATCGCCGTCAATCCCAAGGATGCTGGAGCCCACATCAATCTCGGCAATGCCCTGAAGGACATGGGGCAAATGAATGAGGCCATCGGTGCCTATCGGCAGGCGATTCGAATCCAGCCTGATATTGCCATGGCGCATGACAATCTGGGTCTCGTCTTACAGGCCAAGGGACAACTCGATGAAGCCATCGCCGCCTTTTCCAAGGCGATCGAGAAAGAGCCCTCTTGGCCAACGCCTCGGCTGAATCTCGGCTGGGTGTTCTACCAACAGAATCGGTTCGAGGAAGCGCGTTTGGCCTTCCAGAAAGCCGCTGAATGCGAGCCGAATAACGCCGACGCCTATAACTTCTTGGCCATCGCGCTGGCCGAGTTGCAGCGGTTTGATGAGGCGGCCAAAGCCCTGGATCGCGCCATGGCCCTCGCCCCCAATTCAGCATTCACGCACCAGGCGCGCGGCATGATCCTGTGGCGCAGCGGCCGGGAGGCGGAGGCGGTGGAGAGTTTTCGCCGCGCCGTTGAAACCGCGCCCAAATCAGTCTCGGGTTGGGTTTACCTCGGCCAGACCTTGCGCCATATTGGGCGGTTCGCCGAGGCCACCGACTGCGTGCGCCAAATCCTGATCCTGCAACCGGGCGCGGTTCAGGCCTACACCCTTATGTCCAGCGTGGGCGCGACCACCGACCCGGCGGAGATGGCGCGGCTCACGGCATCTCTCGATGACACGAATATCTCAATTGGCGACCGCGCCGACCTCGGGTTTGTCCTGGGGAAGATGCTCGACGAGACCGACCGCTTCGATGAAGCATTTGCTCACTACGCCCGGGCCAATTCGCTGGTAGCGCAGATGCGCCATGTCGCTGGCGAACCGTGCAGCAGTGATCAGTTTGCGCATCGGGTAGATGAGTCAATTGCGATGTTCACCTCGGAATTCTTTGCGCGCACGCGCGACTGGGGCGAGCCCTCCGACTTGCCCGTCTTTATTGTGGGAATGCTGCGTTCCGGAACGAGCCTTGTCGAACAGATTGCCTCCAGTCATCCAGATCTGTTCGGCGCTGGGGAGCTGATGGATATTGGCAACATCGCGGCCTCACTGAGTTTCACCCAATGGCAGCCGGGTTCGATCAAGGACGCCGCTCGCAAACAATTGGATCGCTTGCGGGTCCTTGGCGGTTCGGCGTTGCGCGTGATCGACAAAATGCCTGCGAACGTCGAGCACCTGGGATTGATTGCCACGCTTTTTCCCTCAGCGCGTATTATCCTTTGCCGCCGCGACCCTCGCGACACCTGCCTCTCCTGTTTCTTCCAACGGTTTAGCACCGGGAATCTCTTCTCGTTCGATCTGACTCAATGCGGCCGCCATCACGTCGATACCGATCGACTCATCGCCCACTGGCTGAAAGTGCTGCCGTTGAAGATGCTCGAGGTGCAGTACGAAGAATTGGTCGCAGATCTGGAAGGACAAAGCCGCCGCATCATCAGCTTCCTGGGTTTGCCCTGGAACGCGGCATGTCTGGATTTTCACCGGACGGAGAGGATCGTGAAGACAGCCAGCGCCTGGCAGGTTCGCCAGCCCATCTACACCCGCTCCGTGGGCCGCTGGCGGAATTATGAACGGCACCTGGAGCCCCTCTTCAAGGCGCTCGGTCAAAAAGAGTGATTCATTCCCTGAGGACGTCCATCGCATATCGTTGAAAAAAAGAAGCCCCGCATTTGCATGCGGGGCTCCGCTTCGTAATAAGCATAAGCGATAGACACGCCGCACCGCTACCGTGACAGCTTTGGATTCCGGCGATTCCACTCATCCGGCAGCCATTGGTCGAGATCGCTCATAGATGTGGCCGGAAGGTTCGTCAACAGTTGTGTGAAGTAACGCTGTGGATCGATGGCGTCCCTGCGGCAACCGCTGGTCTGGCCAGACCGCCTTCACCGCCGCAATTTCATCAAATCAACCAGCGCTGCTGACGGTGCCATTCGGCAGCCGAGGCAGAATTCGATGAATTCGGCCACATCGATCCTCCCGCTTCCGGATTCGCTTCTCGCGATCCACCATTCGCTTTGCCCAATCCGGTCGGCGAGCCCCCGTCCCCAGCTATTTCCTCTTGGGCTTTCCCGCAACACGACCCCTTGTCGGCACCACGTGCGTGATTGAGCGAATGAGCCTAACCGTTTCGGATTCGGGATCGGCGCCGCAGGCACGACAAATAGAGACCCACTCGATCAAATCGATCCGCCTTTGGCCGGTTTCAATTCGGCCGATGAGGTTGTGTTCCCTACCAAGTGCGTGGGCCAGCTCGCGCTGAGTCATGTTCGCCCGGTGAAGCAGCCGCACTACCGAGGCAACTAGCGCATCGTGAGCGGCGGTGAACATCGAAGCGACCATGTCAGCTCATAGTCACCCCAGATTCCGCTTGATCGCAAAATGCGATCATCGTATCTTAGGAATTCGACAAATCGCGCTATCGACGAAGGGGTCGATGGTGTACGTAAAAAACTGGCATGCCGTAAAAGCGACGGGTATGGCCGTGAAAGCTGACTATTCCAACGACTTCTATCGAACGCTGGATGTCCAACCCAATGCCACCCTCGCGGAAATCAGGAACGCGTTTCGCATTAGAGCCATGGAATGTCACCCGGACAAAGGGGGTTCGGAGGCGCCAATGATTGATGTCGCCGAAGCCTGGGAAGTTCTCTCGGATCCAGAGCTACGGAAAGAATATTATAACCTCAATGGGGCTCATGCACTCCGGCTCTTTGGACAAGGCGCCATGCGAGCGCGAGCGATCGGTGTTACTCTTCAAGTTTTTGAAAGTCGCCCGCGTCGTGTTCCGTCACCCTCATCGTCGGCCTCCCTGAATGAGCCGACAACTCTGTAAACGATTCTCCAACGTCGCGCAACCTCACAAGCGCCATACTCCGCGCGAGAATTATTCAGGATCCGTATAAGAAAGCGGATGCGGTCTATATGTATAGGTCGCGGAATTCCCAATCAGCCGCCGTTGGCAACGACGCGTTCTTCAGGTGGATTCCAGGAAGTTCCACAGACTATCGGCGCCGGGTTCAAGAACGGAATTAGCGCCGGTTTCTGGGACATTGTTGGCGCCAAAGAGTTGACTGCCCGCGATCATTTCATCGCTGAAATTCGCGGCGGCGATTTCGGTGGGGCCTGATAAGACCATCACTTGGGGGGAACCGATCACCACCGGCGGTCCGTCATTAATCGTCGCTGGCGCGTTTCTTTGCTGCTGCATCAGGATGCCGATCCCGCTCAATGGCAAGCCGTTGAACAAGTATCGCCGGGCCGGAATTCCGACAATTTCCAGGTCGTCAACGACTACCGGACCCTTGTTGCCGCTGCTGAATGCCAGACCGTACATTCCCGGCAGATTCAAGGACAGATTGCGGAACAGGGCGTAGCCGTTGGTGGCCGGCACTGTTAGAGTGCCGTAAAGGACCGCGCCCACGGGACCGGAGACGATGGCGGCGGTGACGGTTGGATTTCCGGCCGTGACCAAATTGCCATATTGATCGGTCACGTCGACCACGATACCGGGAGATATCGACCCGAATTGCCAACTGACGCTTGGCTTGACGGTCACGCCAAGTTGCGAGGGCGGTCCCGCTGTAATCGTGATCGGCGCTGTTTCAGCCGTAATGCCGTTTGTGGAAATTTCCAGAACATACGTACCCTGTTGAGTGATCTGGAGGTCGCTGAAGGTTGCGATGCCATTGCTGGCCATGGCGGTGAGCGTGCCGCCGAGCTTTGCACCGGCAGGCCCGCTGACGATGGAGACTGCAACGTCCGAGTTGAATGCGGGGTCGAGGGTCCCGTTGTTGTTGGTAATATCGACAACCAGTGCGCCGCCGGTTTCACCGGCGGTGAGGGTGGCGGGCTGATCCGAGATCATGAGCTTTATCGCGACCGGCGCGTTTACGGTTTGGATGCATGCCGACGATGTACTGAAAAGATATTGGCCGCTTCCGTTGTAAACGGCGCTAATGGAATGGCTGCCCAGCGCCAGATTGGAAGTCGAGAAGGTGGCGATTCCTAAGTCTAACAATCCATTGCCAAGAATCGTTGCGCCATCGTAAAACGTCACCGACCCGGTGGGAATACCGGAACCGGGCGAGTTTGCGTTGATTGTCGCTGTGAGGGCCACCGACTGACCGAACACCGAGGGATTAGCGGAGGAAGCCACAACCGACGTGGTGGCGTCCTGATTCACTGTCTGACTGCTTGCCGATGATGTGCTGGCCGTGAAGTCGGTATCGCCGCCATAAACCGCGGTAATCGAGTGACTGCCGACCACCAAACCAGACATTTGGAAGGTCGCAATACCCGAGCCATCTAGCGTTCCGGCGCCCAGAGTTGTCGATCCATCCATGAAGGTCACGGTGCCGGCGGGGATGCCCGAGCCCGGAGCGTTCGCGATGACCGTCGCCGTGAACGTCACCGATTGGCCGAACACCGAAGGATTGGCCGACGATACGACGAGGGATGTGGTCCCATCTTGGTCGACGACCTGCGTCACGGCTGCGGACGCGCTCGTGATGAAGTCGGTGTCCCCNNCCCCGCCATAGACGACAGTGATTGAATGACTGCCGACCGTCAACGCCGACGTGCTGAACGTCGCCACGCCAGAGCTATTCAGCGTTTCGGTGCCGAGAGTTGCGGAGCCGTCCAGGAATGTCACCATGCCCGTCGGAATACCTGAACCCGGCGCGTTAGCGGTGACGGTCGCGGTGAAGGTATCCGATTCGCCAAAGACGGAGGGATTTGCGGAGGAAGTCACCGCGGAGGTGGTTCCATCTGGATTAACCGCGAAGCTTATAGAGGTCGCCGAGGTCAGACTGCCGTCGCTGGCCGTCAATGTATAGTTGCCGGCAGTATTGAATATCACGTTGCTAAATGTCGCTAGGCCGTTCACCGCCGTGGCGGTCAACGTGCCGTTTGCGCTTCCCGGACCGCTGCCAACGGCCAGCGTCACGGTCGAGTTGTCGGTGGTGACGATGTTGCCGTATTGATCCTCCACATCGACAATGATCGACGGGTTTTCGGCAACATCGGCGGTCACATTGCTTGGTTGCTGGGCGTAAACCAATTTCGATGCCGGCCCCAGAATGGTTACCTGGGTGGATGCCGACGGGACCGAGGCGCCGGTCGCATTGAATGCCACGACTTCGTAGGCGTAGGTATTTCCGACGGTCACGGTTGAGTCGGTGTAGCTCGAAGCACTGCTGAACATCGCCAGCGCGGGTATTATTCCGCCACTGCCGACTGTAATGGGATAATCGGAGGAGCTGTACCCTCCATAAAATGCATAATCTCCACCACCATTGCCCCAGATGTTGATCTCTATTGCGCCGCCCCCTTTACCAAAAAGAATTCCACCATCCGTCAGATAAGCTGATCCCCCCGGCGCGGCGTTGTTGCCGGGATAGATAAGATTGTCGATATTGAATGCTCCAGTGGGGCTTGGGCTTTGGGACAAAGATGGGGCGGAATCGGCAATCAGCGGATAGACGCCCAGCGGCACGTCGGTGGTATCGCTGCTGCTCGTGATCGTCAGGGAACCGCTCGTGGCCCATACGCTTCCATCACCCAAACCGGAAGGCACACAATTTAGCGTTATGGTTCCCGCATCACCGGAGGCATCGGAAAAAGTAAAGGTGCAAATGGAAGCGCTGTTGCTGTCGTTGAGGGTTGCCAAAGTGGTGTAGCTGTCGCCGTTGACGGAACGCAGAATTGTATAGCCGGTGGCGGAATTGTCGTTGTCCGTCCAGCTAAGCGCTACGGAAGAACTGCCCGAAGCAGTCGCCGTCAGGCCGGACGGAGCCGCCAGGGTGGGAGCGGTAACCGTGAAGCTGTTGGAGGTTGCGGAGGTCAGGCCGCCGTCACTGGCGGTTAGGGTGTAGTTGCCGCCCGCATTGAACTTCACATTGCTGAACGTGGCCACGCCGTTCACGGACGCGGCGGCCAGCGTGCCGCTTACGCTGCCGGGACCGCTGGCCAGTGCAATCATCACGGTCGAATTGTCGGTGGTGACGATGCTCCCGTTTTGATCCTCCACGTCCACCACGATGAACGGATTCTCGGCCGCGCCCGCCGTAACGTTGCTGGGCTGCTGGGCATAAACCAGCTGGGTGGCGTTCCCCGTCATCAGGATTCGCCGCTCAAGTGGTTCCAGAATCGCGCGGATGGCGCGCGTTCGCGGCCGGGCGCTCATCATGGAGCGTAAGCGTTGGGTGAATTTCGTTACACGCGAATACAGAGGAGTCTCATTCACGCAAAAAAGAGCAACGCTATCGGCTGAAGCACAGCATCTTTAGGTAGCCAATCACGCTAAACTCATCGGCGCGCTATGGAGAGCTATATAATGCAAATCCCATAAGGCTGACGGCCTGTAATCTCGCCATTATCAGCCGTAATCGCGGTTGGGAGTTGAGATGCATGATCGCCGGTTAGGCCCTGAAGTGCCGCACCAGCGTGTGGTTTTCCAGTCCCACATCTCGGTATGCCGCGGGCCGGTGAGGAAACCGATATCGCCTCAGCTTCCGCTTTAATGACGCCGGGCTGGAGTGTTTGCGCAGACGGGATACAACTTATCGCTCTCCGCAAATGCGGTGAAATCACCCCCGCGGATGATCACAGAAACAAGAGGGCAGCCCATGTATCAGGAAGCTCAATTGAACATCAGCTATGAGGAATTGAGGTCCATCGTCCTTGAAATGTTGAAACAAATGCCGAGCGGTCAGGTTAACACACTCCGCATGGCGGTCGCTTCCACGGCGGTTCGAATGGGACTGATTCCCGCGCCCTCGCAAGAGGGAACTCGGATTATGAGTCAAGGCTGCTCGGGCAACTTGGCGCTGGCTGGCGGTCATCGCGGCATTCCGCCGGTCATCGTGTCCGTTATGGCGGTCGCCGCTGTTCCGCCGACCATTGTGACCGGTGCGCGGGGGCTGCGGATCGCCCAACGCATTGGCCTGTAGATCCAGCGCGGTCTGGGCCTGCGAATAGAGTCCGCCGATTTGCTTCTGCAACTCCTCCGGCTTAGCCAGAAGCGACTGATCCAACTCGGCGATAGTGGTGGCCTGCGGATCGGTTGGAAGACGCCGGCCACCAGCCAGCCACTCAGCGACCAGACGATTGTATTCCGCGCGACAAGCAGCTGAGGCAAAAAATGCCGAGATAAATGTCGCGGCCCTGGATGGTTATGTAACCTAGGCCTGAAGCTTTGTGATGACAGAGCTTCGGAATGTGAGAAATGAGTTTGGGCATACGCGGCTCCGACGAGGTAAAACCGTATACTACGGTTTTTCCACAGGTCTCTGGCCGCGCCGCCCTACGCTGGGCACGTACGCTTACTAAAGCGTTCGGCGTGTCTTACGTCAAAAGCGGGTGAAGGGGGTCGANNGCTCTACCACTGAGCTACACCCGCGATACGGCCAAAAGTCTATAGACGCCTACACCTCTTATCAAGCCCCGCTGCTAATCGACCAGCCAACGCGCGCAACGTTGCTTCCGCACAAATAAAAATTGACCTTTACACAACTTTCTGTATCCTGTGTATCCGCAGATTCAGTACATATTGTCGCGAAAGAAGAAACGTAAAAAAGCCAACTGCAACGATTCCAGCGGCGT